>JANYKV010000038.1 GCA_025358055.1 Gemmatimonadota bacterium
GAGCGCGGTGGCCGTCCCCTTGATCACCTCCGCCTGTTGAATGTCCACGGGGGTGAGCTGAAGGATCCCAAACCCAGTGGGCATGCCGCCATAGAGCGGCAAACCGTCGGCCAAGATCGCGGTGTACTGCCCGCGGAGTCCGTGGATGCGAAGCCGGGTGGAGCCTAACGCTCCACCGCTGGGTTGCATGCGCACCCCAACCATCTCGGTCAACACCTTCACCAAATCGGCGGGGCGCATCTGGGTCTTTTCGGCAATATCCCCCCCACTGAGCACCTCCACCCGCTCCGGTTCATCGTCGATGCGCCGCTCCGTGCGGGTCGCGCTCACGCGGATCTCCTCCAGCTCCTCCGTCGGTCGGTGGAGCGCGATATCGAAGGTGAGGCTCGTGTCGGGGAGCACCGTGACGCTGAGCGATTCGGGGTGGAACCCGATCAGGGTCACCCAGATGATCCGGGCTCCGACCGGGAGGACGAGGCTGGCACGCCCCGCGGCAGACGTGAGTGCACCGACTCGGCCGGAACGGATCACCGCGTTGCCCGCCGGCACGCTATCCGCGCGAACCCGGACGAGGACCGTGCCGGTCGGTTCCTGCGCCGCAAGGAAGCGCGGAACTCCCAGAACGAGGCCAAGGAGCGGAACCCACCTACGAGCGCGGGGAACGGATATCATAGGAGATCCCCGAGGGAACCACCGCCATCTCGTCGAGGACGACCGTATGGCGGGCTCTGGGGGAGCGCTCAGGGAAAGCGACGTAGCGGAAACGCGGCCCCTCCCGTGCGGATCAGGTCCGAGTGTACGCCATGCCTGGTTTCGTCAACGAAGCCAACCACGACCGCCTGGGCCGTGGCGAGTGCCTGCGGCGAATCGGGAGTGGTGGAGAACGCTGGCACCGCCGAGAGGTCGGTGAACACCCTGTGATCGCTGCCCAGGATCATCATCCAGAAACCTCGCGGCAAGTGGCGCTCGAGCGCTGCGCGCTCACGGACGAGGTCCGCCACCTGTCACCTATGTACGCCGTCCGTACCGTCTGACCTTGCGCTTCAGCCGCGGCGGGCTCGCTCCGTAGAGCTC
Source organism: Gemmatimonadota bacterium (assembly GCA_025358055.1). GTDB lineage: Bacteria > Gemmatimonadota > Gemmatimonadetes > Gemmatimonadales > GWC2-71-9 > JANYKV01. Next base: position 1,075 of record JANYKV010000038.1, read on the forward strand.
TGACATGATGGCACCGCGCCGTCGGCTCCAAGGGGGTAATAGATACAGGTACAAGACTGGCATGACTAGAAGCTATAGGCCAGCCCAAGGCTGATTACCGGGTACACCTTCAGCTTCTCGGCATCCGTTTGCGTCGAAGCGACCTGGGCCTGAAGGTCTCTCGCCAACTGGGAGCCGGGGGTGGCACCCGTCGCAGTCAGGCTGACCGTGGGATGGCCGACCATCGCTCCCAGGTCAAAGAAAAACTTTATGGCCCCACCGTTTCTCGCCGGGGTACCAAAGCCAATTCCTACGTATGGCCCTGCACTGGGGAAGCGGATTTCGCCCGTAAGGGTGCCCACTTGTGCACTCGAGTATGTGGTTCCATTGAGGTCATAGGTCCCGGTGCCGGTTGGTTTGCCAGTCAAGCCCAATTTGAGTGGGTCCGTCATCACGCCACCGGTAATGTGGAAGCTCGAGCGGGCGCCTGGATAGAGGTCGATCAGTCCTGCAAACGCCTGGAATTTGACGTCGTAGTCATAGTCGATGTTCTTCCGGCTGCCCGAACGCGACAAGCTGAAGTAGTTGCCGCTAATCCGAGCACCGATGTGGTCGCTGAGGAGCTTACTGATCTCCAGCCCAAGCCCGAGCGACCCGACTCGGAGCGCCACCGCCGCGTCGGTGTGGTCATTCTGCTGGCTCGCTTGCGCGCGGAGTTCCTGCACGAACCCGGAGGTGGTTGACGACCCAACGAGGACGGCCAAGAGATAGGCAGTGCGATTCATGCGATCCTCTCGAAAAACGGGAAAGTCCTGCGGCGATTGGCCAGGATGGTTGAAATACAGCCCTCGAACCCAAAGTAGGGGCAACCGCAACCCGCGGCCGCTTGTTCGATGCTGCGTCGTCCAGACCTTGGGAACCAAAATCGCGTCCCCGCCCTCGGTCAAGGGGAGTTCAGCCTCGGCCTACCAATGCTCGATCAGCAAGTTCCGGCGCCAACACGTCGCTCAACCCCATTGCTGGCTCCGAAGCTCGCGGCCCACCTCACCGTCGAACGCTCGAACATGGGGGGCAAGAGCCCCGCGTCTTCCAAGCAGGTGACCTGCGACGATTTCGGGCTCGTCGAGGGGCTCCGAGATCGCCTAACACCGGTCCTTCGAGAGCGGTCGGGCACAGAAGAGGCACAATTGAGGCACGCCGTAGGAGGGGTCGGGGGCGGCTCCCTTCCCCCCCAAAGAGGCAAAGGGTCACATCAACCCTTTGCCTCTTTCGCACATTGGAACTCTTCCCTTCGCGTTCAGGTCACTTCGGTTTGGGATACGGGAACGTTGGGCAGCTGTTACCGCCAGTCAGGAGGAAGGTGCATCCCCCGACAGAGAAGTTCGCATAACCGAGGGTAGTAATGCCTGGCATTATGGGACCCGGGTTCCCGTCAGGATCAGCTTTTGTCGTGTAAAAATGGTAGTTGAACGTGACCCAGCCGTTGAGCCCTTTCTTGGGGCAGGTTTGAAGGTCAAAGACCCCGATATAGAGGTCATCGGAGGAGGATGGCAGAGTACAACCAACGAACCCCCATTGGGAGGTCCAATGGTCGTTATGGGCGATTGCCTCAAAATTGATGGGGATAAGGGCGTCCTCCCACAGCGCAGTACAGCAGGTATTCGCACGCACCTGGCCCGACAACAGGGGGAAGTTGTCGTCCAACCCGCCCCAAAGAATCGTATCGGTTGGCTTTACCGCACCGATTGTGTAATTCACCCTCCCAAACATGATGCCATTGATGCCGAAGGGGGCCGTACCCGTGCCATAGCTCCCCTGAAGGTTCTGAATCGAGATCACGTACTTGGTGGTTCCTTCCAGTTGAGTCATCGTGATTCTTAGGGCAAAACAACCGCTGGCGAGTGCGGGGCAGTAGACATTCGTTGTTGTCGTGGCATCACCACTCGCCGCCGCCATCGGGGTGGGGGCCTTGCTCGCCCGTTCAGCTGGCCCGGTCATCTTGTCCAGTCCTCCACACGCGGAGAGAAGTGCGAGCGGCACGAGCAGCTTGTGTGGCATCGTCATACTAGGCCCCTTTGAACAGGGTGGTCTAAAGACCCGGATTCGGGCGGATCGGATGTGACCTGAGCGGATCGAGTCGGGTACAGGGGCAATGGTACGACGACGCAGCGGAAGGACGGATGTGTATCGTGTGAAGGTTTACTCAGAGGCTTGGACCGGGGAGGGAGTTGAACCCCGACACGCGGATTTTCAGACCGCCACCGGGGGGGGGGTGACCGAGGGGTATACTGCGAACCTATCACCCTTCATTTCAAGCACTTGGATAGGTGCGGTGTGCACTGGTGTACCCCGGTGTGCCCGACAGTTCTGAGACAATTCTGAGACAACCCAACGCGCCGCCCAAGATCACGCTTGCGGGGGCACCGCCTCCCTGGTCCCTCCCCAGCTGCACGACGAGGCGGAGGCTCGCCGGGTCGTCGCGTACTGGGCCGAGGAAGGGGTCCAGTGGCTCAAGTTCTACACCGGCGTGAGCCGGAGCGCGATGAAGGCGGCGATCGACGAAGGCCACAAACGGGGGATCAAGTTCACCGGCCACCTCTGCTCCGTACCCCACCGCGAAGCCGTTGTGCTCGGCATCGATGGGCACGAGCACGGGCTTTTCGCCAACTCCGACTACGATGCGACCCGGCTGGCCGATCAATGCTCCCCGAACATGATGAAGAGCTTCATCGGGCTCGACGTCAACAGTCCCGCGGTCCAGGAAACATTCAAGGCGATGATCGCGCGGAACGTGGCGCTGACCTCGACGCTCGTCGTCTACGAACTCTTCGTGGCCAACCGTCCGCCGCTCGAACAGCGGGTGCTCGACGCCATGTCGCCCGACGCACGGACCGAGTATCTCATTTCTCGGACCCACATCGCGGAGGTGCCCAATGCGGGCATTCCGCTCGATGTGTTCAAGACGGGGATGAAGTACGAGTACGCGTTCTCCAAGGCGGGCGGGCTGCTCGCTTCCGGCGTCGATCCGACCGGCAACGGCGGCGCTCTGTTCGGCTTCGGCGATCAGCGCAACGTGGAGCTTCTGGTCGAGGCCGGTTTCACTCCCGTCGAGGCTATTCAGATCGCCAGTGCCAACGGCGCCAAGGCGCTGGGCATCTATGACCAGACCGGTTCGATCGAAGTCGGCAAGCTGGCCGAACTCTCGATCGTCAACGGCAACCCGGCGGCGCAAATCAGCGACATCAAGAAGGTCGAGACCGTGTTCAAGGACGGATATGGCTTCGATTCCGCGAAGATGGTTGAAGCGGTCCGCGGGTTGGTCGGCGTTCGATGACGGGTGATCAGTAGCCAGGGTCGGAGTAGGCCGTACTCGCGCCCTAACTCACTTCACGTACGACTGGACGACGTCGATCAGCTCTTGTGCCGCCCGACCTTCGGCAGAGGTGGGCCTCCGATCGGGGTCGACCATGTGGTAGCGGATGTGACCCTCCACCACCTCCGCCATCAGGCTGTTCATAGCCCCACGAGCGGCGGCAATCAGCCGCATGATATCCGCACAGTCGTCCTCCTCCTCGAGCCCGCGGCGTACCGCCTCCACCTGCCCGACGATCCGCTGCACGCGTCGCACCAGCTTGTCCTTATCACGGACCGTATGCGCCATAGTCCCTCACGAGGTGTGCGTGGATATAGACCGAGGTGCGCAGCGGTCGCCGCAGGGCCCATCGGACGGGGGTTGAGCGTTGCATGGGGTTCCCCCGCGTGCCGGGTTCTTTCACCCCGCTGTGGAACGATTGTGATCCCGGTGTGACGCGACGGTGACATGCAGCCAGTTCTCTTCGAAGGCCGCAATATGCTGCGACCGGAGCGTCAGCAGGCATCGGGCGGCGCCGGCCGGCAGCTCTCGGCGCAGGGCAACCGTGGTGTGCAGCAGACGAACGACGCCATCTTCTTGGGCGCTCGGTACTCCGGTCCGTTTCCACTGCCGGAGCTCACGGGGGATGGCCCCCAGGAGCGGGGCGAGGTCAGGGATGCGGACCTCCAAGAGGCGGGCGGCCCGGCGCAGCATGAGTAGATGCCGGTGGGCGCGGACCATCGCCGCCGCACGCCGGTTGGCGCGGAACGACAGTAGCCCCCAGACCACCACGGCACCACTCGCCCCGATGGCGTACCAGTGCGGTGGCGCCGAGAGAACGCCGAACGGGACGACGGCCGCATGCGCGAGGAGCCATACCATACCCATGGGAGTATCGTGAATTATACCCCGGTTGGTATACGACGCAAGACAGATATCTTGACAGTCGCTGCGGGGACCCTTACAATGTGCCCGCGGCTTACTCGTGTCCGACCCGCCGCACACGCAACACGTTCTCGGTAGGCGAGGCTCCCGCGCAGCACACAGGCCACTGCCCGGCGACATCGAGAGAGGTCGACCCGTGGTAGAACAGGCACTCCCGACCCAAGGGTTTGCCTAACGTGGCTGAGACGTCAGTCGTCTCTTACGGTGCGCAGTGCTAAAACCCGTACGAGCGAGCGCTCCATGACGACCATCTCCGGTGGAACCCCTGCCCTCCCCCGCACCCTCGATCTTCGTGCTCCGGCCGGCGGCAAGCCAGAGACCGGCGATGCACTGCATCGTCTCGCCTGGCTCGACACCGACGCTGCGCTCGCCGATCTGGGCGCGCACCGCGCCGGTCTCACCGACGAGGAAGTGGAGCGGCGTCGAGAACGCTTTGGCCGGAATGAAGTTCCGCACGAAAAGCCGCCCGCATGGTACACGCAGCTCCGCCACGCCTTTGCCAATCCATTCAACCTCCTCCTGACGACGTTGGCGATCGTCTCCGGCGCGACTGGCGACCGGGAAGCGCTGATCGTGATCGGCCTCATGGTGCTCCTCAGCACCGGGCTTCGATTCGTTCAGGAGTTTCGGTCAAACAAGGCGGCCGAGGCGCTGCTGGCCCTCGTGAGCACCAGTACGGCCGTGGAGCGCGATGGCGACGAATTCCCGGCCGACAGCACGCCGGCCATGCGTCGCCGCGAGATCCCGATGGACGAACTGGTCCCCGGCGACATCGTCTACCTCTCGGCCGGAGACATGGTGCCGGCCGATATGCGCGTGATCTCGGCCAAGGATCTTTTCATCAGCCAGTCCTCGCTCACTGGCGAGGCGCTTCCGGTCGAGAAGGCCGAGCGCGCACCACAACCAGCGACACCTCCTGGACTGACCGAGCTCCCGACCATCTGCTTCATGGGGACGAGTGTCGTCAGCGGGACTGCGACTGCCGTGGTAGCAGCCACAGGAAGCCACACCTCCTTCGGCGCGTTGGCCAAAGGGCTCACGGGCCAACGCGCAACCACTGCCTTCGACGTCGGGGTGAGCAAAGTGAGTTGGCTGTTCATCCGTTTCATTGTCGTGATGGTTCCCATCGTGTTCTTGCTGAACGGGTTCACCAAGCATGATTGGGTCGAGGCGTTGCTCTTCGGCCTCGCCATCGCGGTGGGGCTCACACCCGAAATGCTCCCGATGATCGTCACCACGAACCTTGCCAAGGGCGCGGTGACCATGGCGCGGCACAAGACGATCGTGAAGCGGCTCAGCTCGATCCAGAACCTCGGCGCGATGGACGTGCTGTGCACCGACAAGACCGGCACTCTCACCCAAGACAAGATCGTGCTGGAGCGCCATATCAATATTGTCGGGGAAGAGGACGATTCGGTGCTGGCCCTGGCATACCTCAACAGCTACTACCAAACCGGCCTCAAGAACCTTCTTGACCGGGCGGTGTTGGACCACGGCGAACTGAAAAAAGAGCTGGCGATCGACTACGCCTACGGCAAGCTCGATGAGATCCCGTTCGACTTCACCCGCCGGCGGATGTCCGTAGTCGTCGACCACCAGCACGCTCACCACCAGCTGATCTGCAAAGGGGCGGTGGAGGAGGTCCTCGCCGTCTGCACCTCGGCGCGGGACGAGGATCGCGTCATGGAATTGACGCCCGAGCGCCGGCAGGTGGCTCGGGACGTGGTCGCAGAGCTCAACGAGGACGGGTTTCGGGTGGTGGCGGTGGCCTATCGAGACTTCGACTCGACCCACGGACCGTATGCGGTGGCTGACGAGTCGGACCTCATACTCGCCGGGTTCATCAGTTTCCTCGACCCCCCGAAAGAGACCGCCGGGCCTGCGCTCCAAGCCCTCAAGACGCACGGCATCACGGTCAAGATCCTTACCGGGGACAACGATCTCGTCTCCCGCAAGGTATGCCGCGACGTCGGGCTCCACGTGGACCGTATCGTCCTCGGCAACGAACTCGCCGGGCTGGACGACTCGCAGCTCGGCGAAGCGGCCGATCGCGGCATCGTGTTCGCCAAGCTCACGCCCGCCGACAAGGTCCGGATCGTCCGGGCGCTCCGCGCGCGCGGCCACACCGTCGGGTTCCTGGGCGACGGGATCAACGACGCCGGCGCCCTCCGTGAAGCCGACGTCGGCATCTCGGTGGATTCCGCCGTCGACATCGCGAAGGAATCCGCCGACATCATCCTGCTTGAGAAGAGTCTGATGGTGCTCGAGGAGGGCGTGATCGAAGGGCGGAAGACCTTCGGGAACACGATCAAGTACATCAAGATGACGGCGAGTTCGAACTTCGGGAACGTGTTCAGCGTACTCATCGCGAGCGCGTTCCTCCCGTTCCTGCCCATGCTGCCGATCCAACTCCTGACGGTGAACCTGCTCTACGATCTGTCGCAGGCATCCATCCCCTGGGACGACATGGATCCCGAATACCTCACCGTGCCGCGGAAATGGCGGGCCGATGACATCGGCCGGTTTATGCTCTGCATCGGACCGACCAGCTCGGTCTTCGACATCGCCACCTTCGCTCTGATGTGGTACCTCTACGGAGCCAACAGCGTGGAGCACCAGACCCTCTTTCAGTCCGCGTGGTTCATCGAATCGTTGCTGACGCAGACGCTGATCGTGCACATGATCCGGACGGCGAAGATCCCGTTCGTGCAAAGCCGAGCGACGTGGCCGGTGTTGGTACTCACGGCGGCGATCATCGGGTGCGGCATCCTCCTGCCGTTCTCTTCCTTGGGGACCAAACTCGGCTTGGTTCCACTTCCCGTGAGCTACTTCGCGTGGCTTCTGGCGATTGCGATAGGTTATGCCGCGCTGACGCATGTGATGAAGAGCTGGTACATGCGGCGATTTGGCACGTGGCTCTGATCCGGTGGGTCGCGAGTGCCGTCGCGTGCTTGGGCATCCCGGCGCTCGCGTCGGCCCAAACGGCGTCGTGTCCCTCCTATATAGCGACGCTGCTCGGCGCCCAAGCCACCTTCATCGGGCAGAAGCTGTTTCCCTTTTCGAGTCCGTACGCCACACCCATGAGTCTCCGGAGCGACGGCGATCAACAGGTGAGCCAGAGTTACGGACTGTATGGAGGGAGCTGCCTCGGGGCCGGGTTCGCGGTCTACGTGGATGCCGAGATGATCCGCGGTGCCGGGATCAGTCACGCCTCTGGCGTTGCGGGAGTGACCAACGGCGATGTCCTCCGGCAAGGCTCGGTCGACCTCGGTGACGCGCCGTATGTCGCCCGTGCATTCGTCCGGTGGACCCACCCCTTGGGTGGTGCCGTATTCGACACGATCGCGCGCGCACCGGATGACCTACCACGGATCGTCGCGAGACAGCGCGTCGAGGTCACGGTCGGAAAACTCGGCGTAACGGACCTCTTCGATCTCAATCGCTATGCGAACGCGACCCGTACCCAGTTCCTCGATTGGGCCCTGTTTCAGAATGCGGCATGGGACTATGCGGCGGATACGCGCGGATACTCCTATGGAGTCGCAGTCACATGGGTCAGCCCCTCCTGGATGCTACGCGCCGGCAGCTTCCAGATGCCCACGTTTGCCAACGGGAATCGATTCGACGGCGATCTCGCCAACGCGCGGGGCGACAACGTGGAGCTTACGCTGACCCCGCCCAGCGGCGCCGTCGTGCGGTTCCTCGCTTACTTGAACCATGCGCGGATGGGACGATACACCACCGCCACCGCTCTGGGAGCAGCGCACCATCGTGCCCCCGATATTGCCGCGGATGACGCACCGGGTCGCACGAAATTCGGCCTCGGGCTGAACGTCGAGTTGCCGCTGGCGGACCAGGGCGAAACCGGCGGCTTTGCTCGCCTCGGCTGGAGTGACGGCCACAACGAAAGCTTCGCGTTCACCGAGGCCGACACCCACCTGAGCACCGGACTTCAATTGGCCGGTGCGCGCTGGGGGCGTGCTGCCGATCGATTTGGAGCGGCGATAACGGTTGACGGTATCTCCAGCGCGCATCGCGCCTACCTTGCGGCGGGTGGACGAGGCTTTCTTCTGGGTGACGGTGGTCTACGCTACGGCTCCGAAATCGTCGGAGAGCTGTATTACCGGTGGCAATTCGGCTCGCACCTGCAGGTGTCCCCGGACCTGCAGCGGATCACCAATCCGGGCTATAATCGTGATCGAGGACCGGCACTGGTGGTGACCCTTCGCGTGAGGGCGTTCTACTGACCTTGGGTTGATCGTCTCACTCCGGCGGTTCACGGCGTATAGTGCCGATATCGCAGCGGGGCTGTCACCTCCGCGGCGAGGAAGGCGGCCTCGTGTTGCTCATCTTGGCAGTGCACTAGAATCGGCCCATGGCCTTCGCGGACACTATACTCGGGGCGAATGGACTCCGGATCGATGCCTCCACGATCGGCGACGTTCCGAGTATTGATTGGCTTGGCGAAAGAGGAAGAAGCGGGCTTGCCTCGCTTGTCGATCGGACGGAGTATGACCCATAGTCTTGCCAACGGTAGCACGGTGACGCCACTGCTGATCGCGATGCTGGCCGTGATCGCCCAGGCTCCTGTTCCGGCCGCCGAGCTCGTCATCGAGCACGTGGCGGTCGTCGACGTCGTGGCCAGCCAGGTCAGATGACCCTCCCGCCGGACAGTCCCGCGCGAGAGAACGCTGCTTCGAAAATCGCGTTGGCGCCGGACGGGAGCAGCTTTGCCTACCTCGGGATCACGGATGGGATTCGTCATCTGTTCGTGCGATTCCTCGATCAGCCCACGGGCCACGCGCTCGCGGGTACGGACGGCGCCTCCGCGCCCTTCTACTCCCCAGATGGCCGGTGGATTGGGTTCATGGCGGGCGGTCAGATGAAGAAGGTGCCAGTCTCCGGGGGAGCTCCGGTCACGATCACCCGCTGGTCCGGCGTCGTGACGGGAGCGACCTGGGGCAGTCGTGGCATGATCGTCTTCAGCTCGTGGGCTGATCGGGGACTCTGGAAAATTCCCGCGGCCGGCGGCACGGCGGAGGTACTCGCGCGCCCAGACCTGGGTGCCATCCCAGATGGTCCGCCGGGCAAACGCCGTGTAACAATAGAGGTAAGTGACGTCCGTACAGGTGCGGTGCGACAGGACCAGGACGCGCCGCCCCAGCGCATCGTACCTAAGATCCGGGGCGGCCGACTTCTGGGAGAGCGGCGCTACCTTGGTCCCGTTGTCCCAGGCCCGCACCCCGTCCCGCGCAGGCATCGCCTACTACGAAACCGAGAGCCAGCAGCCGCCGGGTGCCCTGCTCGTCGACTTCGCCCAGGTCTTCCGGGTGTCGAGTGATGAATCGCTGGGGTTGAAACCGCTGACGGAGAAACGCTCGCCGCGCACCGCGCGCCTCCTCAAGCGCCTCCAGAAGATCGAGGATTTCCCCACCGCCGATCAGCGCACCGTCCTCAAGCTCCTCGATGCCCTCCACGCCGCCCGCCAGCGCACCCGGCCCCGCCAGCGGGCAGCCGCCAGCCGCTAAAAACGAAAGCCCCGCTGTTATGCCGGGCTTCGTCGGAAACGACTTGAGCTGGAGGATGCTCTCTTATCGGAACCTAAAATAAGGGTGCAGCTCTGCCGTGCCCTCCTGAATCATCCAGCTGATCTCGCCTACAAATACTCCGGTGCTCCGAAATGCACCGAGCAAACGAGAGTCAGTTTCTTTGCCATATCGATCTCCACAGAACGAGGCAAACACCACGATGTAGATCTCACCGGACGGGAAAAACCGATTGCAGACGGGGACCCTACTCCGCTGCTCCGCGTGTTTGGCGGCAGCTTCAACGATAACGCGCGGCACATCACGCAGCTGCTCTGGAATCCTTGAGCTGGGCTGTACACCGAAAGCAGCCCCAGCTTGTGGGCCGGGCAGAAGGTAGCCGGCGTCAGCTGTTTCGACGGACCGTGGATGCACGCAAGCAAGCAACGTCAGCAGCGGCAGGCCCGCTCCGATCCCGCGGCACTTCACAGTCCATGACCCCCGGGTGAACCTCACGGTGTCCACCGCGAGAACGTGGTGACGACCGGCGCACCATTGGCATCGGGGGTAATGCGGTAGATCTTGTTCGCCCCGATGATGTATGTGGGCCACGTATTTCCAAGTATCTTAAGAACCGGATTTTGATAGGTCATTTGAGCATCCCCCAAATCGGGACCACTAGCACCCTCGGTGTACATGTCGCCAGGAATGCCGCTTTGTCGGGGCCTTCCTTCGTTTCCATGGGTGTGCCAGTCAAATCGTACAGGGCGTTTTCCATCGATCGCGATGCCGATGTCCTCCCGCGTCGCGTTACGGCCGCCCTTGCACGACCCATTCTTGTAGCAAACGCCGCCCGCCTCGACCTTGTACCCGCCAGCATCGGACTCCATCCCAGAATAGCCCTCCTCCATCACATCCCGGGACTTTTGGTTGTCCAAATTCGGATCTCCCGTGTTGCAGTTCTGATTGTCGCGCGGCGGACAGAACCCAAACGGATCACTGAAGTTGACCGGATCCCCGTTGGCAAACCCATAGGCGTTCAGGCCCCCCGCGAGCCCGATCGGATCTTCTTGGGTAAACCGGCTGGTGCTCGGGTCGTAGTAGCGGTTGCGTCGATAATCCAGCCCGGAGATATCCGGCCGCCACGATGGCTCGAACTGGTCCCATGGTGCACCTGTTAGTTCGGGGTGGCGATGACCTAGCCGGTAGCAGCTTCATCACCCGCACTGCCTGCCCGCTCCAACTACTTGGTTGTACATCCGCCAAGTAGGGAAGCCTGGTTCTCCGTGGATCAGGGCACCCTGAACTGCCTCGTCTGGCTGCGGCGCGCGTGGCGCGGGTCGCTGCTTCTTCGGTAACTCGGAACTACTTGCTCGATCCACTCCGGCACTTCGAATACCGGCCCAGCTACAACGGCGCCCCGCGACTCCACGGCCATGAAGGCAATGCCGTAGTCCGCGATCCGCATCTTGGGACGATCACAAAGCACTTGAAGCATGACCACCACCCGTTCCCGTGTTGCGAAGAACCGAGAGCAGGTTGGATCAAACCGGATGAGCAGGGCGTAACGACCGGCCGTTGCACGAACCGTTTTCGCCACCGAGTCCACCTGGGCCTCAGGAATCGTATCGGCCGTGACTCCAAAGGCCGCTTTCGAGCGTGGCCGCGTCACGATCCATCCGCCGGCATGCGAAGGCGACTGGGCGAGCGCTTGAGTGCTGGCAGCAAGCAGTACCACCAGGCCTACGAGCGGGGGGTCAA
>JANYKV010000091.1 GCA_025358055.1 Gemmatimonadota bacterium
CCGGGCACTTCATCAACCGCAAGAAAGACGGCACGCTCTTCGACGAAGACGCCACCATCTCCCCCATCACCGGCGCCGGCGGCGATATCACCGGTTTCGTGGCCCTTAAGCGTGACGTCACCGAACGCCTCAATCTGGAAAACCAACTCCGCCAGGCACAGAAGCTGGAAAGCATCGGCCGCCTTGCCGGAGGCATCGCACACGATTTCAACAATCTGCTCACCGTCATCAATGGATACAGCAACGTGCTGCTCGCCAAGCTCGACGCGACCCATCCTCTGCGCAAGCCCGTCACCCAGATCCGCCACGCCGGAGACCGCGCCGTCGAACTCACCACGCAACTCCTCGCCTTCAGCCGCAAACAGGCCGTCACCGTCGAACCCATCGATATCAACGCTCTCATTACCAAGAACCGCGAACTATTCGAACGCTTCGGCGGCGAACCCATCGTGCTCACCCTGGACCTCGCGCCCCACCTCGGGCTCGTCATGGCAGACCGCAGCCAGATCCATCAGGTCATCATGAACCTTGTCGTCAACGCTCGCGACGCCATGCAGTGCGGCGGCAATCTGCTCATTCAAACCGCCGCGGCTGGCCCCGTCATCCGCCTCACCGTCAGCGACACCGGAACCGGCATCGACGAAACCACCCTCGAGCACATCTTCGAACCCTTCTTTACCACCAAGCCACCGGGCCGCGGCACCGGTCTCGGGTTGGCCAGCGTCTACGGTATCCTCAAACAGAATCGGGGGGGATTGATCCTCCAGAGCGAACCAGGACGAGGGAGCACCTTCTCGGTATTTTTCCCCCGGTTGGAAGAAGGTCGGGCGGAAGCGGTGCCCGCGGAGGACCCCACCAGTACGGCGGGCCGAGCATCCGCGACAATTCTCGTGGTCGAGGACGAGGCGTCGCTCCGGGAAATTGCCCGAAAGGTCCTGACCCGCGAGGGCTTTCGGGTCTTGGTTGCAAGCGATGCCATCGAAGCAAGAACGATGGTCGCCAACTCACCGGTCAAAATCGACCTACTCCTCACCGATGTGGTCATGCCCGGAGTGAGCGGGCCTCGACTGGCCGCCGCCCTACTCCAAGACCGGCCCAAGATGCGGGTCTTGTTCATGTCAGGGTATGGCGGTGCGGACCTGGCAGGCGAGCTGCTCCCCGAAGAACGCCTTCTCCGAAAACCCTTCACTCCCATCGTGCTGCTCGAACACGTGAGGGCCGCATTGGAAGATCGAGCCGTCTCGACGCCGCGCTGACTGCTTCACCCGTTCCGATCCTCGTTCAACACGACTCCACGACCCGCCGCAATTGGCCGTTCGCGAGGCCCGAGGGGGTGTTACATTCTCAGCACGACGGAAGACCCATCAGTAAGGCGAGAATCGCTTCCCTCACTTTCAACCAATGCGCGGAGTCTCTGATGCGGCGGAATACCACCGTATGCATGCGCCGGCAAACCCTCGGTGCCCTCGGTGCCCTGGCCGTGGCCGTCAGTGCGCAGCTTTCAGGTCAGTACGACCTGCTGATTCGCCACGGTCGGATCGTCGATGGCACCGGGGCGCCCTGGTACTACGCCGACCTCGCCATCAGTAACGGGAAGATCGCGGCCATCGGACGCCTTCCCGGCGCCACCGCGAAGCGGTCGATCGATGCAACCGGCCAAGTGATCGCGCCCGGGTTTATCGACATGATGGGCCAGAGCGCGGCGTCGTTCCTGCAAGACCCCAACTCGGCCTTCAACCTGCTGTCGCAAGGCATCACGACGATCAACGCAGGGGAAGGCGAGAGTGACGCGCCGTTGAGCGAGGAGGAAGCCGCGAAAAAGGGCTGGCATACCATGCGGCAGTTCTTCGCCAAGCTCGACTCGGCGGGAATGCCCATGAACATGGCGCAGACGGTCGGCCACACGCAGATCCGGCAAATCGTGATCGGTGACAAAGATCGTCAGGCCACGCCGGATGAGCTCAATCGGATGCGCGCGTTGGTCCGTGAAGCCATGGAAGCGGGAGCGATCGGAGTCTCAACGTCGCTCATCTACCCACCGGCCGTCTACGCATCGGAACAGGAGATTACCGAACTCACCAAGGTGGCGGGGGAATATGGTGGCGGCTATTTCACCCACATGCGAAACGAAGGCGATCGGCTGCTCGAGGCAATCGATGAGGCCCTGCGGATCGGCCAAGCAGCCAAAACACCGGTCCACATCTACCATTTGAAAACAGCGGGCCAAGCAAACTGGCCCAAAATGGATCTCGCGCTCGCCCGAATCAGAGCCGCTCGCGCAGCGGGGCAACAGGTGGCCGCAGACGTATACCCCTACATCAACAACGGCCTTGGGATCCGCGCGCTCCTCCATCCGCGTCACGCGGCGCAAGGCCAAGCGGATTTGCTGGAGCGATTGAAGAGTCCATCCATCCGGGCCGAGATGCGCAAGGAAATGGAGTCGCTAGGCGGGTGGGAGAACTGGTACGCCCACACCGGCCATGATTGGGATCGAGTCATCGTCGCCGGTCTCACCCTGCCGCAATACACGAAGTACAACGGCCAAAGCATCGGGGCGATCGGGAGAGGGGTGGGCAAGGATCCCTGGGACGTCTTTTTCGAGATTGCCCAGACCGAGGCGTTCGCCATGCCCCAAAGCATGTCCGAAGCTAATAAGATGAAGGCGATGCGGGAGGAGTTCACCTCGTTCGATACCGACGCCGGCCCCGCTGCCACCGGCTTCTGGGTTCATCCGCGCGCCTACGGCGCCTTTGCCCGGCTCCTCGCGCGGTACGTGCGGGACCTCGGGGTGCTTTCGCTCGAAGGGGCGGTCCACCGCGCCAGTTCGGTCGCCGCCAATGAAATCCTGGCATATGATCGCGGGAAATTGGCGCCGGGGCTCGCCGCGGACATTCTCGTCTTCGACCCACTCACCGTGCGCGACCGGGCCACGTTTGCCGAGCCAACGCTGCCCTCGGAGGGCTTCAATTTCGTGCTGGTGAACGGTCAGGTGGTCTTGGAAAATGGCAAGTATACCGGCGCCCGCCCGGGTCGCGTGTTGCGCGGGTTCGGCTATCGACCATAGCCAAAGGACGGTCCAGCCGTCAGGCGCGGCCGCTCTTGGGGGAGTCCCGGCCCTTACGCCGGAGGAGGGGACCCAGGTAGGTCCACATGATCTCGCGCTGCCGGGCCGGAGGGTAGAGTTCGGGGCGAAGGAGATGACTAAGGCCGATGCCATCGCCCAAGGCCACGATCGCATCGGCCTCCTTGAGTGGTTTTACCGTACCAGCTACGGCCCCCACTTTGCGGAGCGCACTCAATTCCGTGGCGATCCGTTGTCGGAGCCGGTCCAGTCGCCGTCGATGCTCCTCCATTAGCCGGGGATGGGCGAGCGCGTACCCGGTGAACACGAACCAGATTCGCCACCCTTGGGCCTGCCGGGGACCGACGGGGAGTGTAGCCTCCAGCAGCCGAAGGAGCCGGTCCGGACCCACAGCACCCCGCATCTGGTGGTCGATCGCATCCTCGATGCCCTGGCTTAGGCGGTCGAGCGCGAAGAGCATGAGGTCCTCTTTATCCCGAAAGTGGTACGTGACGACCCCCGTCGTCGCCTTCAGCTCCTTCGCAATCGCGCGCACGCTTGCCTCATGCAGCCCATCCCGAACGATGACGCGCCAGGCCGCCCGCGCGACATCCATTCGATCGAAAGACCGGCCCGCCGTTCGCCCCACAGCGCCTCCCAGCAGAGTGATTGCAATTAATATAACATCTGTTATTTTCTTGAGACATTGACCCTGACCGGCACCGGAACCCGAGGCCTCCATGCAGCGCATCCTCCGCACGCTCGCCCTCTCGACCGCCGCCCTTACCACTTCGGCCTGCCAGAAGGCTCCGACCCCACCGACGTTTGACGCGAGTGCGCGACTCGACGCCGCGGTGGAAGACGCGATGACCAAACGCGACTTGCCCGGGCTCGCGCTCGTCGTGGTACAAGGCGATCGGGTGGTCTATTCCAAGGGATACGGGCTTGCGAACATTGAAAAACACATCCCGGTTTCGGACACCACGCCGTTCGTCATTGGATCGACGAGCAAGCCGCTGACGGCGCTTGCCGTGCTTCGGCTCGTGGCACAGCACAAGGTCGCGCTCGATACGCCCATCGTCCGCTATGCCTCGGAGCTCAAGTTCATCGATCCCCGAGCATCAAGCATCACGCTGCGTCATCTTCTCACGAATCGATCGGGGCTCCCCGTGGGATTCTCCGGACCCGCCTACGCGGTGCCCTCCATTCAAGACAGGGGCGCACTCGAGCGCCAAGCGCACGCGATGACGCTGCTCCCGCTCCGGTTCGCGCCCGGCCAAGGCTACACCTACTCGAATCGGGGCTGGGCCCTTGCCGGCTACATCGTACAACGCGTGAGCGGGCTACCCATCGAGGACTTCATGCAGCGCGAGATCTTCACTCCCCTCGGCATGCGACACAGCACCCTGGAGTTCTGGAAGGTCCCGAACCTCCCGCAGGGGTATGCCGAGGGACGCGCGACACGCAACCATCCCCAACCCCCTTCCCTGACCCGGGAGTATGGTCCGGCGGGAATGATGGTCTCGACGGTAACCGATATCGGAAACCTTCTGGTGGCAATGCTGAATGAGGGCCGGACGGTAGCGGGGACCCAATTTCTTCCGCCCGACCTCATTCATGAAGCGCTCCGGCCCCAAGCCGATGCGGAGAGCGAACTCGGGGGTCCCACAAAATATGGCCTCGGTTGGGAAATCGATTCGATGATGGGTACCCTCACCATCAAGAAGGCGGGGTCGGTTCATACCATGGTCACTCTGTGGGTCATGCTGCCCGAGAAAAAACTCGGCATTGGGCTAGCCATGAACCGTGAGGACTACGAAATTCTGCCTTTGCTCCCCAACCTGATCAAGGTCCTCGCCGGCGTAGCCCCAACGCCCCTGAAGTCGGGCGGGCCCGCGCCACTCGCACCGCCCGTGGCCTCTTCTATCCGAGCGGGTGGGCTGAAACAATGGGTGGGCATCTACGATTCACGAGTAGGTGACACGCGAGTGTATCAGCGCGGCGACTCCCTGTTCGCCGACATGGACGGGTCGGAAGTGGCGTTGGTGGCAAAAAACGAATCGACGTTCGTGTTGTTCGATGACCTCGTGAGTCATGCCGGCAAAGAGGTGACTTTTCGAAAACAAGGCACCACAATCACCCTGTGGCAGGGCCAGGATTCCCTCGGCGTTCGAATGCGCTAGAGGTTGGTGAGGAATTGAGCGTTGGGCTGCCCCCGGAGAATGAAACCCGATGGCACTGGAAAATTGTCGGTTTCGGCCGGCGTTACCCATGACCGGTTGAAGAAGCACCCGCAACAAAATCGTTCTGCCCAGCCGGGATCGCCTGGAGTACGGCGACCCATCCATCGCGGGCCGTCCCGGCTAGTGGGCGTCCGGCGAGACTGAATTGAGCTGACGAGTCTCGACGAGGCTCTCCGCGAGCGATCCCGGCCCCGTCTTGACGATTTCCAATAGGGTGGGCGCCATGTTCCGTCGATTCGCGATCCGAACCTGTTCGGGATGGGCACGGGCGTAGGTCGAGGGCAGGATGCCAACGGAATGATTCCGACCGCTGGATTTGGCCCGGTAGAGCCCATCATCCGCGAGTTCGATTACGTCCTCGAACGCAAGGGCTGTGGGATCACAGGGCAACCACGGAAACGGCGCCCAACCGAGCGAGCAGGTCTTCCGCACGATGATACCCTCGCCCAGGTCGAACGGCACCGAACCGACGGCGTCAAGCAAACGCGCGCACAAAACCGGGACGTTTGCTCGCGGGGTCGTCCGCGAAATAATCATGAACTCTTCCCCGCCCCACCGCAGGAGGACATCGGACCGCCGCACGACGGTACCCAATCGGCGAGCAACCTCTTGGATCATTCGATCACCGGCCGCGTGACCGTGCTGGTCGTTGACCTCTTTGAAGAGATCGATATCAACAAAAAGCACGACCAACTCTTCGTTGCACGCCGAGATTTTGCCGGGCGAATGGGCGCCGGAATAAGTCCGCAGCACCTTCGCCACATCGTTCACAACCGTCTCGCTGAAGTAGCGCCGGTTACGAACCTGCGTCAATGGATCGGTCAGGGACATGACCTCCAACTCGTGATTCTTCTGCACCAACTCCGCGTTCCGGGCGGCGACCGCCGCCTCGAGTTCGATCCGTCGCAGATTCAACGCGCCGGTCCGGACGCGGACGATGCCCCAGATGGCGAGCAGCACGAGCGCGAACGCCCCCAGACGTGCCCACCACGTCTGCCACCACAGCGCGAGGACGGTAAACGCGAAGGTAGCGCCGGGACGGCTCCAACCCGACGCGTCGGAGCGGCACTGGACCGTTAGCGTATAGTGTCCGGGCGCCAAGCCCGAGTAGCGGACCTCGCGCAGCAAGGTTTGTTCGAAGTCGTCCTCCAGGCCATCGAGGCGATATCGGCACGGGATTCGGTCTGCGCTATTGAGGGCGAGCGGGGCGAATTGGACCACGAGCGTTCCGTCCCGGGGCTTCACCGACAATCCCACGGCACCAAGTCGCTCCTGGCCGCCCAGGAGGACCGAGCTGATGACGACCTGCAAAGAGTCCGGCTTGTGATGGATTCGAGGGGGCGCGTAGCGGGCGAGGCCGCGCGACGTGGCAATCATGTAGCTGCCGTCGGCCTCCTCGCGAACCCCCCAAGGGCTTACGTCGTCCCAAATAAGGCCATCGAGGTGGCTGAACGCTTGCAGTCGACCGTCGGGCGCGCTGACCTTGAGGCCATCCGTCCCATCGAGCCAGATCCGGTCGGCAGCGTCGCGACCCACGATACTGACGTCCCACCCGTGCTGGTCGGCGTGCGCATTCCCAACCGAGTCGAGCGAAAAATGCGTCACTTCGGCCACATCGTTGTACCCCACCCAAACCTCGTTTTCGCTCAACGCGGCGAGGCTCGAAACGACATCCCCTCGGAGTCCATCCTCCCGCGCGAAAATCCGCCAGGTGGTCCCATCGAATCGCATGAGCCGTTTGGGCCCGCTTGCCCATAGAGCCCCTTTGGGGCTAAACGACAGGTACCAGATCTGGCCGAGCGAGTCCGGCAGCGGCACTTCTACTGGAGCGGGCGCGGGGCTCGATCCGTCGAACCGAACCACGCGTTGGCGGGTCGTGGCCCAGATAGAGCCATCCGGAGCCCGGGTTTGAAACGTGAAGTCCTTGCCGGCGAATGAAGGAAAACACCGGCCGCGCAGTCCAATGGGGTCGATGCGGGCAATCCCGTTCACCGGGGAAAGGGCCCATACCGATCCGTCCGCCGCGAGTTCGAGACGCCACGTTTGGAGACCACAGAGCCCCTCGCGGATCCCGAGGACCTTCCATCGGTGCGTGTCGCCATTCCACACCCCGACCCCCAGGCTGGTCGCAACCCAGAGTTTCCCCTGCTTGTCGCGCACCGTGCCCCATGTCGAGTTGTCCGGGAGCCCGTGGGCTTTGGTCCACGCGGTCCACTCTCGAAAACCCACGACCCGCTCGAGCCCGGTTCCCGAGCCGCCGACCCACAGGGTGCCCTCGCGATCCTCGAGGGCGGCCACGATGGTATTGCTCGCCAAGCCTTCTTCGTCGCGAATGACGCGCCACCCGCCGTCGTCCTGCCAAAAGAGTCCGGCGCCGGAAGGCACGAGCAAGTGTCCGCGCTGGTCGAGCGTTGGCAATCCGCCTTCAGGATTTGCCGGTGCAATTTCCCGATCGCTGAAAAACTGTTGGTGGGTCAGCGGGTCGATGCGAATAAGGTGTTGCGCAGTGCGGAGCCACAACGCCCCAGCGCCATCGAAGGTGAGGCTGATGTACCGCCCGTGGGGGGCGGGGAGCACCGTGGCGGCATCCCAAACGAGGTGGTTCGATCCTCGGGCAAGGTGGCCCAGCCGGTTCCCCGACGTGATCCAGACCCCATCGTCAGGTGCAATGGCGATTCCCCCGACCTCGTCGGACACACCCTGGGTCGTCGTGAAGAGGCGATATCGGGATCCATCCCCGGATTCGGCCCGGAGCAAACCCTTCGCAACCGATACGAACAGGGTGCCGCGCCGGTTCACCGCAAACGACTGGGCCGTAGCGGCGATGGCTCCCGCCTCGGCCGGAAGGCGGAAGGGGACAAACCGTCCTCGCACGAAGCTCGCGAGCCCTTCAGTGCCTTTGACCCAGACTGTTCCGTCCGGCGCAACGGTCAGTTTTTCGATGAAATGCCCCACCAGCGAATCGACCTCGCCAAACCGCTTCACCCGAGACCCGTCATACCGAAAGAGGCCGGTTTGGGTCCCGATCCAGAGATACCCGCGGAGATCCTGGGCCAAGCTGGTGACCGTTATGACGCCCAGTCCGAATGGCTCGCCGAACGGCTGGACGGTGAATCTCGGGCGGTCCGGGTAGGAAAGAACGACCGAAGTTGGGGCCTGTGCCGAAGCCGGCGAGCCGCGCCCAAAGACCAGCCCGAGCCCAACGACAAAGGCCAAAACCGGAGCACGGCGAGGCGGGGAACCGCCCGGTGCAATCTGTCGGACTACTGCAAGACATTGCAAATCAAGACTCTCCACCACCTCACCGCGGGCCACAGCGGAAGAAGCCGCCGATTCCTGCTGGGGTGAGATATAGCGTAAGTACCTGTCAATAAAGTACCTACGAACTTCTCGCTCAGGTGGGGTGGACGTCCCCTGATGGCCTGGCGAGCCTCAGGGTTCCGGAGGAATGCAACACCCGCGCCGAGGCATCCTGAGGTCGGGGGGGTACCTCTGGGGACGGTGACTCGACCTCGCCCGGCCACCCGACGTTTCTGTGACGCTAAACGAAATCCCACCGCGCTGCGCCGATTTGACGAGCGAAGGCTAAGGCGACAATCTTACGAAGCGACCCAACCCCGTCCCATTGATTCCCATAGGTAGGAGTACCGATGAACCCGGATCGCCGTGACTTTCTAGAACAACTCACCGTGGGTGCCGCCGTTGCCGCCGGGCTAGCGGCCACACCGTTTCGCTCCGCCGCACCGGGAGCGCTCGCGTTGACACCGTCGCAGGGCCCCGCATGGGATCTCAGCTGGGTCAATCGGGTGAGCGGAAAGTATCGGGCAGTGTTTGACTGCACGGATATCGAAAACGGCGATGGACTCTTCCGCACCTTCTTGTGGAAGGGCCAGTACGGCGACGTGTTGGGCGCCAAACCCGACGAGATGTCCGCCGTGCTGGTGATCCGGCACGACGCGATTGCTTTGGTGATGAACCAAGAGTTCTGGGACAAGTACAAGATCGGCGAGGAGAAGAAGGTCAAGCACCCGTTCACCGATGCCCCCACCACAAAGAACCCCATCCTACTCGCGGGTGGCGACATGCTACCCGGGATGCCCACCATGAACGTGACCGCGTTCCTTGCCGCGGGAGGGATCGCGTTGGCGTGCAATCTGGCCTTCGGGGACTGCGTGGGCCGAATCGAGAAAACAGAGAAGGTCTCGAGCGAGGAGGCGCGTAAGCGCGCCGTTGCGATGCTGTCGCCTGGCGTGGTTCTACAGCCTTCGGGGGTATTCGCCGTGCTCCGTGCGCAGGACGCCGGGTGCCACTACATCAAGGGGAGTTGAGTTAGAATTTCACAAGAATGGCGGCGTTGATCCGGCTTTCCGATTTCCGAAGGTCCGGTGTAAAGCCCGCGACCAAGGACCCTGGCGACCCGGTATTGCCTCCTAGGGGAGTGACGCCACCGGGTCCGGCGAAATAGGGCACGCTCGCCTGGCGATAGTTGAACTCCAACCGGAAGGTGGCAAACTGTTCCGGCATGTAGTCAAACGTCACGGTGGCATCCCAGGCGTGAAACGGGTCACCGGGGTTCTCGGTGAAATACGGTGTGCCTGAAAAGGCCGTTGCGCCGTTGATCGGGGGCATGAGCACGAGGTAACGCCCCGGATTCGTCATGGCGCCACCGCCGACCGTCAGGCCCAGAAGGTCCTTGGCGAACCAGAACCGATTGTACACCATGAACCCCAAGAAGTTCTGCGCCGGGCCCCCGGCGGAACTCTTCGTGCAGCTGACGCCACCGCCGCTTTCACACCCCGCATCGACCGTCAAAGAAAACGCGCCCTTGCTCAATGGCTTAGTCGGTGCATCGAGATATTTGACCGTGACGCTGTTATCGCTATGCATCCGCCACCGGTCCGGGAGGCCCAACCAGTCGCGCCCGTAGTAGTTGTTGGAGAGGACCGACAGCGAGCCATTGGGGCGCCAAAGGATTTGCATGCCAACTCCAGGCGTCGAGTTGAACATCCCGTACGACTGCCACCCGTTGATGAGCCACGGTTCGATCTTGAGTTTGTCGCTCGGGAAAATCTGCACGCGCACGCCGTTGAAGAACCATGGGGTGTTAGACGACACGTATGAAGGCTGGTAGGCCCAATTGTCGAAGTTGTAGTAGCTGAACAGCCCGACATAGGACATGAAAATCCCCGCCTCGAAATTGATTCCGTTCATTTTGTCCCAGTGATAGCCGCCGTACGCCTCCGAGATGTAGCGGTAGGCGTCCGCGAGATTCCACTGACCTCGAGCCGGACTCGCATCGTTCCGCGGGGTCATGGTCGAGTACATCCCGAACTGGGTCATGAGACGGCCGATGGCGTGGCCGGCGTGGAAGTCGCCTCCGATGCCCAGCTGCTGCACCTGAAATTCGCTGGTCCGGCCGCTCTCCGAAGTCCCGATGAGCGTGTGATCCGCGGGATGGTTGAACTGCGCGATGTAGGTCGCGTCCACTCGGAACTCGCCCGTGAACACTTTGGACTCGAGCACGGAGTACTTTTGGCGGCTGTTGCCGTTGAGCCACGTGAAATCGGCAAACGCAAATGGATCTTTGGCGGCCGGGGTAGTATCGGCGTGGGCCACTACTATTGTGTCTTTTCTCGCTGGGCCACTCCGATCCTGCGAGGACTCGCTCGTTTGGGCGGCGGCCCCAACGGCGAAGAACCAAGATCCAACCAGTGTCGCAATAGCCGCTCGCGTTCCCATCGTTCCTCCGTCAGGAAGGAGACGGGCGCCCGCCTCCGCAGTTCAGACTCGGCCATAGTCTAGCAACCGGGCCGTGAAAGCCGCACAAAAGCGAAGTGAAATAATGCTAAAATCCCATAAAGATTGCAGAAGTCTCGCGGCATCCCAGAGCGTCCCCAGTTTGACCGCGGCACCGACCTGCGGTACCTTGCGCACCGCCCCGGCTGCGGGGTTTCCCCATCCGGCCACAAGGGCCCAGACCCACATGCCGCTCCGTACTTCCGTCCGAGAATTCGAGCCACCCCGTATGGCGCTGGCCGCCCCAACGCATCATCCAGAACCGGGGGATTGAGGTGCCCGTGGCACCCTCCACAGTTCTCGTGATCGATGATGAAATCCAGATTCGACGGGTGGTCCGCAACGCGTTCGCAAGTGGTGGCGTCCGCGTGTGCGAGGCCGATACTGCCGCGTCCGGCATCGACCTCGCAGCGGCGGAGCGACCGGACCTGATCATTCTCGACCTCGGCCTCCCGGACCGTCCGGGCGTTGAGGTCTGTCGCGAGATCCGTAAGTGGTCCACCGCTCCAATTCTCGTACTCTCCGCCCGGCATTCGGACGAGGAGAAGGTGGCGCTGCTGGACGCCGGGGCCGACGACTACGTCACGAAACCGTTTAGCACTCCCGAGCTGCAAGCCCGGGCCCGGGCGCTGATGCGACGGACCCAATCCGCGGGAACCGGCGAAACCCGACTGACGATTGGGGGATTGGTCCTCGATTTCGAGGCGCGCATGCTCACTCGCGCGGGCGCTCCGGTCCACTTGTCGCCCATCGAATGGGAACTGCTGCGCGTCCTGATGACCAACGCGGGCCGAACCCTCACCCACCAGCATCTCTTCACCCAGGTGTGGAGTGGCCGGAAGTTCGGCGATGCACAGCAATACTTGCGAGTCTACGTGGCGCACCTCCGCCGGAAAATCGAAGACAATTCGGTCCGGCCGCGCTATATCCTGACCGAACCCGGGGTCGGTTACCGGTTCGTCACCGCGACTGAACTCGACGCAAGCCCGTGACCACCACGCGGGCCGTATGGCGCTGGGTCGCGTGGGCACTGATCCTCACGGCCGTCACCCTCCTGCTGCTCGGCTTTCGGGCCAGGCTCGACAAGGCCCATGTCGCGCTGCTGTACCTGCTGGTCGTGCTGGCGGGGAGCGTCAGCGGCGGACGCCAACTCGGCCTGGTCATTGCCGGGGTGGCCTTCCTGTTGTTCGATTGGCTCTTTCTGCTTCCCTATTACACCCTCGTCATCACGGATCCGCTCGATTGGCTGGTGCTAATCGCCTTTCTCGTGGTGAGCTTGGTCGCGACGCAAATCGTCCATCGTTTACAAGGGGAGGCCAGCACCGCCCGTACGCGAGCAGCGGAGGTGGACCGGTTCGCCACGCTGGGCGCCGAGACGCTCAATGTGGCCCGGGCTGAAGAGGCGCTCGCCGCCATCTCCCACGTCATCGCCTCGACATTGCAAGCGAGAGCCTGTCGAATTCATGTAGTGGAGGAGGCGCAAGTTCGCGGGGAGGTCCCGGCCGGGTCTCTGGCGGTGTGGGTGGGACAACACGGACGAGCGGCAATCCGTCGCGCGGACGGAACCACACATCTCGCGGATTCCGCCGAGGTTCCGGCGGTCGACCTGAACACCGCAACCGCCATCTACCTGCCCCTGCAGGTCCGCGGTCGGATGGCGGGAGTGCTGGCGCTCGAGTACGACCACCCTTTCGACTTCGGCCCTGGCGAGCGGCGGTTTCTCACCGCGCTTGAGTACTACGCCGCCCTGGCGGTGGAACGAGTCCGGCTGGCGGCGGAGGCGGACCACGCGGAAGCGCTCCGGGAAGCCGGTCGGCTGAAGGACGCATTGCTGGCGTCGGTGTCACACGACCTCCGGACGCCTCTCACGACCATCAAAGCTCTCGCGCATGATATGGCCCGCGAGGATGAACGGGCCCGCGCGATCGAGGAAGAGGCTGATCGCCTGAACCGCCTTGTGGCAAACCTATTGGATCTCTCCCGGCTGCAAGGCGGGGCGCTATCTCTTTCGATCGCGCTCAACCCGGTGGATGAGCTCGTCGGAGCGGCCCTCCAACGAGTCTCTGGCGCCCTCGGTGGACGGCCCCTCGAAGTCCACTTGGAAGAAGGAGCGGCGCTACTGGTCGGCCGATTCGACTTCGCGCACACACTTCGGATCCTGGTCAACTTGATCGAGAACGCCCATAAGTATGCCCAGCCCGGCACCCCGGTGGATTTCTCTATCGCTCGGCTCGGAGACCGGATCCAGTTCTCCGTGTCCGATCGCGGCCCGGGTGTGCCAGCGGCGGAACGGCAAAGGATCTTCGAACCGTTTTACCGCCCGGCAGGAAGCCTCCCGGACGTCGGCGGAGTGGGACTCGGCCTCTCCATCGCCCGGAAGCTCGCCGAGGCGCAACAGGGCTCCGTGGAATACCAACCCCGTCCCGGCGGCGGCAGCATCTTCATGCTGTCCCTCCCCGCTGTCGACCTCATTCCGCCTCCGGATTTTTTGTGACTTTTTAGCGCTTTGTCCGTGCGCTTTTATGCGATCTTCACGCCGTTCACGCTATGCTGTGCCAAGCGCTGAATGGTGTTTGGCTTTCTGGGAGGCACGCATGCTCGACCTGCTCTATGTCTTGGGGACTGTGGCCTTTTTCGCGGCCATGCTCGCGTATGTGCGCGGCTGCGAGACCTTGGGCCGCGAAACCGAGGCGGAAAGGCAGTCGAAGTGAGTCTCGATACACTCATCGCCGGACTGCTAGTCGTCGCGTTGCTGATCTATCTGATCTACACCCTGCTGCGGCCGGAGAAGTTCTGATATGTCGCTCAATGGGTGGCTCCAAATCATCTTCTATTCGGCGGTGTTGCTCCTGCTCACCAAGCCGATGGGGATCTACGCCCTCAAGGTATACGATGGCTCGATCGGATGGCTCCGACCGATTGAGCGACTGTTCTATCGCATAGCCGGGGTCGACGCGGAAGAGGATCAGCACTGGACTCGCTACGCCGGCGGGCTGTTGCTCTTCAGCCTGGCCTCGATGCTGCTCACCTATCTCGCGCTCCGCCTGCAACACCTCCTGCCCCTGAATCCCCAGAAGCTCGGCGCGGTCCCGGACCGGCAGGCGTTCGAGACCGCAGCGTCGTTCACGACCAATACGAACTGGCAGTCGTACGTCCCCGAAACAACCATGTCGTATTTCTCGCAGATGACCCAATTGGCGTTTCACAATTTTGCCTCAGCGGCGGCGGGGATGGCCGCCGCGGTTGCGTTGGCACGCGGGATCGCTCGGCGAACAGCGGGTGGACTGGGGAATTTCTGGGTCGACCTAGTGCGGGGGACGCTATACCTCTTCCTCCCGCTTTCGTTGATTTGGGCGCTTTTCCACGTGCAGCAGGGCGCGATTCAGAATTTCCTACCCTCCCTGGATGTCCACACGTTGGAGGGCGGCAAGCAAACGATTGCACTGGGCCCGGTCGCGAGCCAGGAAGCGATCAAGGAGCTGGGAACCAACGGAGGCGGATTCTTCAACGCGAACTCGGCGCATCCGTTCGAGAACCCCACCCCATGGACCAATTTCCTCCAAATGCTCGGAATCTTCCTGGTGCCTGCTGGGCTCACCTGGACCTACGGACGAATGGTTCAAAAACCGGCGCATGGTTGGGCGCTGTGGATCGCGATGTTCGTGTTGTTCTTGGGCGGAGTGACCACCAGCTACTGGGCGGAGGCGCGAGGCAACCCCATTCACGCCGCGCGCGGGATCGACGTGGTGGCCTCGGCGGCCCAATCCGGTGGCAACATGGAAGGGAAGGAAGTTCGCTTCGGCATCGCGAATTCGGTGCTCTATGCAACGATTACGACCGACGCCTCCTGCGGATGTGTGAACAGCATGCACGATTCCTTCACGCCCTTGGGTGGTATGGTACCGCTCATCAACATGCAGCTTGGGGAGCTGATCTTCGGCGGCGTTGGGGCGGGACTCTATGGGATGCTGATGATGGTGCTCGCAACGGTGTTCATCGCCGGACTCATGGTCGGTCGCACTCCGGAATACTTGGGCAAGAAAATCCAAAGCCGCGAGATCCGGATGGTCATGCTCTACGTGCTCGTGTTCCCATTGGTGATCTTGGTCCTCACGAGCGTGGCCGTGATCGCGCCCGAGGGCCTCAAGGGCCTGAACAATGCAGGCCCCCACGGGTTCTCGGAAATCCTCTACGCCTTCACGTCCACCCCGGCGAACAATGGGAGCGGGTTCGCGGGCATCACCGGCACCACCTATTTCTACAACACGTTGTTCGGCATCGCGACCCTGATCGGCCGTTTCGCCATGATCGTGCCGATGCTTGCCGTCGCGGGGTTCCTGGCCGAGAAGCGGATTGCGCCAGAGTCTGCGGGCACGTTTCCGGTGACCACGCCGCTCTTTGTCGTACTCTTGATCAGCGTCATCCTGATCGTCGGCGCTCTCACCTTTTTCCCCGCGCTTTCGCTCGGCCCGATCGTCGAGCACCTGCTCATGGGTGCGGGGAGGCTCTTCTAGATGCCCATATCCAAACGGCCTCTCTTCGATCCTCCGATCGTCCTGCGCGCCCTCTCCGAGGCTTTCGGCAAGCTCTACCCGCGTCACATGGTGCGGAACCCGGTGATGTTCGTCGTGTTGGTTGGGAGCGCCTTCACCACCGCGCTCCTGCTTCGCGACGTGATCGCTGGCCATGGAGGTATCGGCTTCGCGCTCCAGATTACGCTGTGGCTCTGGTTTACGGTGTTGTTTGCCAACTTCGCGGAAGCCATGGCCGAGGGACGTGGCAAGGCCCAGGCGGACGCGCTCCGGAAAAGTCGGCAGGAGACCCAAGCGAAGCGGCTCGTCGAACCCCAGGACAAAGATCGCTTTGAGACGGTCGCCGCGAACGACTTGCGCGCGGGCGATGTCGTGCTCTGTATTCCCGGCGACGTGATTCCCGGGGACGGCGAAGTCATCGGCGGGGTCGCCTCAGTGGATGAGTCGGCGATCACTGGTGAGTCCGCGCCGGTGGTTCGGGAGTCCGGCGGCGATCGATCCGCCGTCACCGGCGGGACGAAGGTTCTCTCCGACTACCTCGTCATTCGGATCACGGCGAACCCCGGCGAGACCTTCCTGGATCGCATGATCGCGTTGGTCGAGGGGGCGAAGCGGCAGAAGACGCCGAACGAGATTGCGCTCACCATTCTGCTGTCCGGTCTCACCATCATTTTCCTCCTCGCGGTGGCGACGCTTCAGCCCTTCGCGATCTATAGCGGCGGGCCGGTGGCGATCCCGGTGCTCGTGTCCCTCCTCGTCTGCCTCATCCCCACGACGATCGGTGGGCTGCTCTCCGCCATCGGTATCGCCGGGATGGATCGAATGATCCAGCAGAACGTGATCGCTACGAGCGGCCGGGCCGTGGAAGCCGCCGGCGACGTGAACACTTTGCTGCTCGATAAGACGGGCACCATTACGCTCGGCAATCGCCAGGCGGTGGAGTTCCATCCGGTGCAGAACGTCACGGTGGAGGAACTGGCGAATCGCGCGCAACTGGCGTCGTTGCCGGATGAGACCCCCGAAGGGCGGAGCATTGTAGTACTCGCCAAGCAACAATTCAATCTCCGCGGCCGTGCGGTCAGCGAGACCCCGGAGCACCAGCAAATGGCCTTTGTCCCGTTCTCGGCGGCCACGCGAATGAGCGGCGTCAACATGGGGGCCAGGGAGCTGCGAAAGGGTGCGGGCGACGCGATCGTGCGCTGGGTGCGCGAGGGTGGATGCGAGATACCCAGGGAGATCACCGAAATCACGGAGCGGATTGCCCGCGAGGGCGGGACCCCACTCGTCGTGGCGGAACGACAGGACGGCCATGTGCGTGTGCTCGGCGCGGTGTACCTCAAGGACATCGTGAAGGGCGGCATGCGCGAACGATTCGACCGGCTGCGCGCCATGGGGATCCGGACCGTGATGATCACCGGGGACAATCCCCTCACCGCCGCGGCCATCGCAGGCGAGGCGGGGGTCGATGACTTCCTGGCCGAGGCCAAACCGGAGGACAAGCTCGCCCTCATCCGCCGGGAGCAGCTCGGTGGACGCCTCGTCGCAATGACCGGCGACGGCACCAATGATGCTCCAGCGCTCGCTCAGGCCGATGTCGGTGTGGCGATGAACACCGGCACGCAAGCGGCCCGCGAGGCGGGAAATATGGTCGACCTCGATTCGAACCCGACCAAACTCATCGAGATCGTCGAAATCGGGAAACAGCTCCTGATCACCCGCGGCTCGCTCACTACTTTCTCCATCGCGAATGACGTGGCCAAATACTTCGCGATCATTCCAGCGATGTTTGCGGCCACCTACCCGGCGCTCAACGCACTCAACGTGATGCGGCTCCACTCGCCCGAGTCGGCCATCCTCAGCGCAGTCGTTTTCAACGCGTTGATCATCATCGCGCTGATTCCCCTCGCGCTTCGAGGGGTGCGTTACCGCCCGGCCGGGGCGGCCGCCATCCTGCGCCGCAACTTTGTGGTCTACGGCATCGGTGGTGTGCTCGTGCCGTTCCTCGGCATCAAAGCACTAGACGTCCTGCTCGTCCTCCTCAGGTTGGTGTGACCATGTTCCGCAAACAGATTCGCCCCGCGCTCGTCCTAACCCTGCTGCTCTGTCTCGTGACTGGAGCGATCTATCCCGGGGTTGTAACCGCGTTGGCCCAGCTTCTCTTTCCTAAGCAGGCGAACGGCTCGCTGGTAACGGTGAACGGGCAGGTGGTTGGGAGTGAGCTGATCGGCCAAGGGTTCACGCAGCCGTATTACTTCCATCCGCGGCCCTCCGCGGCGGGCAACGGCTACGACGCCGCGGCGTCCAGCGGGACCAACAAAGGGCCCACCGACCTCAACCTGGCGGACACGCTGATCGCGGCGAAGGTCGCGGAGGTCGTGACGCAAGACGGCGCACAACTGGGCGCCATTCCGGCGGACATGGTGACCAGCTCGGCATCCGGCCTCGACCCGCACATCTCGCCCGCCAACGCCGCCTTACAGGTGGTGCGAGTCGCCCGGGCTCGCAATGTGAGCGAAGCCGCCATCAAGAATTTTCTGGCCCGGCACGTGGAGGGTCGTCAGTTCGGCTTCTTGGGAGAACCACGGGTCAACGTGCTCCTGCTCAATATCGCGCTCGATAGCGTTCTGCCCCGCACCGATTCAGCCGCCCACCAATCGGGCGCGCGACGATGACGAGGCTGCGTCGGCTTGCCCTCACGGTTGTCGTCCTCGTTCCCCTCGTGGCCTGCCAGGAGGACATGCAGGCATGGCGGGCGAGGTTGGCGGCCCCGAACGTCCAGCGGCTCCTCGGGCTGTGGGAGGTTCGGATGCGGCTCGATCGGCGGGAGACATCTCCCGATACCTCGAGGGTTGCACCGGAACTCATTCGAGTCGGCGAGATTGCGATCACGTTGAATGAGAACCGCCTCAACGCCCCTGGCTCCGACGGTCCGCCGATGCTCTTCGGCACGTTCGACATCGACTTTCGGCGCCTCGATCTCCGAGTCGCGAATTACACCGGGGTACCTGAGTTAGTGGGCCGAGTTAGCGGAGATTCGATTCTCTTCAAGCTGGCGCCCGAGGCGGATCTTCCGGTGGCCCTACGTGGAGCATGGTCCGGCGACTCAGTTGCAGGCCGGTGGACCGCACACCAGCGAGCCGGAATCGACGCGTCCGGAGACTTCACTATCCGTCGGCGATAGATTCTTGCCATGGTCGACGCGCCTCTCACCCCAACGCCCGAACCCTCGTTCGCCGACCTCCTGCGAACGCGTGAGCGCGGCAAGCTCAAGCTCTATATCGGATCGGCTGCGGGAACAGGCAAAACTTACCGGATGCTCAACGAGGCCCACCAATTGCGCCAGCGTGGCGTCGATATCGTGGTGGGTTTCGCGGAAACCCACGGGCGGCCTGAGACCGAGGCGCAGATTCGTGACCTGGAGACCGTTCCACGGCGCCGCATCGAGTATCGGGGACGGATTCTTGAAGAGATGGACGTCGAGGCGATCATCGCGCGCCAGCCCCAGGTGGCGCTCGTCGACGAATTGGCGCACACGAATGTGCCGGGCTCGCAGCGCGCCAAACGGTGGGAGGACGTCGTTGCGTTGCTCGATGAAGGCATCAGCATCATCTCCGCCGTGAACATCCAGCACCTCGAATCGTTGAACGATGTGATCCAAAAGGCCCTGGGCGTTACCGTCCGGGAGACCGTGCCGGACTGGGTCGTGATGATGGGGGACCAGGTCATCAACCTCGACATCTCGGCGGAGGACCTGCGCCAACGTCTTATCGAAGGCAAGATCTACGCACCAGACAAGATCCCCCTCGCGCTGAATAACTTCTTCACCGAAGAAAACTTGACCACGCTTCGGGAACTAGCTCTCCGCGAGGTTGCCAGCTCGGTCGATCGCTCCCGCGAAGAGACATTTTCACGACCGGACCGGCGGACGGTCGACCGGGTCCTGGTGGCGATGTCGAGTCATCCCGAATACACGGCGATTCTCCTGCGGAAGGCGAGCCGTATCGCCGGCCGGCTTAATCCGGATTGGTATTGCGTCTACGTCCAAACCGCGAGCGAGAGCGCCAGCCGCATCGACGCGACCGTGCAACGCAAGCTGGTGGAGAACTTCCAGAGAGCCCAAGCGATGGGGGCCGAGGTCGTCAAATTGCAATCGGAGGATGTAGCGGGCGCCATCGTGCGGTTTGCGAGGGAAAAGGGCGTGACGTTAGTCATCGCGGGGCAGTCAAGGCGATCGTTTTGGCAGCATTTCACCAGTGGCTCGGTGATTGACCGGCTGATTCGCAACACAGAAGGCATCGACGTGCTGATCGTCCCCCTGGAACGCGAGAAGGACCAGCCGTGAGGGTTTCGGAGCGCCTATTTCTGGCCGTGGCTCCCGCCATCGTCGGCCTCTTCACGGTCGCGGCGCTGGCGTATTGGGGGAACTATCATCGGGCCGCCCCGGAGTGGGTTGTGGTGGCGGCCACAGTCGGCACCGTCGGCTCGCTCGTCCTCGCCTGGCAAAATACCCGGTATGTTGCCCGGCGCATCGAGCGGCTGGCAGGGCCGGGGGAACGCAGGCACCGGCGCATCTCACCGGTCGATGCCGTCCGTAATGCGGCGATCCCGCGCCCCGGCACGTCAGCCGACGAGCTCGATTCGCTGGAACAGGTCGTGGATCGTCTGAGCGGGGCCGTCGCCGCCGCCGAAGCGGACAGCCGTCGGCGAGAGGCCGAGGCGGGTGAGCGGGTGCAGGAATACGCTGCCCTCCTCGCCGAGGCGTCGTCGGCCGTTTCGCGCCAGCTTGACGAAGTAAAACTCCCGCTCCATATCCTCCTCCAGAACCATTTTGGCGAGTTGAACGAGAATCAGGAGGAGATGCTCGAGGCAGCCCGCCTTGCGGCTGACGAGGCAGCCACCGAGCTCCGCCGGTTGAAGGAGATCGCCGACTTAGACCGGGGGGCACTGAGATTCCGGCGGGAGCCGGTGCGGATCGGCGAATTGTTGAAGACCCTGCGCCCCCAATTGGAGGCCGATGGCCGCCGAATTGGCGTCCAAGTGACCCTCGATGTCGCGCCGGGGCTTCCCCGGGTCGCCGGCGATCGGGTGCGGCTCCAACAGGCGCTCGAACTCCTGCTTCGGTTTCTCGTTCGTCACGCCGCCCCGGAGAGCACCGTCGGTGTTTCGGCGCTTCTGGAAGGAAGGAAGGTGATCCTGACCATTGTTCACGGCGCAATTCCCATCATCGGCGCGGACATCGCGTTGGCGCGGCGAGTCATTCTCGCTCACGGCGGCGCCATGGAGCAGTCGGGAAAGACCACGCTCGTCAGCCTGCCGGTGACGGGACCCAGCGTGCCGAATCTGCCGGACAAGAGCGTTTGAGCAAGCGGATCGGCGAGCCGCGCCGGCCATCAATGCCGAGCCACCTCGGCGCCAGGTCGATAGGCTCTCTCCAAGTTCGCCTTGATCTCGTCCAAGGTGAACCACGCCGGCTTGAACTGCCCTTTGGCGAAGAGAGGGGCCTGGTCGAAAAAGTGCGGTGACGCCGAATCTCCGCTCTCGCCGAAGGGGGTGATCGAGAGGGCGCGAACCTTCGGCCCGAACTCGATGACCGACACGTAGGCCGAGCCACCGATCGCGTAGCGCCGCTTCTCATCCTTCGGCTTCTGACTCCAAATCGAAAAGATGGACCCTACGAGGGTTCCCTCGGAGGCCGGCAACGGCAGACTGGGCCGGTCATCGCGATATGAGCCACCCGCGCGTTCATTGGGGCGTTGCAGCCGTTGAAATTCACCCATCGCGACGTCGGTTTTGCCGAAGTCCTTGACCAGGGCATCGCGAGTCTTTTCGAGGGCGGTGATCCGCGGCCAGGGAGCACCACTCTCGTCCGGGGCTTCGCCTACGAGGCTCCGCCACAGGGCGAACCACAGTGCCGGGGCCGATTCCACCCTACCGTAGCGGTCCCAGCCCTTGAGCCCGTCCACTATATCTCGCACCGACTCGGCCCGACCGGGATCCACGGCGCGCAAGAGATCCCACTCCATCGCCAGATTCGGAACTTCGCGTTCGGCCGCGAAGAAGTATGTGTCGAACGCCATCGAGGTCCACTGATCAAACGTGAACTTCCCCGGCTGCGACAGCAAGCGCCGGGAGGCCCGGGATCGCCAATTGTCGGGATGCAATGCAATGTACTTCGGAAACCGCTCACGCAACGGGTTGGCATCGGCGGTGGTGGTGAGGAAAGGTGTGGAGTTTGTGTTTTGCATCCAGCCGGCTGGCGGATTCAATACCTGGGGCATCTCGGCCGGGGTGTGATAGCCCTGCCAGTCGGTGCGCGGGTCGGTCCCGTCGACCGGCTTGCTCCAATCGAACGTCGTGTCGCGGCGGGGCACCGTCCCTGCATGGATAAAAAAGATGTTCCCGGCCGTGTCGGCATACATCACGTTGTGGTAGGTGAGGCCGTTGATATCGAGCGCCCGCCTAAATTCCGCCAAATTCCTCGCCTTCCCCATGGCATACCACTGTTGCAGCAGGCCCCCGTGGTCCACGTTGCCGTACATCACGGCCAACTTCTTCCCGTTTCGCTCGGCCAAAATGGGACCATGGTGGGTCTTCCGCAAGGTGATTTTTCGAGTCTCGACCCCAGCGGCGGTCTTCACCCGAATTGAGTCCAGCCACTCGGTGGCAATCCGGTGGCTGTCCCCATAGCGGTATGCCAGGGGCCGCGCCGGGTCATCGAAGACTTCTTCCCACGCGTCGACCATATCGGAATTGTTGACCGTGAGGGCCCAGCCCAGATGTTCGTTGTGGCCTTTCACCGGGACGACCGTTTCCGCGTACGCGGTGAGACCAACGATGTTCCACCCTTCGTCGCTCATCCAGTGGCTTTCGTAGACCGGGAGCATCGGCGTGTGTGGATTCATGAAGAGCATGGGGTGGCCGGAGGCGCTCTTGACTGCGCTCACGGCCCACATGTTGGAGCCCTCGTTGCGGTCGCGAGGCGCCGGAACCGCAATCTTCGCCAAGGCGCCGAGATCCAGGCCACCCGCGTTCGGGTCGAGCGCAAAGCCACGATGCATCATGAAGGCCATCCACCCCTCATAGTGCATCGCGAGTTTTGGCTTCACCGCGGGATGCTTATACAGGAAGTAATTGGTCCCGTCGGCCCACGCATCGACAAGCGCTTTCATTGGCGCGCTGGCTTCAGCATATTCGGCCCGACCACGCTGTTCGAGCTCGAACGCCCGAATGAAGGTATCCCAGCCCACCCCGCTCTCGCCTTCAATCTCAGCAGTTCGGCCCAGCGCCTGGATGTAGGCCGGCTCGGTCTCCTGAAAGCGGTCCTCGCAACGCGCATACGCGATTCCGAACATTGCGTCGGCGTCAGTGTGACCGTGGACATGGGGCACGCCATAGCGATCGCGATAGATGGTGATTGCCTTGGCTTGGTTCTCCCAGCGACGCACATCCGTGTTTGAGGCTGGCGTTTGTCCCGAACTCGGGTCTACCAGGGCCACCACAGCCACCGCGCACGCTCCGACCGAACGGGAGACTCGCATCCCGGTTCTCCTTGCAATCCAACGCTGGGTCCATTGAATAGACCAAATGAATCAGCGGAGGCAATGTAGCGGCCCAAAGATCGACCGGCGAGCATCCGCCCCCGTCTAGGGCTCTGATCGTTCCACTGCGAGCGGCACACTCGCGAGTTCGACTTGCCGCGCTTTCTTCCGGCGGCGAAACCATCCCTGCAGGTCGTCGAGATAGGTGTAGAAGACGGGGGTGACATACAGCGTCACCAACTGCGAGAACGCCAGTCCGCCGACCACAGCGACGCCTAGGGGACGGCGAGTCGCCGCACCGGCCCCCCAGCCGATAGCGATTGGCAGGGCCCCCATGAGGGCGGCCATCGTCGTCATCATGATCGGGCGGAACCGTACACTAGCGGCCTCGATGATTGCGGCGCTGGGAGACCGACTTCCCTCGCGCTGCGCGTCGATCGCGAAGTCGATCATCATGATCGCGTTCTTCTCCACGATGCCGATCAACATGATGATGCCGACGAACCCGTAGATGTCGAGATCGAGTCCCACCACCCGCAGGGTCACCAGAGCACCGAATGCGGCGAAGGGCAGCCCAGTAAGAATCGTGATCGGGTGGATGAAACTTTCGTATAGGACGCCGAGAATCATGTAAATCACGAAGATGGCAAGGACCAACAGCACCACCAGGCCCTGCTGCGTGGTCAGAAATGCCTGGGCAATGCCGGTGAAGTTGGCGGTAATCGAGGCGGGTAGGAGTAGTTTGGCTTCCTTTTGAACGTCGGCGAGCCCAGTCCCCAACGACACCCCGCGCGTCAAATTGAAGGAGATGGTCGCGGAGGGAACTTGGCCGGAGTGATTCACGGTCACCGGGCCGACGCTGTTGCGAAATTTCGCCACCGCACTGAGCGGAACGATTGGGCCCCGCGCGGAGCGGACCCACAGCTTGCCCAAGGCATCGACGTCGGTTTGGTATTGGGGGAGCAACTCCATCACGACCCAGTACTCGTTGCTCGAAGTATAGATCGTGGACACCTGCCGCTGCCCGTATGCGTCGTAGAGCGTGTTCTCGATCTCCGTGGCCGAGACGCCCAACTGGCCCGCAGCTTCCCGGTCGATGTCGACCGTCACCTGCGGGTTCTCTATCAGCAGGTCCGTGGTGACATCGCGAAGCAGCGTGGATTGACGGAGCCGGGCTTCCAAGTCATGGGCGGCACGGTTCAGGGCATCGATGTCGCTGCTCTGTAAGGTGTATTGGTACAGGCTCTTCGACGCCAGGCCCCCGATGGAGATGGCAGGTGGATTTTGAATGAAGGCCGTGACATCCGGCACGCGCTGCACCGCCCGGCCCAAATCGTGAGCAATTTGGTCGGCGCTCCGCTTCCGTTCGTGGATCGGCTTGAGGTCGATGGTGAGTTGGCCTTGATTCGCCGCGGCGCTGGTCCCGACGGCCGACGTCACCGACCGCACATCCGGATCTTTGGCCATGAGGGTGGACACCTCCTGAACGTGCTGAATCAGGGTTGCATACGACACACCTTGAGCCGCCTCCGTGGTCACCAGGAGCTGCCCAGTATCGTCAGTCGGGAAAAGCCCTTTGGGCGTATCCCAAAACAGCCACCCGGTGGCGACCAGAATAACGAACGAGAACACGAGCGTGGCCGGCTTGCGGTCCATGACCCATACCAACGTCCGCTCGTAGAAGCCGAGTAGGCGCTCGTAGACGCGCTCTGTGGCGTTGAAGACACGACCGTGCGTGTGCCCTTGGTGCGAACGCAAGAACCGGCTCGAGAGCATGGGGGTCAACGTCAGCGACACAAACCCCGACACCAGGATCGCGACGCCGATCGTCACCGCGAATTCATGAAACAGTTTCCCGATGATGCCACCCATGAACAAGAAGGGAATGAACACGGCGGCCAGCGACAGAGTCATCGATACGATCGTGAACCCGACCTCCGAGGCTCCGTCGATGGCAGCCTGCAGCTTTGGTTTTCCCATTTCGAGGTGGCGGACAATATTTTCCAGCATCACGATGGCGTCGTCAACTACGAACCCCACCGCGAGGGTCAAGGCCATCAACGACAAATTGTCCAGACTGTACTTCAGCAGATACATCACCGAGAAGGTACCGATGATCGACATCGGCAAGGCCATGCTCGGAATCACGGTCGCCGAGAAGTTGCGGAGGAACAGAAAGATTACCAACACGACGAGGGCGAGGGTCAGTTCCAGCGTGGACGTCACGTCGTCCACCGAGGCCTGTATCGTCGTGGATCGATCGTAGAGAATGGCGACGTGAATCGTGGGCGGAATCGATGCCTGCAAGGCAGTGAGGGCTGCCTTGACCCGGTTGGCGACATCGACGGTGTTGGTGCCGGGCTGGCGCTGAATCGCCAGCACGATCGACCGCGCGCCGTTGTACCAGCTCGCGGTTTTGTTGTTCTGCACATCGTCGGTGATCCGAGCGACCTCGTCGAGGTGGACGGGTGCGCCGTTCCGGTAGGCGACGATGACGTCGCGGAATGCGCTGGCATTCTCGAGCTGCCCGGTTGCCTCCACGGTGAGCGCAGTCTTCGGCCCCCAGAGCACTCCCGTGGGAAGATTGACGTTCTGGCTGGTCACAGCAGTCGCGATATCCTCGAGCGCCAGGCCTCGGGAGGCCAACTGTCCGGGGTCGACCTGAATTCGGACCGCGTACTTTTGGGCGCCGTACACCAACACCTGGGCCACTCCACCGACCATCGATAGTCGTTGGCCCAACAAGGTTTCGCCGAATTCGTCGAGCGTCGAGAGAGGAACCCCGTCCGCCGTGAGGGCGATCGTCAAGATCGGCGCATCCGCCGGATTGGCTTTCTGGTACGACGGCGGGATGATGCCCTGGGGCAAGGTCCGAAGAGTTTGGGCAATCGCCGCCTGCACGTCCTGCGCCCCCGCGTCAATCTTCCGGTCGAGCGCAAATTGGATCACGATCTGGGTCTGCCCCAAGCTCGAGGTCGACGTCATGTTGTCGATGCTCGCGATCGTGGAGAACTGCTTTTCCAACGGTGTCGCGACCGTCGCGGCCATCGTCTGGGGGCTCGTGCCGGGCAGGGCCGCCGTGACCGTGATGGTCGGAAAGTCGACGTTCGGTAAATCGCTCACCGGGAGTTGTTGGTAGGCCACGATTCCGAACACGAGGATGCCCACCATGACGAGAGTTGTCATGACCGGGCGGCGAATAAACAACGTCGTGAAATTCATGGCTTACCGCGCGGGCGAGGCCGCGGGCGGCACCAGATCCGACGAGTCGGCCTGCTCCCTCGAGGCCCGGGAGAATAAGCGCCCGAACCATCCTTGCAACTGATCGAGGTAGGTATAGAACACGGGGGTCACATAGAGGGTCACGATTTGGGAAAACGCGAGCCCGCCGACCACGACAATGCCGAGCGGACGCCGGGAGTCCGCACTGGCCCCGATGCCAATCGCGATGGGAAGCGTGCCGGCCAGCGCGGCCACCGTTGTCATCATGATCGGACGAAACCGCACACTCGCCGCCCGGACGATGGCCTGGGCCGGGGTGAGGTGCCCCTCGCGTTCCACCGCAATGGCAAAATCGATCATCATGATTGCGTTCTTCTTGACGATGCCGATCAACATGATGACACCGACGTAGCCGTACACCCCAAGCTCCACATCGGTAATCCAGAGAGCGAAGAGCGCGCCAAACGCGGCAAACGGGAGGCCGGTGAGAATGGTGATGGGATGAATGAAGCTCTCGTAGAGCACGCCTAAGATCAGATAGATGATGAAGACGGTGATCAGCAGGAGAATACCCAAGCCTTGTTGCGAGGCCTCGAACGCCTGTGCGGTGCCGCTAAACCCGGTGCTGATCGTGGCCGGAAGCGTCGTACGCGCCAGCCGGTTCACCTCCACGACCGCGGTTCCCAACGAAACGCTCGGGGCCAGATTGAAGGAGATGGTGACCGAGGCCATCTGCCCCGAATGGGCTACACTCAAGGGCCCCACACCCGGTGTGAAGCTCGCGACGGCGGAGAGCGGTACTTGCTTGCCGTTGGCGCCGATGACGTAAAATTTATTCAGCGAGGTGGCGTCCAACTGGGCGCTCGGAACCGTTTCCATCACCACCCAATACTCATTCGTCGGCGTGTAAATGGTGGACACTTGTTGCTGATTGTACGCGTTGGCGAGCGCGTTCTCAATCGCGGAGGGAGTAACGCCCAATGCGCCCGCCCGTTGGCGGTCGATCCGAACCGTGACCTGCGGGTTCGTGTTCAGAATGTCGGACGTGACACCGCTCAACATCGGTAGCGCTTGAAGCCGTTTCAAGAACTTCCCGGCCTCGGCGTACAACCGGACGATGTCACTCCCGCGCAGCGTGAACTGATACATGCTCTTCGCGGACCGCCCGCCAATTCGGATGCTGGGCGGGTTCTGCACGTACACCGTGAGACCGGGAATGTTCGACAATCGCCGGGTCAATTCGTGGACGACCGTCTCAGCCTTGGGGCGGCGGCCGGCCGGCTTCAGGGAGATGAAAATGAAGCCTTGGTTCGTGGCACCACCACCGCCACCGACCCACGAGGTGAACATGGCGACGTTGGAATCGCTGAGGAGGCGCGCGGCGGCAATCTGCTGGAGACGGACCATCTCCGGGAAGGAGGTCCCCTGGGCGGCCTCGGTCGTAGCGTTGAGGAGCCCGGTATCGTCGCTCGGGAAGAGACCCTTCGGGACCGCGTTGAAGAGCAACACCGTGAAGACGAGGATCAGAACCGAGAACACCAGCGTCAGCGGGCGATGCCGCATCACCCAACCGAGACTCCCCTCGTACCCCCGCAGCATCCCCTGAAAAATGCGTTCAGTCGCGTTGAACAAGCGACCGTGCTGTTCCGGACCGTGGGCCTTGAGCAGCCGGCTGCAAAGCATCGGCGTGAGGGTCAGGGAGACGAAACCCGAAACGAGAATCGACACTCCGATGGTGATGGCGAACTCACGGAACAACCGGCCGATGATGCCCCCCATGAACACCAGGGGAATGAAGACCGCCGCCAACGAAAGCGTCATGGACAGGATGGTGAAGCCGACCTCGCGGGCGCCTTCCAAGGCGGCCTGCAGGGGCGGCTTCCCCATCTCGAGGTGGCGTACGATGTTCTCGAGCATCACGATCGCGTCGTCGACCACAAAACCGACCGCGAGGGTCAGCGCCATGAGGGAAAGATTGTCCAGACTGTAGTCCAGCACCGCCATGACCGAGAACGTACCGACGATGGCCATCGGAAGGGTCAAGCTCGGGATCACGGTCGCGACGGTCTTCCGAAGAAAGAGGAAAATCACCATCACCACCAGGGCCAGCGCCAGCACGAGTGAGAGCTTCACATCATCCACGGAATGCTGGATCGGCACCGAGCGGTCGTACTGGGTCTTCACCATGACGTTGGCCGGCAGGCCCTTTTCGATTTCCGCCAGGGCCGCGCGCACGTTGCGGGCCACCGCGACCGTGTTGGTACCCGGCTGGCGCTGCACCGCTAGACCGATCGAGCGCTGATTGCCGAACCAACTTCCGCCTTTGTTGTTCTGCACATCGTCTAACACCAGGCCCAGATCACCGAGTCGGACGGGAGCCCCGTTCTTGTAGGTGACGATGAGTCGCCGGAACTGATCCGCGTTGGAGAGCTGCCCAGTGGCCTGAATAGTCAGGGTACGGTCGGGACCGTAAAGCACCCCGGTCGGGATCATCACGTTATTGGCCCGCACCGCGGCGGCCACCTGCGATACACCGATCCCACGGGAGGCGAGCTGCTCCGGGTCCAGCTGCACGCGAACCGCGTATTTCTGAGAGCCCCACACGTTGACCTGTGCGACCCCTTCCACCATGGAGAGGCGTTGAGCGATCACGGTTTCGCCGTATTCGTCGAGCTGCTGGAGCGAAAGGTCCGGCGACGTGAGGGCGAGAATCAAAATCGGCGAAGCAGCCGGATTCTGCTTGCGGTAGGATGGAGGAATGATGTTGGACGGCAAAGACGCGAGGCTCTGCGAAATTGCCGCGTTGACGTCTTGCGCGGCGGCGTCGACATCCCGATCCAATGAAAATTGTAGGGTGATGTTGGTCG
Source organism: Gemmatimonadota bacterium (assembly GCA_025358055.1). Taxonomy (GTDB): domain Bacteria; phylum Gemmatimonadota; class Gemmatimonadetes; order Gemmatimonadales; family GWC2-71-9; genus JANYKV01. Next base: position 29,260 of record JANYKV010000091.1, read on the forward strand.
AGCCCAGCGAGCTGCTCGAGGTGATTTCATCAATCCCTGCGATGGCCGAAAACGACTTTTCGAGCGGCGTAGCGACCGTGGCAGCCATCGTTTGGGGGCTGGCCCCCGGAAGATTCGCGGAGACGCTGATCGTCGGATAGTCGACGGTCGGCAGATCGCTCACCGGCAAGGACCGATACGCAACGATCCCAAACACCAGAATCCCGATCATGAGTAACGAGGTCATGACCGGGCGCCGAATGAAGAGACCCGTGAAATTCATTCCTGCCGCCTCGACGTCATGAAGGGCGCCCACCCTTCCGGGCCCCGCCCCCGCCTTTGGCCTTCCCGGCCCCGCCGCCGGCCCCCGAAGTCGGTTCGCCCTTCCCAAGATCAACCGCGGCGCCAGGGGTCAAACGGGATATGCCTTCCGTCACCACCCGCTCACCGGCAGCAAGGCCAGACGCCACGATCGAGAGGCTGCCTGCGGTCCGTTCCACCACGACCGGACGCTGTTGCGCGGTTTGGGTCGAATCGATCACGTAGACATAGGTGCCACGCTGACCCGTCGCAATCGCGTGGGTCGGAACCACAATCGCGTTCTCTTCCACAAACAGGCGCAGGGAGACCGAGACAAATTGACCGACCCACAGCAGCCCCTCGTCGTTGTTGAAGGTTGCTTTGAGCTGGACCGTCCCGGTGGTCGTGTCCACCGCATTGTCGATGAACGAGAGCGTCCCCCGAGCCAGTTCCTCCCCCAGTGGAGCCTTGGCAACTGCCGCCCCCGTGGCCGGCGTGTACCCACCCGTCGCCGTGTCCCCTGAGGTCGCCCCGGTTGGCATCCCACTCGGCTGTACCACCACTTGAAGGCCGCCGCGCGCCCCGTGTTTCAGAATATTGTGCAGCTCCGAGGCCGGCGCGGAAAAGCGGACCATTATGGGTTTCACCTGATTGATCAGCACGAGGGCGGTACCGCTGGCCGCGCGGACCAGATTGCCGGTGCGAACCAGCAAGGCTCCGGTCCGACCCGAGATCGGAGCTCGAATAGTCGTGTTGTCCAGGTTGAAACTGGCGTTCTTGAGGCCCGCCTCATCCACTTGCACCGTTGCGAGTGCTGCCGCCGCAGTGGTTTGGATTTGCTCGGCCTGCTCCCGCGTAACGTCGCCGGTCTGCAGCAGCTGCTTGTAGCGCTCGTACTGAGCGGCCGCGTTTTCCGCCGTGGCCTTGTCGCGGGTGATCGCGGCCTGGGCCAAATCATGAGCCGCCTGGTACGGACGGGAGTCGATGCGAAATAGGACGGCACCACGGGCTACGTCTTGGCCTTCCCGAAACGCCACCTCCATGATGATCCCGTCGACTTGCGCCGCGACCACCGCGCTCTGGAGGGGAGTCACCACGCCGTTGGCTTCGATCGTGTACGGCACCGAAGCTCGAACGACCGGGGTCATAGCGACCGACACGCTCGGGCGCTGAGGTTTGGCCTGCGGGGCAGCGGTGCAGCCGGCTAGGGTCCCGGCCGCCGTGACGGCAACCGCCCACCGAAAACCAGGCCCGCGGAGGGCTCGGAACTGCGTGCTTCGGGTAGTGCGCCAGCCATTCACCGTGAAGCCCCTTCGGTCAAGGTCCGTGTCCAGGTCGAGTGGATCTCGACTGGCACATCCAGAAACACATACGACGACGTGTTTGAGGTCGAAACGATGCGAAATGTTGCCATCAGGGGAACCTGTCAAGTAATACGCAGCTGCAGCCGATTCTGCTGACGTACATTCCAGGCCCGGCCACGGTTTATGTAAGCTATTATACAACATCGGCTTGCACCGAGATACTCCCCATGACCATACCCCTCGCGAAAGCTCCGGCGGGGTTGAGCAATTTTCACTACCGGCCGACGCTGCCAGCGACGGCGGGAGTCGAGCCCAAGGAGGCTTCTGTGGCATGACGCGAGCGCACATCCCCCAGTCGAGCGATCGAGGGCGGCCACAGACCCCCGCGGACTGGTCCATCAAGGTGCGCAGACCAGCGGAGCCCGGCCAACCGGGGAAAGGGTCACTCCCCACACAGCCACCCTGAGGTGGAGAGTGTCCCCCGGAAGAAGGTGGCCGAGCCGTCTCAGAACTTGGGCCATTCCTGCAGCTAGCGATACCGGAGAAAAGTCCGGCCAGTGCTTGGTATCTCAGCACTGGTCTCCGGGAGGCCGAGCGACGGAGTCAGGACGGCGGAGGCTGATCAAGCACCCTCGCCACCATGATTCCATCCTGGTTATGGATGGCCAGGATCCGTTCGGCCAGGGGTCGTTGGGAGATCTCCACGCTCTTTCCGACCAGTGGCGCGTGGAGCAGATGAAGCTCACCGTTCTGCCAAAGCGCGATTCCGGTGTGAGCAACATCGAGGCCCGGCAAGGCCGAAGTCGCGGCGATGATATCGCCGTCGCGAATCCCGGTGGTCAGGGAAGCGATCCGTGCTTTCGGGATGTAGGATCGGCGGGGGTCGGCGTTGAGCGCTGCCTCCACCCGTTTGATGGCCGCCAAGGCGCCTGAGTCGCCGAGTTGCCGGTAGACCTTCACGTGGGAAGACATGAAGGAAATCGAGGCGGGTTCCACAATGCCTCCCAGCTCCTTGGTCAGTCGCAGGACGGCGCCATGGCGCTCGTTGTCGGCCAGCCACTCGGAAAAGTAGTGGAGACGGCTCGGGTAGCCATCGATTACGCCACCTCGGTAGCGCATTCTCCGCAGATAGCTCTCGTAGCGCTCGCGAGCTCGACTTGGATTGGCCAGAGCGACCGTTCCGTCGCCACGGATGAACCGAGCCAGCGCGATCACGTTCTCGACGAGGGTGACACAGTCGAGCTCACGCAGGTTCACCACCAACCGCTCAGGGCCCGGAACCTCCAGCGTAGCGGGAGTGTATTGGGTCCCAACGAACGTCTCGGCGAGTCGAGCAATCGCGAGTCCGATCGGAAGCGTGTCGAGGCGCTGTCGGGCGCCCCAGCGAACCTTGGCCTCGAAGATGCGCCAGTCCTCACGCGTCCAAACCGTGCCGGCAATAGTATCGGAAACAACGAACCCTGCCCGGAGGTCGGTCGGAGGTGACCATTTCCCCGAACGGGAGTGCGGAAGAAAGACCACGGCGAGTAGGACGCCGATGGACAGCGGGTTCCGGACCGCAGATGCCACAGGCATGAGCCCGAGCTGAGTCCGGAAAACGGAGCGGAGACGCATCGACACCTGCACTCGGACAAAGTTGATCGAGATCATTACGCCTTTGGCACTCAGGGAAGCCTAGTAGCCAGAAGGACCTGATACCAGATCGGACGGGGTGTCGACGAGCCGTGGCGATGTACGACCTGGATATTTCGGCCGTCCGCCGCGCGGGGCGCCACCTAGGGTAATTCCCCAAGACACCCGGTCCGCCCATTCCGGACGAATCGTGAGCCTGCGCGCGTGAAGGTTAACTTAGAGCCCAAACGCCGTGGCGCGTCGTCCTTTTGAGGTGACCGAAGGCGTCCACCCAGGTAGACGTCCTAACGGTACCAGCCCTGGATCTCACCGGCCAATCGTAAGCGAACCCAGCACTTGGCACCGGGGCGATGAACGGCATGGAACTCGCGATGCCCGCCCATTGATCTGATGCAAACGGTCCCATCGAATTGACGAGTTCCAACCAGTTCCAAAAAATTGTTGCTTGGGTATGGTCACCCGAATCGCGTCAAACCGGATTCTGATCGAGTAACAACCCAACCCGAAGGAAAATGCCGATGCCCCAATCCCATTCTGCCCGCGCGACGCGGCACAGATCCTTGGCCGCGTTGTCCACAAACGAGGATTTGAGTCGCAGGATCTTTCTCGTGCGGTGCGGTGCGATCACTGCCACAGTTGCGCTAGCGGCGTGTGGCGTCGGCAGCGATTTCCTCACCGCTCCTGGCAATGTGTCCCTGTCCATCAAGATCGCTTCCTACCCTGACCTGGCTCCGCTCGGTGGCGTCGCCTATGTGGATGCGAACGGGAGTCCCCTCGCTATCGTTCGTACCGGAGCCACGACCTTTCTTGCTCTCTCTCGGATCTGTCCGCACCGCGGCGGTATTGTGAATGAGGTGGGTGGCGGATTCTCGTGCCCACTCCACGGCGCGCAGTTCGACAACAGCGGCCGCTGGGCCGGTGGCCAACCAACCGGAAGCCTGACCACGTACAATTCGAGATACGACGCCGCGACCGACACCCTCACTATCGGGAGTTGACCCGGATTTCAACCCACGACTTACAGGAGCAATCATGCGTGCTCGGGCCGCGATTTCCGGTCTGAAGGTGGCCATCAGCGCGGTCGGCGCCACCGTTGTCGCGGCCTGCGGCGGGGGAAGCTCGCCGACAACGTCGGTCCTTCCCCCACCGCCGGCCGCAGTTGCCTGTGCGCCCTCCGGGACAGTGAGCCTGAGTCCGCTCCAAGGTGCCACGCTGGATTGTTCGTCCGGAACCGCGATCACGGTGGCCGGCAATGGAGCCGTGTATCTGGTCGTTCCGCAATTCGCCACCGGGGGCATCGACGCGGTGGCCTACACGACACACCCGTACTCCTTGAACGCACAGGGGGCCAACCGCTCCACAGCCGCACCCGTGGCTCGGCGCGCCGGTGCGAATCCAGGCCGCAGTATAGCCCAGAGGATGTTCGACGCCAGGCTTCGCGCGGCCGATCGCCACCGCAGCGCCGGAGCGAGCCGGAGTCTTTCCGGAGCCCGGTTCTCGCCCAGGCCGGCCGCGCCACCGGATCTCGGCAGCATTCGGCAATTCCAGGTCACCGCTTCGCTGAACGGCACGAGCTTCAAAACGAGCAATGCCGCGCTCCGGTATATCGGAAGCAACATTTACGTGTATGTCGACACCGCAGCCCCCGCGCAAGGATTCACTGATGCTCAGCTCGCGTCCTTCAGTCAACTGAACGACCAGGTTCTGTTCCCCCTGATACTGAGCAACTTCGCCCCGCCAACCGACATCGACCAGAACGGCCATGTGATAATGCTGCTGACGCCGATCGTGAACGCTCTGGTCACTGCCTCGGTGTGCCAGAATCAGGGATTCGTGGCCGGTTTCTTCGACGGGAACGACCTTACGGCCGGGACAAATTCCAATGGGGGAGAGATCTTCTATTCCATCGTGCCGGACCCCGGCGGCAAGGTGAGTTGCGCCCATTCGGTAGCGACGGTCACCACGGTCATCCCGGCGACGTTCCTTCATGAAGTGCAGCACATGGTTTCGTTTGGACAGCATGTCATCTTGCACGGCGGGAATGGCGAGGAAGGCTGGCTCGACGAGGGGATGAGCATCTTCGCCGAAGAATTGGGGTCCTTATACTACGAGGCGAAATTCCCTCCTCCCACCGGGCGCACCCGATCCACCCAGCTCTTCCCCGACTCGGCGGAGGCGTTCATCTCGGAACAGCTGGTGGACTCGTACGATTACTTGAGTTTCCCGGATACGGTTTCCCTCACACTCCACTCGGACGACCAAGGCGGGCTGGCCTGGCGGGCGGGTGACTGGCTCCTCATGCATTACGTCGGCGACCAATTCGGGGCCGGAGTATACCCGCGGCTGCTGCAGACCAATCTTACCGGTCTCGCAAACCTCGAGGCGGCAACCGGGATCCCGTTCCCGACGCTGTTCAGCAACTTTGCCATCTCCTTGTATGCGGACAGTCTCCCAGGCGTAGCCCGAGCCTCCATCCCGTCCCGGTATCATTTCCGCACTCGGAACCTGCGTCAGATGTACCAGGCGTTGTACAATGCGGCGGCAGGGTCGAACGGCATCAACAGCCCCTTCCCAATCCTTTTGGGCGCCCTTAGTTCGACCGGAAGTGTCTCGGGGTCCATGGTTCCCGGGGCGGTGTCTTTCTATCAATTGGCAACCCCCAGCGGAACCGCGACCGTCACGCTCAAGTTCTCGACGCCGGCAAGCGCGTCCTTCGGAACCTCCCTCCACCCGCAGGTGAGCATCTTCCGGATTCAGTGATTCCCGCCCTTCGATCGGGAACCGAAGCAGACGGGCGTCGGTGGGGAGCGATCGGAGCAAGCTCGAAGTATCTTGCGGGAGCCCCTTCCGGAGATACCAAGCATGCTGAGTGCATTCCCGCGGTCGTGGCGGCTGCTCGTTGCGGTCACACTCCTGTCTGCCCCGCCGTGTGTTCCGGGGGTGAAGGCACAGAATAGTGCCTCCGCTCGTCACGAAGACCTCGGTGTGCTCTTTAAAGACTGGCGTGCGTTTCAAGGGCCGAGGACAATCGACGGCGCTCCGGATTACCGCGCCGCCGCCATGGCAAAGCAGCACCGCGACCTCGGAAGGTATCAGCGCCGCCTCGCGGCAATCGACACGACCGGATGGCCGGTCACGAGACAAGTGGACTATCACGTCGTCCGTGCGGAAATGAATGGGCTCGACTTCGACCATCGAGTGCTCCGGCCCTGGTCACGGAATCCCGCCTTTTACACCACAATCTTCACCGATCAAAGTGACCAGCCCGCGCGTGAAGGACCGGTGGCTGCCGGCGCGATCGAGCTTTGGAGCTATCGCTTTCCACTGTCGGCCGACCAGGCGGCCGACCTCGGACAGAAACTCAGGATGATTCCGAAGTTGTTGGCGCAGGCGAAGGGCAATCTCATGGGTAACGCGAAAGATCTTTGGGTCGCGGGGGCCGGAGCCATCCGGAGCCAGAGCAATGATTTGAAAAACCTGGCGAACCGTGTCGCGCAGTTCCCCGCCCTCGTCGCCGAGATTCACCGAGCCCAGCAAGCGACTGACGAGTTTCACACCTGGCTGGTAGCCCGAATGGCCTCGAAAACCGGTCCCTCAGGCATCGGCGTGGGCAACTATGACTGGTACCTCAAGAACGTGCAGCTGCTTCCGTACACGTGGGCTGAGGAAGTGACCATCATGCAACGGGAGCTCGCCCGCGCCCGGGCGGCTCTTGCCCTGGAGGAGGAGCACAACCGGGCGCTTCCGCTCCTCACTCCGGTTTCGAGCGCCGAGGAACATGGCCGCCGGTTCAATGCGGCGGTAACCGAGTACATGGCATTCCTCAAAGACCATGACATCATGACGGTCCGCGACTACATGGACCCGGCATTGCGAGGCCAAATTGGAAGCTTTGCTGGAGGCAGTCGACCGCTCGAGTTCTTCACCGAGGTCGACTACCGCGATCCTGTCGTCATGCGGACCCACAGTTACCATTGGTTTGATTTGGCGCGGATGGCCCGGGAGCCACATGCGAGCCCCATTCGCCAGGTGCCACTCCTCTACAACATTTTCGGCAGCCGCACCGAGGGATTTGCCACCGGGTGGGAAGAGATGTCCATGCAGGCGGGGCTGTTCGACGGAAAGCCTCGGTCGCGCGAGTTGATTTACATCTTGTTGGCCCAGCGCGCGGCCCGGGCGTTGGGCGACCTTCGAATGCACAGCAACGAGTTCACTCTGGAGCAGGCTGCCCGGTTCGCATCGTCCAATACGCCTCGCGGTTGGCTGCGCCTCGAGGGCACTACTGTTCACGGCGAGCAGCACCTCTACCTTCAGCAGCCGGCGTATGGCACGAGCTATGTCATTGGAAAGATCGAGGCGGAGCACTTGCTGGCGGAACGAGCTCGGCAGATGGGGGAAGGATTTTCGCTGCGGAAATTCATGGATGAGTTCAACGCCGCTGGGCTGATCCCGATCTCACTGATCCGGTGGGAGCTCACGGGCGTGAGCGCGTTTTTCGCCGGACCGGCAACGCAGTGATCGTCGGGGGTCCGACCCGTCCGTCTCGACCGTCCCGTCTGTGCTTGTGTCCGTCCTACCTGGATCTGACCCCCGACCCCTCTCCGCTAAGCGGCGACGGGAGATGTTCATTTGCCGTCTTGTTCATTCGCCGTCTTGTTATTGCCATCCTGTACTTGCCGTCTTCCCCTCGCCATTTAGACCGCCCGGTACATGTTGGAGTACTGCCGCTCTTCGGTATCGGCCATCTTCGCTGAACCCTCGACTGCGCCACGCTCCAACGCCCACGCCAGAAACCCCGACGGCGCATTCCGTACCGCCTCTACATGGAGATAGCTCACGCTTCCGATCAGCGACCAGTCGCGAATCTCGCGAAGGTCTGCCCCCCCGAGATCCACGGTCCCGAGTTGAGCGCCCTTGAGAATCGCACCTTTGAGGTGTGCCTCTCTCAGGTCAGCACCCAGCAAATTGGCGTCGGTGAGGTCCGCCAGCTGCAGATTGGCGCCCCGAAGATTGGCGCCACAGAGGTTGACTTCGCGAAGACTCGCCTGCGACAGATGCGCGCTGGGCAATTGGATCCCCTCGAGCCAGGCGCCATCGAGTCGCACTCCCGCCAGGGAGACCCCGTTGGCGTTGAGATCCTGGAGGGCATCGATCCGACCCCCACTCCCTCCCTTACCCTGCGCGCTATTCACCACCTGCCATGCCTGGTAGTTCGCAGCCTTGCGCGCGATGACCGCGGCCTCCGCCTCCGCACGTCGTCGCTCCCCCCGGCGCGCCCACAGGAGGTACACCCCGCCCAGCAAGACAAGCAACTCCGCGATGGTGAGAGCGCTCGCGATGGTGGAGAGCCAGAAGGACCAGAGGGGAACGTCGCGGGGGTAACTCATGGTGCTCTGTCCGGCGGCGAGCGCCGGGACGGCGACGATCGAAAGAAGGACGGGGGCCTCGATGAATGACCACCGAGGGCGAGGGAAGAACGGAAGACGCATCGACAATGCTCCTTGAGAATCATGCTGCTGCTGCAAGAAAACCTACCGCCATCGGCGAGGAGAAGATACGTCAGGACGGACATCCTTTTACGCCAAGCCAGTCCTTTAAGCCGGTCTCCACCTGAATTCACTCGGTCTTTAAGCCAGCCGACGTAGTTTGCTCCCGAAGCTGGACTTCTTCACCCCGGAATCGGGAGCTCGAAACCTATGGTCTACGCCCGTCCGATTGTCATTTTGGCGCTTCTGGGATGCTTCGGTATCGCCCTGAACGCGCAACAGCCGCACCACATACCCATGAAGACGGGCGGTCGCATGGACGCTACCGAGATGGCCCGGCACAAGGCGACGATGGATTCGATCGAGAGGAAGGTCGATAGTCTCGTCGCCGTTATGAACGCGACCCCAGAGGCAAGTAAGGGCGCTGCCGCCGCAGCGGTTCTCAGTCAGTTCTGGCAAATGCACAAGAGCATGCACCAAATGATGGGTAACATGGGCATGATGGGCGGCGCACGAATGGGTGGGAACACCGGCGGTTGTGGCGGTGCTGCCGGGGCAGCGCTGGGCATGTGCAAATCACCGAAGGCGCGAGCGAAGGCCGATACCGGTCAAAAAGCGAAACCACCAGCCTGAGATTGGACGCGTCAGGAGTCACGCCCAACCCAGGGAGCGCCGCGCGGAAGCGTCATTGTTCCCGCCTTGGGGACTGAACGCTGAGTTGCTCAGCCCCGTCGGGCCGGACGCCGATCCGGCGGTTCAAAACCCGAAGAGTTCGAAACGCCCAAGATGTCAGCCTGATCGCGGCGCTCGCTCGGCGCAAAGCCATCGTCTATACCGTATCTTTTCGAGGGAGCGGCCAGCGCGCCGCTTCCTCTCCTGTCTCGGGCGGTGATGTGACGGCCATGCATTTCGTCTCGGCTCTCGCCGTGGGGGTAGTGGTCTGGGCTGAGGCGCTCTCGGCCCAAGCCAGCAATACGGGCATTCTTCAAGGTCACATCCTGACGATCGCGGGTTCGGCTGTGCCCTTGGCCGAGATCACTGTCGTCCCGCTCGAGGGATCGTCCACGCTGCATGCCACGACTGATCGGTTCGGCGCGTTTCGTGTTGTGTTTCTGGCGCCGGGCGCCTATCGAGTAGCGGTCCGCCGGATCGGCTACCGCCCGATTTCCGTGCGTGAGATGGTGATCCGGTCAGGAAAGGTGGAGGTTCTCGATCTTGCGCTGACTCCGAGTGCGGTCACGCTCGACTCGCTTCTGGTCAGCACATCATCCCTCGCCCTCGATCGCAACGACGCGGAGTTCGGGAGTCGGCTCGGCACGCGCGAATTGGCCCTGTTGCCGTATTCGAATGACGCCCGAAGCCTCGCGGCCTTTACGCCCGGCGCGCGACCAGACCAGGTCTGGGGGGCCGCGACGGCCCAAGGAAACAACTACCAACTCGACGGCATCGCGATGAACCACCCCGGCATCGGTGGTGACCTCCTGCAACCGAGCACCAGCTGGATCCAAGAGATCCAGGTCAGAGGCTTGGGGGCCGGCGCTGAATCGGGCAACTTTCAAGGGGGCATCATCAACATCGTGACCAAGTCGGGCACGAATCGCTTCGAAGGGTCCCTCCGCACCACCGGGGAGTCGTTTCATCTCAACGGTTCCAACCTGCTGGTGGGCGAGTCAGGGAGCGAGCTCTCGCACCGCTCGGAACTCGACGGACAGGTGCGAGGCCCCATCTTCAAGGACCGGCTCTTTTATGCGCTGTTCGGCCAAGTGGTCACTCGAGGGTTCCGGGTCCTCAACAACGTCCGTCAGGTGGCAGGCGACTTCTCGCCGGTGGCTCCCGAAGAGCGAGAGCACAAGGTCCTGGGAAAACTGACCTGGCAGGCAACATCGCGCGACCTTTTCAGCGGCTCGCTCGGTCACACCGGGACCAGCGGGGATCACTTTGGACTCGATGGCTTCGAGAGTCCGGAGGCCTCCGTCAGCCGCATCTCCCGGACGTCGTTTTACAGCTTGGAGTGGCAGCGAACCTGGTCGCCCCGGAACTTTCTCCACGTGACCTTCGGGGGCTTCGATGGGAGCGATCGCGGCAATCCCTATGACGGCCCCGCAATACCAGGAATCGCGACCCTCCTCGAGGTGAATCCGCGGCAATACCAAAACGCCACATTTCGTGA
>JANYKV010000099.1 GCA_025358055.1 Gemmatimonadota bacterium
GAGGACCACTGCTTTCGAGCCGAGCCGGCAAGGAAAGACCATCCAAGTTTGGCCGGGCTCCACTTTGTGCCGGTCCCTGATCGGTCGCTTCCCGACATCAAGGGCACATTGTGGGTGGATGCAGCGAGTCAGGAGCTCCGCTATGTGGAGTTCTCGTTCACTCGAGTTCCCCGTGATCTCGCCGCCGAAAACCTGGGCGGACGAGTTGAATTCAGCCGGCTCGCCAATGGCATGTGGATCGTCAGCGATTGGCGAATCCGAATGCCGCGGATTACCAAAGCGACCAAGCAGATGATACCGAATGGACCGTACGAGGACGTGATCCTGGTCTCGGGCTATTTCGAAGAAGGTGGACAGGCCGGCCCGGTGCAGAGCCATACCCAAGTCGTGGCCGCATCGCCGGCCGCACCGCAGCCAACTGCTGAGCCAGGATCACTCGTCGGTGTCGTCACCGACTCCGCGGGTCAGCCCATCGAGGGGGCGGTGGCGGAGCTCGAATCGAATCGCCGGCAGTGGCGCACGAATGCGAGAGGTGAGTTTCGCGTCGACAGTCTGGCGTCCGGTCCGGTATCGATCCGGATCTTCGCGATCGGCCTGGACTCGTTGACCCGCGCGGTTGAGATCGCTCCGAGGCAAGTAACGCAACAGCGATTCAGCCTGGCCCGGCCCGCCCAACGACTCGATTCGATCGTGGTAAGCGCACCAGAGGCACCGCCGCTCAGCGCGAGAATGCGAGAATTCGAACGAAGAAAAAACGCCGGATTCGGACGATTCATTGCGCGCGACCAGTTGGCCAAACGAGAGAACAGCGCCCTCGCCGACGTCCTCGCGGCAATTCCGCGAGTGCGAATGGTCTATTTGCCCAAGGATGGCGGGTGGGCGGCCGCGTCCTCGCTGCCTCCCAGCTGGAGTACCGGAAAGGACCTGCCATCCGAAGATCCCCCCTATCCACGGCTCTGCTATATGGCGGTCTATTTAGACGGGGTTCGAATGTGGTCGATGGGGAACACGCGCCCGCTCGACTTGAGGCAGTTTCAAGTTGATCAACTCGAGGCAATCGAAGTCTATCGGGGCCCGGCGGAAACACCATCGGAGTACAACGCGACCGGATCGGACTGTGGTGTCGTGGCTTTGTGGACTCGGGAACGCTAACCGAGTCAGCGCGGGCCGAGGAGATACACCGCCGTCTCCGGGTGGTAGATTTTCCAATCGAACCAGTAGTCCTTGAGCACGTAGAGTCGGGTGAGCCTCTGCCCTCGCAACGGTCCCCCGACGGCCACTCCGCTGAAATCCCAGACACTGCCAGTCGTCGCGTCGCGCATCGACCCGCTACCGCTGTCCGCTGCCTGGAAGAATTCGAGTGTGGCGCCGTTCTGGGTCGCGTCGAATGCGCGGAATGCGCGGCCCGAATCGCTCTCCACGAGAACGATCGTCCGCCCGCCCAGACGATCCATGATGGGACTCTGGCGCTGGAGGGCCGCCACTGGGTAGGCCTTCGCGTGCCCGGCCACAACCACTCCCACGATGACGGCGCGCTCGGCGAGCGCGCCGTCGGCTGGACCGTTCACTCGCACAGGGAGGTGAGCCGTCTCCTCCTCCCAGTTGGCTGAGAACGTCTTCCAGGCGGAGTCGGCGGCGGGGCGAAGCACTCGCCCGCCGGGGTTCTCCTTCCGCCACCGGGCGAAGGTCACTTCGTCATGAAACACCCGAGTGAGACTATCGCCTTTGAGCGGGCCCAGAATGGCCAGGCCCGAGACCTGTTGCCACCAAGATCCGGTCTCCTCGTCCTGCATCAGGAAGTTTTGATTGTTGATTCCGGCCAAATGGAAGTGAAGAACCCGCCCCTTCACCGTCCGCTCCCACACCAGACCGGTGTGGCACAGCGTTCAAAACGTGGCGACTATCGGAACCCCACCGGCGTCGTCCTGGACCAGATGGTGGTAGGCGACCTGCCGGACGGGAAACGCCACGGCGTCCTCTTTGACTTTAATACCGAGTACAAGATCGGAAGGAGACACGAAATCGGTGCGGACCGCCCGTTCGAAGGAGGAGTTGGGCAGCGGTGCGAACATCCACTCGAAGTGGTTTTGGCGAGACGCCCACACCGAGAGAACGAGGGGAAACAGCGCGCATGCGATCAGGGCTTTCCGCCACGGCGACCGCACTCCTTGCCAGAGCACGCCGGCGAGAACGCCGCCGGCGAGCAAAGCTCCGATGGTAAACATGGGAGACCAGCGGCGCAGCCAGAACGACCACGCCAATGCCCCGCTCGACTGCGGTTTGAATGGCTGGATTAACCAGACCGGCAACAGAACCACGACCATGACACTGAGCACCAAAAGCGCCAATAGCACGGCCAGCAGTGTCGACGGGCTTCCCTTGGTGCTCAGCGATTCTGGCACGCCCGGCTCAGCTCGCGGCCTTGATGTGGGCCAGCAACTCCACGTTATCCCGCTTGTGCCCCAATTCCGCTTCCTCATGCGACCACCGAACCACGCCCGCGCCATCGATCAAGACGTACGCTCGGCTACTGAAGAATTTGTCCTCGAGGAGCGTGCCATAGGACCGCGAGACGGTGCGCTTGAAGTCGCTGAGCAAGTCGACCACCATTTTTTCCTTAGCCTTGAACTCCTTAAGTGTCGGAATTGAATCGACGCTGATGGGGAGGACGACCGCGCCGGCCTGGCGAAAGGCGTCATACTCGGAGGAGAATTCGCACATCTCCTTGGTGCACACGCCCGTGAATGCCAACGGAAAGAAGGCGAGCAGCACTTTCTTGCCTCGAAGTGAGGACAAAGTGACTTCGGCGCCAGCCGTCGACGGTAGGGTAAAGTCCGGTGCAACGGAACCCACGACGGGAACGGGCATGAAACCTCGGGCAAAGTGAAGTGAGCAGTGACTATCCCAAATATGGAGGCTACTTACTGAATCTCTCCCCCACCACGGTCCAGTTGACGACCTTCCACCAGGCGGCGAGATAGTCGGCCCGGCGATTCTGGTACTTCAAATAGTAGGCATGCTCCCATACATCGCAGCCCATGACGGCCTTCTTCCCATCCATGATAGGGCAGTCCTGATTGGGAGTGCTCTCGATGGCAAGCTTTCCGGACGCGTCTTGGGTGAGCCAGGCCCATCCACTGCCAAACCGGGTCATGCCCGCCTTGGCAAATTGTTCTTTGAATGCGGCGAACCCACCGAAGCCTTGATCGATCGCTTTGGCGAGCACACCCTGCGGCTCGCCTGCTCCGCCCGGAGTCATGAGTTCCCAGAACATCGTGTGATTGTAGTGTCCACCACCATTGTTACGAACTGCCGTACGGATCGCATCGGGCACGGTGGCAAGAGTGCCAAGTAGGTCCTCGATTGATTTACCGGCGAGCGCAGTCTGTCCATCGAGTGCGGTATTGACATTGGTGACATACGCTGCGTGGTGCTTGTCGTGATGAATCACCATCGTCTGTTCGTCAATGTGCGGCTCGAGGCCGGTATAGGCATACGGAAGTGGTGGCAGCGTGAAAGGCATGGGGATCACTCCTAGTGGGGGCCAGCGGCGCCGACGTAGCGCCGTCGCAGGGCAGTCAAGGAATTATGTCGCCACCACCCGGGCGAAGCAACCGCGTGAGACCGCCTAGCGGAGCCCGGTCGGCGAGGCCTCGGTCGAGCCGGTGCCGGCGAGAGCCAGCGACCCACACAGCGTGGTCACCAGAACAACCCCGTACACGACTTGACTGCGCAACAGACCCTCCAGGACACCCCAACCGGCAAGCGCGGGAACAATCCACAGGAGATCGACGAGCCGGCGCGGGACCCGTTGCGCGTTTTCCTGGCACCACTCGCTGGAGAGCACGCTCCGCAGCATCAAACTCGATCCCAAGAGCAGGCCGCCGCCCCAGATGGCGCCTTCGTCCACGCTCCAGATGCCGAGGAGGCCCGATCCAGCCAGAAACGATGCTGGGTCTCGCCGGGCCGCGGAGTACCAAAGCCCCAGTATCAGCACCGGGGTCACCAAGGGCTGCCAGTGATGCATACCCTCTGGCACCACCATTGCCAGACGCCCGAGAATGACACCGGCGACGACGGCGAGGACAATACCGGACGCGGTTCCATGAAACGGCCAGAGGCCACAGACGAGGAGGGTAAATGCTGCCAGCAACAGACCGATGAGAGTTTCCGCCGCGGGGCTGATTGGTCCCAGCGAGAGCACGACCAGCGAGGCGCCTTCCCCACCGGAGAGCGTGAAAAACAGCCAGATGAGAAGGAGCAGCATCACCACACCCGCGAGGCCGAACCCCAGCCATCCGGGCCGGTGATCACGTCGAACGGCGACGAGAACCGCTCCAATGGACAGCACCCCACCGCCCAACACCGCATAGGCATTGGACGAGAATGCGGCGATCGCAGTGCCTACCACCGCAATCAGAACCCACGGTCGGGCATCTGGACCCGGTACCCAGGCAGTCCCGGACACCCGGCGCCGATCGAGTAGCAGCTCATCCAAGCGATGGAACCCGCGGCCGGATGGGAGGTGACGAAGGAGTGCCCAGGCGGAAATGGCGACGGTGGCGGTGCCGATTGCCACGGCAAAGGGAGACAGAAGTCCGGAGACGGCGAATAGCGGTCGCGCCACCCAGAGCGCCCAGGCTGCGGCCAACGGTGCCGGAGAACGCCAAGCGGCGAGTGCGACGGTCGCAGCACCGAGGACCAACAGGCCTACCGTGACGTTCATATAGCGAACCGCGCCCGCATCGGCCGCAGCCCGAACGAGCATTTCCAGCTTCGTCTGGTTGTCCGCCGGCGCCAGCAAGCTTGCCACGCCCAACCCGAACGCGGCCAGACCCATGCCCGCCCGGGCGCGGTCCCGTCGAGAGGGGGCGAGGACCAAGGCAGCGGCGAGGACCCCGAAGGCGTAGAGGAGAATCATTCGAAATTGGGTTCGGGATGCGGTATACTTCTAGGCCTATTCCGCCCCCGACTCTGGATTCGACCATGAACCCGACGCTGGCTCCATCCCAACCGCAAATGCCCCCGTGCAATTTCGCCCCGCCCGCATATACCGGACCGAGTCGGGACGAAATCATGACGATGCGACGGGAGTTCACGAACCCGGCCATTTTTCATATGTACCAGGAGCCGCTCCTCATCGTCGATGGGCACATGCAATACCTCTTCGACGAAACGGGACGCCGGTATCTCGATCTGTTCGCCGGCATCGTGACAGTCTCGTGTGGCCATTGTCATCCAAAGGTACTGTCGGCCATTCAAGGCCAACAGGAGCGGCTGCAGCACACCACCACGATCTACGCGCATCCCAACTTCCCGGTCTTTGCGAAAAAGTTGGCTTCCAAAATGCCGCCGGGACTCAGCGTCACGTATTTCACCAACAGTGGGAGCGAGGCGAATGATCTCGCTATTCTCATGGCCCGACTTCACACGGGGAATTTCGATGTATTGGCGCTGGAGAACGGGTACCACGGCGGATCGCCAGGCGCGATGGGACTCACCGCGCTCCACACGTGGAAATATCCCGTCCCGCAGGGTGCCGGTGTCCACCATGTCCCCTCACCCGATCCTTACCGAAGCCAATTCGAGGGCACCGCGGAGGCCATAGCACAGCGAAGTGTGGAAGCGGCACGCCGAACCATTCAATTTTCCACTCCGGGCCGGGTGGCCGCCTTCATCAGCGAGGCCTTCCAGGGCGTCGGCGGTGTCACCTCGGGGTCGCCGATCTACTGGCAGGAGATCTATCGGATTATTCGGGCCCACGGAGGTGTGTGCATCGCCGATGAGGTCCAGACGGGGTTCGGCCGCACCGGCGAACACTATTGGGGATTCCAAAACTACGGCGTCGTCCCCGACATCGTGACCATGGCCAAAGGCATCGGCAATGGCGTACCGCTGGGCGCGGTCACGACGACCCGGACCATCGCCGAGCGCCTCGCGCAGCGGCTCCATTTCAATACGTTCGGGGCGAACCCGGTCGCGATGGCGGCTGGAAGCGCCGTGCTCGATGTCATCGAGGAAGAGGGATTGCAGCAAAACTGTCGAGTCATGGGCGGTTACCTGCGGGCCGGCCTCGAGCGACTCGAGGCCGAGCATGCACTCATCGGTGATGTCCGAGGTAAGGGACTGATGATTGGGGTTGAATTAGTGACCGATCGGAACCGAAAAACACCGGCCAAAGAAGCAACAGCCGATCTGGTCGAGGCCGCGCGAGAGATGGGCGTTCTGATCGGAAAAGGCGGGCTGTTCG
The DNA here is from genome assembly GCA_025358055.1 of Gemmatimonadota bacterium. Taxonomy (GTDB): domain Bacteria; phylum Gemmatimonadota; class Gemmatimonadetes; order Gemmatimonadales; family GWC2-71-9; genus JANYKV01. The sequence continues at coordinate 6,251 of JANYKV010000099.1, forward strand.
GAAACGTCCTCCGGATCAAGCCCCCGATGTGCATCACGAGGGGTGATGTCGATTTCGCCCTCGAGGTCCTTCACCTGGGGCTCAGCCATGTCACGAAGTAAGCGCTGGAGATTGGAATGACCACGGCCACCCGTGAACGTGACGCAGTCCAAGTGCCAATGGTTCCGAATTTCATCGGAGGCTACGCGTCGGTGCCGGAGTCCGATCGCTCGGTCTGGATCCGAAACCCCGGGACCGGACTGCCCATCGCCCAACTCTGCCTTTCGGCTCCGGCCGATTTGGATGTCGCGGTGCGCGGCGCGGTCGAGGCCCAACGCGCCTGGGCGCTCATCGCGGTCAAGGATCGCATTCAGGTGTTGTTCCGGCTCAAGGCGTTGATGGAAGGGCGGCTCGAGCCGCTCGCCCAGGTGATCCACGAGGAAAACGGCAAGACTGTCGCGGAAGCAAAAGGGAGCATCCTCCGCGGTATTGAATGCATCGAATTCGCCACGTCCCTGCCTCAGCTCATGGTCGGCCCCGCCCTGGAGGTCAGTCGCGGCGTTGAATGCAAAATGGTCCGCTATCCGCTGGGAGTCGTCGCCGGCATCACACCGTTCAACTTCCCGATGATGGTACCACTCTGGATGGCCCCACTCGCTATCGCCTGCGGTAACGCGTTCATCCTCAAACCCTCGGAACAGACTCCTCTCGGTGGTGTGGAGCTCGCGAAACTGTTTGCTGAGGCCGGACTGCCCGCGGGCATCTTCTCGGTGGTGCACGGTGATCGCGTCATCGTCGAGGCCATCTGCGACCATCCGGACATTCAGGCGGTTGGGTTCGTCGGCTCGACCAAAGTGGCTCGGGCCGTGCACGCACGCGCCACCGCGGCGCACAAACGGGTCCGGGCCCTCGGCGGCGCCAAGAATCACTTGATCGTGGTGCCCGACGCCGACCCGGAACTCACGGTGCAGAATATCGTGGCGTCGGTCACCGGCTGCGCCGGACAACGCTGCATGGCCGGCAGTGTGCTGCTGGCGGTGGGCGATATCGAGCCTATCCTGGACCGGATCAAAGCCACTCTCGCCGCGCTCGTCCCGGGCCAAGATTTCGGTCCGGTAATCAGCTCGGCGGCCCGGGACCGCATCGCCGGGTACAACGAGCGCGCGACGGCCAACGGCGCCAAAGTGACCGTCGATGGTCGGAAAGCGAAGCGGGTGGGAGATCCGGCAGGCTACTATATCGGCGCGAGCGTCATCGAGGCACCGCACGCCGACCACGAGGCGGTGTGCGATGAAATCTTTGGACCGACCCTCACCATCGTGCGCTGCGAGACGCTCTCGGAGGCGCTGACGATCGAGAACGCGAGCCCCTATGGCAACGCCGCCGCGGTCTACACCACGTCGGGACTCGTCGCCCAGTATGTCTCGGAGCGGGCGAGCGCCGGAATGGTCGGGGTCAACATCGGCGTACCAGTGCCCCGGGAGCCGTTTCCATTCGGCGGCTGGAACGACAGCACGTTCGGCGGCGGCGATCTCACCGGCGAGCCGGGCATCGACTTTTGGACCAAAATGAAGAAGATCACCACGAAGTGGTCCGATGAGCACCGGAGCAATTGGATGAGCTAGCGGGGAAAGGGGAAAGGGGAAAGGGGAAACGGGAAGAGAAATTGGGAATCGGGGCTCGGTACTTTGGAAAGCGTAGGACAAGGCCTCGGTGCCCTCGCCCTACCTCTTTGCCCCTTTTCCGTTTCCCTTTTCCCCCGTCTCTAGGGTCTGAGCCCGTCTAGCCCACCGATCGTCTTGTTGGACGGCGGCCGCTCCTTTTGCAACCGCGCGGCGACTCGCTCCGCCTGTTCCAGCACCCGCAGAATGTTCTCCCCAGCCAGCTTTTTGAGATCGCCCTCGGTCCAACCGCGACGGGCCAACTCCGCGAACAGCGCCGGGAAGGTCGAGACGTCCTCCAGGCCATCGACGACCTCGGTGATCCCGTCAAAATCACTGCCGATACCCACGTGATCGACGCCGGCCACTTTCCGCACATGGTCAATATGATCGGCGACGTCCTTGATGGTGACATGGGGGGCGGGATGAACCTTTCGCCAGGCCTCCACATCCCGGGCCACCGCCATGGAGTCGTTCGGGTTTTTCGTCTTGAGCTCCCGACCGACCCGTTCGGCTTCCAGCTCGTGGTCTCTCAGTTTTTGCGAAACGAACGAGGTGACGAACGGCACCATCACGACACCGCCATTCTTTGGCAACCGGCCGAGGATCGAGTCGGGTACATTCCGAGCATGGTTCGTCAGCTCGCGCGCGGCCGAATGCGAGAACATGACCGGCGCTTCCGCGGTGGTGAGCGCGTCGCTCATGACGCCAGGCGAGACGTGCGAGAGATCTACCAACATGCCAAGCCGGTTCATCTCGCGCACCACTTCCTTGCCGAAGTTGGTGAGCCCACCATGCTTCGGTTTATCGAGCGCGGCGTCGGCCCAATCGAGCGTGACGTTGTGGGTGAGCGTCATGTAGCGCGCCCCCATTTCGTAATACATGCGGAGCGCGCCCAGCGAGTTCTCGATCGCATGCCCGCCTTCCATTCCGAGAAGCGAGCCGATCTTTCCATCGGCAAACGCTTTCCGCACAGCCGCGGCGGTTGGCGTCCAGGCAAGCGCTTCCGGGTACTTGGCGATGACCCGGCGCGCGATGTCAAACTGTTCGAGCTGGACCCGGGCATACCCTGAGTCCTTGATCTCGCCCGGGATATAGATCGACCAGAATTGGGCCCCGAGCATTCCCGCCCGCAGGCGCGCTAAGTCGGTGTGCCCCGGCGTGCGTTTCCGCAAATCGTAGGCTTCGACGTCGCGGGCCATGGTCTTGTCCTCTCGAATGCGCCATGGCAGGTCGTTGTGGCCGTCAACGAGCGGGGTAGATCGGAGGACTTTTTTGGCGAGTTCCAGGTTTGCGTCCGTGGCCTGGGCGCCAAGAGAGGAAGGGAACGCCGCTGCGGCCATGGCCATTCCGAGGAGGAGATATCGCATTGCAACCTTGCGGAGAGTAGGTTCGTACGATTGGGTCGGCGCGTGGTTTCACGCCCTCACCAATCTATCCTCATCATACGGTGGCGGAAACCATGATCGGATCCTTGGCCCTGCTACTCGCCCTCGCCGGCCCAATCATTCACACCGCGCGGGATTCCGTGGCGTTTGCCCGTCGGACGGACTCCCTCGTCCACGCCTTCATGCGGAAGGGAGGCCTCCCGGGCATAGCGCTCGGCGTCATTCGCGAGGGCCGAGTCGTGTATGCCAAGGGATATGGAGTCACTCAGCGCGGTACGGCAACTCCGATTACACCGCGGACGGTGTTTCACATGGCTTCGGTCACCAAACCGTTCGTCGCGACGGGCATCATGCAGCTCCAGGAGCAGGGCAAGATCGACCTCGATGCCCCCGTGACGAGGTACATCCCATATTTCACGATGAAGGACCCGCGCTTCCGGGACATGACGATCAAGCAGATGCTCAACCATACGAGCGGCATGCCGGACGTGACCGACTACGCCTGGGACCGGCCCCAGTACGACGACGGAGCGCTGGACCGCTGGGTCCGGAGCCTCGCGGATTCCAGCCTCATCTTCGCGCCGGGTGCGCGCTGGCAATACAGCAACATCGCGTTCGAAGTACTCGCCGACGTGATCGCAGCGGTATCCGGGGAGACCTTCGAGGACTACATCCAACACCACGTCCTTACGCCGGTGGGGATGCGGCACAGCACACTGTTGATGACCGATGTCGACTCCGCCAACCTAGCCACCGGACACGTGGGCGCGTCGCCGGGCACCGTCGCGGTGAGCCCGGTCTATCCCTACAATCGTCGTCATGCGGCGAGCTCCACCTTGCATTCGAATGTCGACGACATGCTCCGGTGGGCATTGGTGAACCTTCAACGGGGAGAGTTGGACGGCCGACGCATTCTCGCCCCCGCCTCCTATGGCCTGATGTGGACCCCCACGAGCGACTTCACGCCGCTCTACCGTCGGATGACGAAGGCGCGGAAGATCGCGATGCCGTATTCCAAGGTGGAGGTGGGGTTGAGCTGGTTCCTTTTCCAGTTCGGACGCCATCGACTGGTGAACCATGACGGCGGCGACACCGGATTTCGCACCGCGCTCTACCTCGACCCCGACACCCAGGTTGCGGTAGTGGTCCTCGCCAACGCGGAGACCGCCGAGGTCGATCAGATTGCCCTACCGGTGCTCCGGTTGGTTCTGGCCGGCCAGTGAGCCAGGTCGGCGGGCACGACAGTTGGGTAGATTGACAAATCTGTCCCCTTGGATCAAAATGTGACCATGCGGCCAAAAACCAGACCTCTACGCTCCACCCGGCCGTCGTTCATCGAAGCCGCCCGCCGCCAGCAAATTGTCGAAACCGCCATCGCCACCATTGCCGCCCGCGGACTCGAGGGCGCTTCCCTCGCGGACATCGCCCAGGATGCCGGCATCAGCAAAGGGGTCATCTCCTACCACTTTGCGGGGAGAGCAGCCCTGATCCAGGCGATCCTCGATGAAATTCTCGCGCAGTCCCACACCTACATCATGGACCGGGTGGCACGCCGAAGGCGGGCGGCCGACAAACTGGCAGAATACATCCGGGCCAGCTTCGATTTCATTGGGACCCATCGGCCCAATTTCGTCACGTGGCTCAACCTCTGGGGTTCGCTCCGGTCGCCGGAGCAGCGAACCCGCTATAACGCGCGCTTGTACGAACCCTGCCGCATGGCCATTGCGACGATCCTGAGCGCCGGCCAACGGAACAAGGAATTCAAGCCGTTCCCCGCTCGCGAGCTGTCGGTCGTGATCCAAGGCGCCATCGACGGAATCATGCTCCAATGGATTCTCGACCCAGCCGGCATCGACCTTCGGGCCGCCAGCCGGCGGCTTCGGGCGTTGTTCGATTGGCAGACCCGCGCGGCATGATCACCCCACTCGATCCCGATCAGATCCCGAGCGTCGTCCACCTTCTCCGGGTGCGGGCCGAGGAGGCTCCGAATCGGGGGCTCCTCCGCTTCCAAGGGATCGAGGCGACGTACCTCGAGGTGGAGCAACGCAGCAACCGGATCGCCAACGCGCTGAGGGCGCGTGGAATCACGAAGGGTGACCGCATCGGCATCATGATGCCCAACTCGATCGAGTTCCCCTCCGTGTGGCTCGGGATCGTGAAGGCCGGCGCCGTGGTGGTGCCCTTGAACATCTCGTACCAGGAACGCGACCTGACCTACCTCCTGACCAATTCCGGCGCCCGCTTGGTTTTCGCCGGGGCCGACCAGGCGAGTATCCTCCTCGCGGTGCGACCCGCCTGCCCCGCACTCGAGGCCCTCCTGACCCTGGGTACCGGAACACCCGGCGCATCAGGTGTCATCGACCTTCGATCGGAGCTCACGGGTGCCAGCACGGCGTGTCCGATCGACTCGGTTCGCCGATCCGACCTGGTGACGCTCCAATACACATCCGGGACGACCGGGTTCCCGAAGGGTTGCATGCTGACCCACCAGTATTGGCTCTTTCTCGGCACGTACGCCGCACGCGCGAGCGACCTCGGGCCCGACGACATCATTCTGACCACGACGCCATTTTACTACATGGACCCTACGTGGAACCTCGTGATGGCGCTCTTCTGCGGGGCCAAGCTGGTGATCCTTCCCAAATTCTCCCCGTCCTCGTTCTGGCGCACCGTCCAGGAAGAACGCATCACCTTCTTCTATTGTCTGGGCACCATGCCGGTCTTTCTGCTCAAGCAGCCGGAGAACCCCGAGCTGGAGCACGGGCACCGCGTGAAGCATGTCATCTGCTCGGGTATCGTCCCCCAGCTCCACGCTGAGTTTGAGCGGCGGTGGGGTGTCCCATGGCGGGAGGCATATGGAACAACCGAATTTGGCCCCCCGATCAGCGTGTCTCGTGAGGACACCGGATCGGTCGGCAGTGGATCCATGGGCGTGGTGCTGAAAGAGTATGAGCTCCGGGTGGTGAACGACCACGGGCACGATGTTCCGGATGGCGAGGTAGGGGAGCTGATCGGCCGGGGCCCGGGCATGATGACGGGCTATTGGATGATGCCCGAGGCCACTGCGGCCTGGATGCGCGATGGGTGGGCCCACACCGGCGATCTGGTCCGGCGCGATTCGCGCGGGTACTACTACCTGATCGGACGGCTGAAGGACATGATCCGGCGCGCGGGCGAAAACATCGCCGCGGTCGAGGTTGAAGGCGTGCTGGCCGAGCACCCTGCCGTCTCGGCGGCGGCGTGCGTCCCGGTGCCCGACGACCTCCGCGGGGAGGAAGTGAAGGCCTTCATCGTCCTCCAACCCGGCCATACGAGGGAGACGACTCCTCCGGAATCCATTCTCGCTTTTGCCCGCACGAAACTGGCCGCGTTCAAGCTGCCCCGCTACGTGGAATACGTGGATCGCTTTCCGCTCACGCCCAGCGAGCGGGTCGAGAAACACAAACTCCTGGCTGAAAAGCCCGATCAAAGGATCGGGGCCTTCGACGCCACCACCAAGACCTGGAACTAGACCATGGCTGCCACAGACATCCTTTACGAGAAGCGCGGGGCCATCGCCCTGATCACCCTGAACCGCCCCGAAGTCCTCAACGCATGGCGCCGGGGCATGGTGACGTTGTACTTGCAGCACCTGGACACGGCGGCCAAGGATGATGAGGTAAAGGCCGTCATCCTCACCGGAGCCGGCCGCGCGTTTTCCAGTGGGGATGACCTCAAGGAAGAGCACTCGCGACTCCCCGCCACCAGCACGCTGAAGGAAGCGTATGGAGTATTGGTCGAACTTCAGGAGGCGACCAGGCGCATGGTGGGCCACCCCAAAATCATCATTTGCGCGATGAATGGTGTTGCGGTCGGCATGGGGGCGGAACTCGCGCTCGCAAGCGACCTCTGTATCGCCTCCGACCAGGCGAGTCTGATCTTTACCGAGGTCCGGCGCGGGCTCCACGTCACCAACGGGGTCCTCTACCACCTCCCCCGGATCGTGGGCTTAACCCGGGCCATGGAGTGGATTCTGACCGGGAGACCGGTCTCCGCCGCCGAGCTTCATGCGGCTGGGGCGGCGATTCGGGTCGTCCCCGGACCCTCCCTCCTTGCGGCGGCGACGGAGCTCGCGAACACGATTGCCGCGAATGCTCCGATTTCCATTCGCTACGGCAAGAAGCTGCTCCGACGAACGTTCGACTGCGACCTCGAAGCAATGCTCCAATACGAAGTGGACGCCGCCGTCGCCACCTTCTCGAGCGAGGATATGGCCGAAGGCATCCGTGCCTTCGTCGAGAAACGAGATCCGATCTATCACGATCGATAAGAGGACCACCCATGCCAACCTTCAGATACGCCGTCCCAATCACGCTGGCCTCGCTGTTTACCAGCGGAACTCTGTCCGCTCAGTCCAGCGTGGTCTTTGGAGCGTGTGAAAGTCCGTCCATCCCAGCGTATGGAGACGTTGAACGGTACTCCCGCTATCTCCCGATGAGCGACGGGGTCCGGATCGCAGCGGATGTGTTCCTCCCGAAGGCGCTCCCGGCCGGGACGCGCCTCCCCACGGTGTTGATTTCCACCCGATACTGGCGGGCGGGCGAGGGAACGCCGCCGAGCGCTGAAGAGGCCTTCTGGGTGAGTCACGGCTACGCCGTGGTCTATATCGACGTGCGCGGCACTGGCGCGTCCTTCGGAACCTGGTTCTATCCCTGGTCGCGCCAGGAGGTCAAGGACATCGGTGAGGTCGTCGCCTGGATCGTCAAACAACCGTGGTCCAACGGCGCACTGGGAAGCATCGGGACGTCCTACACGGCGAACACGGCGCAGCTGGTCGCGGCAAGCAACAACCCGGCTGTGAAGGCGGTCATCCCACGATCGATGGATTTCGACATCTGGACGGAGAACATTCAGCCGGGTGGGGTGATCAACGATTTCATCCTGCATGACTGGGGCGTCATGGTCCATGCCCTGGATATGAACACGGCCGATGCGCCGAACGGCAAGGGCGTGCGCCGAGTGGATGAGGACAAATCCGGCGCGCTGCTCGCGGCTGCCGTCAAGGAGCATCACGGAAACCCGCAGCTCCAAGAGGTCGCGAAGAACATCATGTTCCGCGATGACACGATCGCGGAATGGAAAGACATCGCGGACACCTATGAGACGTTTCGCTATAAGTCGGCCATCGAACGCTCTCAGGTTCCGATCTACGGCATCGGGAGCTGGCTGGATGCCGGCACCGGCGACGGCGTGATTGAGCGGTATCGCAGTTGGAAGAACTCCCAGCATGTGCTCATCGGGCCGTGGAGCCATGGCGCGGGGTTCATGGCCAGCCCCTACCAGCCGTCGGGCACACCAGTCGACCCATCCCGTGAGGTCCAGAATCGCGAGACACTGTGCTTCTTTGATCATTACGTGAAGGGGAAGCAGAACGCCACCAGCGAGCCCAAGATGATCTACTACACCTTGGGCGAAGAGCGATGGAAATCGACCAAGGTCTGGCCGCTACCCGGCATCAAGAAGGAGCGATGGTATCTGTCCGCCGACCATGGGCTCGGGAGAGCTGTGCCCACGGCGACGACCGGGTCGGACGACTACACCATCGACTTCACCGCGACCACCGGAACCAAAAACCGCTGGTACACCCAACTCGGCGGGCCCGTGGTCTACACCGATCGATCCGAAGAGGACAAGAAGCTACTTACCTACACCAGTGCACCGCTCGACAGCGACATGGAAATCACTGGGAATGCGATTGTCAGCCTCACGGTCAAATCCACGGCCACCGACGGCAATTTCTTTCTGTACCTGGAAGATGTCGACGCAAGGGATAAAGTCACCTATGTGACGGAGGGAGAGCTCCGTGCCTTGCATCGAAAGGTCTCGGGTGAGCAGCCCCCCTATCCCCTGCTCATTCCGTACCATACATACAGGAGGAAGGACGCGGCGCCGCTCCTGCCCGGCAAAGAGGCGACCCTCAACTTCGGCTTGATCTCGACCTCGGTCTTGATCAAAAAGGGTCATCGCCTGCGGGTTGCTCTGGCGGGCGCGGACAAGGACACCTTCAGGCGATTACCGAGCGAAGGGACACCGACCCTCTCCGTGTCGCGCTCTAAGTTGTCGCCATCCTACATCGAGCTCCCGCTCGTCGAGCGGAGATAGCCGTTGGCCGCCTCGGCTTCGCCCGCGCTGAGCCCGATCCGGTGGAGAATTCCGCTCGCTTTGCTCGCGACGACCCTGATCAATTGGTTCGATCGATCGGGGATGTCCTTCGCGCTCACCAAGATCTCCGAGGAGCATCATTGGACGACGGCGGAGATCGGAGCAAACGGCGCGAAGCTAATTTCGATCTTCTTCGTCGGGTACGGTCTCTCCAACATGTTCCTGAGCCCGTTCGCGGAGCGGTTCGGACCCCGGCGGAGCATCGCGGTCGCCGTGGTCGCCTTTTCCATTTGTACTGCCCTGAACGCCCCCCTCGGGGGCACTGTCGCGGCTTTGATTGCCTTGCGCCTGATTCTCGGCATCAGCGAGGGTATCCACTTCCCGATGTCCAGCGCCATCGTGAGCCGTTGGTTTCCCTTGAGCGAACGCTCCCGCGCCAACGGCATGTGGATCTTTGGCCCGCAAGCGGCCATCATCATCGGCCCGTTCCTCATGGTGCCGCTGATCACGAAGTTCGGATGGCGCGCCATGTTCCTGGTTCTCGGAGCGACCGGCCTGTTGGTCGCGCTTCCGGTGGTTCTGCGCTACGTGCGCGACGATGGGCCCTACGCCCCCGCGCCGTCGCAAGCGCCATCCGAGTCCGCCCTCGCCCCTTTTCGCCGCTTCGACTATTGGTTGCTGCTCGTGACCGGGAGCCTGAGTAACGTGATCGTTTTCGGGCTCCTCACCTGGCTTCCGACCTACCTATCCAACGCCCGCCACGTCGATTTCGCGAGCCTAGGCACGTGGACGTCAGTCCCCTATTGGGTCGGCGCCCTTGCCATTCCGTTCTGGGCAATGCTCGGCGACCGAAGCAACACGCGAGCGCTGTTTGCCAGCTTCGGGTGCGGGGTGGCCGGCATCAGCGTCTATTTTGCCGCGCACGCCTCCAGCCTGGGCATTACTCTCGTATTCCTGGCCGGGTCGGTCTTCTTCCAAAACGCCTATCAAGTGGCCGAGTTTGCCTTCGTGCAGCGCCTTCTTCCCCCCGAGCGTGTGGGTGCGGCCACCGGACTTTACAACGGTCTGGCGGTGATTGTGGGTGGCGCCGGCGGGACGTGGCTGGTGGGCAAGGTGGTGGAAGCCACGTCGAACTATGACTCGGGCCTGATGGTGGTCGTCGCGGCGGGCTTGATCAACGCGGTGGTCCTCTATTGGCTCGCGCGCCGGATCCGATATTGACTCCGGCGCAGTCCCTTGGGCGGCCACCTACTTGATCGAATCTTTCGATTCGAGGTGAGCCTCGATCTCAGCGCGGGTCCGCCATGGATCCCGCATCTCCTGTTTCGCGAATAGCTCAACTTGGTCGCCGAGGTGCTTCGACCCGGGCTGACTCGAGTTGCCGTACCCCAATAGAACTTTCGCCCGAACGGGCGCGCTGAACTCGATCGCCGCATAGTACGTGTCACCCTCCACGATTCTAAACCTTCCGTCCTTGTCTGGGATGTAGTATGCGTTCCGAAAGACACCAAACGGGTCTCCCGGCGCACCATTCCCGGGCAAATCCTTCCCCGCCATTCGAATCCTCATGACATCGCCCCATGGGACGTCCATCGCTCCGTGCTCTTTTGCAACCTTGCTCGCTGCGGCGCTCAATGACTTTACCGCAAGGGCCGGGTCACCCAGCCCGGCGGGCGTCGTGGCGGCCGCATCGAGTCGCCACGGCCGCGCAAAGGCCTTACCACCAGCCTTGCCGAAATACTCGCCCACCCAGAAATAGAAGAGGACGGCCCCCCGACTGTCGGCCTGAGCCTCCCGATCCCATTTCTCGAGAACATCCGCCGCTTGGCGTGCCGTGGCGTCGCCAAGCTTGCGTGTTGCCGCGATGAGGTCCGGGACGAGTCGGTCCGCCAGCGCCATGTGGGTGGAGTGTTTGTCGCTCACCAAGCGCTCGAACGTCATCGCCGAATCCCGCAGGAGCATCTGGACCGATCGTTGCGGCCGAAACGCCATGTGGCGTGGCGACAGATAGGCCGGAAATGAATCTGGGCTGAACACCATCGGCCAGGTCACGGTCCACGGCGGGTCGTTGGCGTTTTGGAGCCATCCGGTGGCCGGGTCAGTGATGTGCGGAAGCTTCTCGTACGGCAATATGTCGTTCCACAAGGTGGCCGAACTGTCGCCGCGGACCGGCGGCGTCCAATAGGCAAAGTCGCCCCGGGAGCGGATCGGGGTCTTCCCGCCGAAAAAGTAATAGATGTGACCGGCGTGATCCGCATACATCACATTGAAGAATGGTATATGCAGCTGTTTGACGACCCCTTCGAACTCGGCCAGGTTCCGGGCGCGGCCCATGTTCCACCAGGCTTCCGCTCCCTTGGGATCGTCGAGTCCCACGACCCGAACCGCGAGCGCGCTGTTGGCATCCTCTTCCAGCACTGGGCCTTGCACCGATCGCTTGAGCCGGAGAGTGTCTTCGCGGAACGATCCGTCCGCCTGCTTCACCTTGAGAATCTCGACGGAGACCTCGAACGGTTTGACCGCCCCGTCGTAGAGGTACCCGGCGCCCTTCTTGTTCAGGCGAAATTCGTCCGCCCCGTCCTGGGTGTTCACCGTGTGAGACCAGCCGAGACTATCGTTGAAGCCGATTGCGATCGTGGGCATGCCTACGAGGGTGGCGCCATAGATGTTCACGTCCGGCCCGACCAACTGGGCCTCGTAGAAAAGGTATAGGTCCGACCAGGGCAGATGGGGGTTCTGGAGCAACATCGCATTCCCGTTCGCCGTGCGCTTGGGTCCGATGGCCCACATGTTGGATCCGAACTCCGCTCCGTTTGACATGGTCTTCGGTAGCTTAACCTGATCGAAAAAGAGAAAGAGGAAATTCACAATCCGCGCACCATGGGCTAGTACATCCCGGCCGGTTACCGGGAGGACGACCTTCACGCTGTCGGCGATCCGTTCCGGGTGTTGTCGGGCATAGTCATTGATGCCGGCGGCGAATGCGTCGAGATAGGAGCGGAACTCGGGAGTCTGGCCCCCATACCATGATTGGGCCACGCCCCCCACACCAACGGTTCGAATGAAGCGATCGTTGGGAAGGTTCCGCTCGCCCCAATACTCCGCCGCACGCCCTCGCGCCTCGCCGTAGAGCTTCAGGATGAGATTGGCGTGGCTCGTCGCCTGGGCGTACCCGAACGCTTTGAACAGGCTTGGGTTGTCGGTGGCGAATACGTGGGGGACGCCCCAAGTGTCCCAAAGAATCTCAGTGGCAGTCGGTGTTTTGGGCGAGCAACCCACAGTCAGGAGCAACGCAACCCAACCAGCGCGTTTTGTCATGGAACATCTTCCTTGGATTCGAGATGGGCCTCAATGTCGGTGCGGCTCCGCCAGGCATCGCGCATCTCCTGTTTGGCGAAAAGCTCCAACTGGTCGCCCAGGTGCTTCGAACCGGGCTGCGTGGAGTTCCCATACGCGGTGAGCACCTTGGCGCGAACCATCGGGCCAAACTCGACGGCGGCGTAGTAGGTGTCGCCTCCGGCGACGTGCATTTTGCCGTCCGCGTCCGGCACCGGATACGCGGTCCGAAAGACGCCGTAGGGGTCACCGGGCGCGCCGTTTCCAGGAAGGTCCTTACCACCATAGCGAATCCGCACGACGTCACCCCAGGGAACATCGAGGGCCTGGTACGATTTTTCGACCTGGCTCGCCGCGGCCTCCAGTGCCTTCACCGCCTCGGTTGGGCTCGCCAAGCCATGCGGAGTCGTGATGGCTGAATCGAGGCGCCACGGGCTCGCGAAGGCCTTGGCCGAGGTCAGGTAGGCCTGAGCCCAGACCATAAACAATACGGCCCCGCGACTGTCCGCGTTTGCCTGCCGATCCCATTTCCCGAGTACGTCGGCCGCCCGTTTGGCCGCGGGTCCGCCCTGCTTGCGAGCGGCGGCCACCAGTTCATCCAGCACTCGATCCGCCAGCTCCATGCGCGTGGAGTGCTTGTATTGCACCAGCTCCTCGAACGAGATGCTACTATCCGCGGCGAGCATGTGGGCCGATCGTTGCGGCCGGAACGCCATGTTCACTGGCGCAAGGTAGCGAGGGAAGCTATCGGGATTTAGCCGACTAGGAATCGTGCTGGTCCAGGGGGGATCATTCGCGTTCTGCAGCCAGCCGGTCGGAGGGTCCATCAATCGCGGCAATTGTTCGTACCCGAGATAGTCCTTCCACAGGGTGGCGGACGAGTCGCCGAGAACAGTACCGGACCAATATGCCACATCGCCTCGGGAGCGCCGGGGGACATCGCCGCCGAAGAGGTATAGGATATGGCCGGCCCCATCGGCGTACATCACGTTGAACATCGGGATTTGCAGCCGTTTGAGCGCCGACTCGAATTCGCCGAGGTTCTTAGAGCGCGCCATATCCCACCATTCTTGCAGCATTCCCGGTCGGTCCAGGCCAGCCACCCGGAGGGCCGAGGCGGTCTTCCCCGAGTCGGCGATGACAGGACCATGCACGGACCGCAGTATCACTAGCGAGTCCTCCCGAAGGGCTCCGGAGGCCTGCTTGACCTTGATCACCTCGGTGGTCCGTTCGAATGGTTTGACCCCGCCATCCCACCGGTACCCATCCCCCTGTTTTGTCAGCCGGAAGACGTCCGCACCATCGTAGGTGTTGACCGTGTGCGACCAACCGAGGCTGTCATTGAAGGCGATGACCGGAGTGGGGAATCCGACCAGCGCCGCACCGTAAGCGTTGACCCCGGGCGCTACCCATTGGGCCTCGTAAAACAAGAAGAGATCAGACCACCCGAGATGGGGATTGGCGAGCAGCATCGCATGGTGACTGGCGGAGTGACCGGGCGCGATGGCCCACGTGTTGGACCCTTTCTCCGCCTTGGCCTCCGCCGGCTTGCGACCGACGATGGCTTGAATCGCGCGTTCTTGACCGTACACGAACACGAAGTGTACGACCCGGTGAGCATGGGCCATGACGTCAACACCCGACACCGGCAGCACGACCTTCACGCTGTCCGCAATGCGATCGGGATGCTGTTCGGCATACCGATTGATTCCCTCGGCGAAGGCATCGAGGTCCTTCCTGAATTCGGGCGTCTGCTGGTCGTACCAGCTTTTTGCCCGGGCGGGAATTCCCATCGTGCGCACGGTAGCGGTCGTCCCTGAGGTGCGACTCGCCCCAATACTCGGCCGCCCGGCCCCGGGCTTCACCATACAACTTGAGGATCAGATTCCCATGACTGGCCATCTGAGCGTATCCGAAGGCCCGGAGAAGGCCGGCATCGTCCGGGGCAAAAATGTGGGGAACGCCCCAGGTGTCCCACAGAATTTCCGTCTTGGTCGGCGCTGGCTCCGTTGGGCTGCAGGCGGACAACACCAACAGGGTGAGGGCGCGACCGATGTGAGTTTTCATGAGGATGTCCTCTCATTTAGTAGCAGCTACTTCGAGTTCAGGCTTCCGGCCACGGGTGCGCTTTGAAGCGCTCTCGCAGGACCTTCTTGTCGAATTTCCCGACGCTCGTCTTGGGCACTCCTTCGATGAAGACGACGTCGTTCGGAAGCCACCAGGTTGCCACCTTCCCCTTGAGGAACTCGAGGATCATCGCACTGGTGAGCGTAGCGCCTTCTTTGGGGACCACACAAGCGAGCGGTCGTTCCTGCCACTTCGGGTGGTACACACCGATCACGGCGGCCTCCTGCACGTCAGGATGCAACATGATGGCGTTTTCGAGCTCCACGCTCGAGATCCACTCGCCGCCACTCTTCACGACGTCCTTGGTTCGGTCGACTAACTGGATGAAGCCTTCGCCGTCGATGGTGGCGACGTCACCAGTGCGGAACCACCCGTCTTGGAAGCATTCGGCATTCCGGGGATCGTCGAAGTACGCGCTGATGACCCACGGCCCGCGCACCTGTAGTTCTCCGAAAGCGACGCCGTCCCACGGCAACTCTTGCCCGGCCTCGCTCATGATGCGCGCCTCGACGAGGGGCGAGGGTAGTCCCTGAGTGAGTCGGATCCGAAACTGATCTTCGGGCGGCAAGCCGGCAAAGGTGCTCTTGAGGACACAGACACTTCCGAGAGGGGTGGTCTCCGTCATACCCCACGCGTGGGTAATCCAGACTCCGAAGTCGTTTTTGAACCCCATCATCAGATTCGGTGGGCATGCCGAGCCGCCCACTATCACTCGGCGCAGCGACGACATGCTGTGTTTCCCCGGCGCCTGCTTCAGATACTGGTACAGGGCCCCGATAATCGTGGGAACGCCTCCGATGCATGTCACTCGTTCCTGCTCGATGAGCGGAGCGAGGTCCGCCGGCTGCAAGAAGGGGCCCGGCCACACCATTTTGGCGCCCACCATCATCGCGGTATATGGGAGGCCCCACGCATTGGCGTGGAACATGGGCACGATCGACAGAATCGTGTCTCCCTCCTCGATGCCTAAGAGACCGGTCGTGGCCGCGGCGAGGGTGTGGAGCACGATCGCGCGGTGGGAGTACACCACAGCTTTCGGGTGACCCGTTGTGCCTGAAGTGTAGCACATCCCGGAAGCCGTCCGCTCATCGAGCACCGGGTAGTCGAAATGCGCCGGCGCGTCCGCGAGAAGCGCTTCGTAGTCGAGACCGACTTTGGGGTCGACGGGCTTTCCGTCATCGGCCATCACGATTACGTGTTGGATGGTCTTGAGCTGGGGGCGGATCTTCTCGAAGACCGGGAGCAACGAGGCATCCACGAACACGACCCGATCCCCAGCGTGATTAAAAATGTAGGCCAATTGATCGTGATAGAGGCGGGCGTTGACGGTATGCGTCACCGCCCCCATGCACGGCACCGCAAAGTAAATCTCGAAGTGCCTGAAGCTGTTCCAGGCGAACGTCGCGACCCGGTCTCCTTGGTTCACACCGAGCATTTTGAGCGCCCCGGCCAGCCGATCCACCCGTTGGACATAGTCCTTATAGGTGTAGCGGTGAATGCCAGTCGCGGTGCGACTCACGATCTCCTTTTTCCCGTGAAAGCGCCGCGCTCGCTCGAGGAATGTCGTGAGAGTGAGCGGGTAATCCATCATCAAGCCGAGCATGGCATCTCCAAAGAACAGCGGGTCGATCGATCGGCTTGCGCCGTTGCAAAACAAACGCCCGCCGAGGCGGGCCCTTGTGCTCCAGTGCGAAGATCCACGAGGAGCCATCCTGCCGGCTCCTCGTGGATCTTCACTTTCTATCTACCGCCTCGAACCACCGCTGCACATCGCGGTCAATGGCCGTTGGTCTCTTTCGTTGGCACGGGCCAGCAGGTGGTGGCACCATACGGCCGACCCGTGAACGGGTTCTTGGTTCCCGACACCTTCCACGGGATATTTTTCCGGAGCAAATCGTTGAGCCGGTGCCCGCCCTCGAACGCGAGCTCCTTTTGTCGCTCGTCGATGATGTTGTTGACGGCGGACGTTTGATCCGTCGCGGTCAGATCGGGCAAACCCAACTCGGCTCGACGCGCATTGACGATCCCCATCGCACCGGTCACGTCGCCCTGCTCCGCTTTCGCTTCCGCGAGAATCAACCGAGCTTCGCGGTAGCTCGCCAAACGGATTGGATCTCCGAGGCTGCTGTACTTGGTGTTCACCCACAGGTCGATATCCGGGTTGAACGCGCCCTTGTGCAGGTCCTTGAAGCCGAGCCGGGGATCGTTGATGGCTCGGTAGGGGTTCGAGATGACAAACGCGCCGAGCTGAGTGAAGAGATAGTGCATCTTGTTCCACCGCCGGTCATTCTCGATGCCACGATCCGCCATGAGCTCGAAACCCACCGGGACTTTGGCCGCGTAGGCCTCCGCGTCCGCCCAGTTCTTGAGGTCCATGCTTGCCCTCGCGAGCCCGACGTTCGACATATTGACGATATCCTCGCTCCCGGCCCCCGCTTGGGTAGCCAAGGTGACGGCCTCTTTGAATTTCTGGACCGCGAGCGTCAGCGAGGCGGCCGGAGGCTGTGACGGCCCGCCGTCAAAGGACACCGCGCAATAGGTCTCTCCGAGGAAAGTATAGGCATAGGCCCCGTATGCACGCACCTTGGCCTGGAGCCCCACTCGACCTTCGACTTGCGCGTCGGTCCAGCCCGCGAGTCGTTTGAAAACATCCTCGGATTGGAACCGGGCGGTGTGCATCGGTACCTGGAGACCAAAGTTGCCGGTGGATGCTTCGCAGCCACTAATCGCGTAGTCATCGTTGTCGGCAGTGATGTTGCGCTCGCCGGCGTTCGCAAGAGCGCCGTTGTCGTTCGAGGCCTCGAATTCATCCGAATGGGCCGAGGCCCCAGAGAAATAGTTGTTGTACGCGCACTCGAGGTCTCCGACGACACTGGTCGCGAGGACCGCCGCAAGAGATGGGTCGTTGAGTTGCTCGGCCGGAATTCGGCCCGGATAGGTGACATCCAGAAGATTGCTACATGCTCCGAGTGCCGATCCGGCGATCAGAATCGACACGCTCGCAGCGACGTATCGGAGCCGAGTCGGCCCCGCGATGGAATGGCAAGTCCGCATACGATATCTCTCCCCGACGACGTTCGTCGTCATCAGAATGTTAGGCGAAGTGAAGCCCGCACCCGCATCATTTGCGGAAACGATTCCTGCACGTAACCCTGGGAACCCGTCACGTCGCCCGCAAAATTGGGATGGATCTCCGGATCAATCCACGGCGTTCCGTACGATTCCTTTTGGGCCCGCCACAAGAACGCGAGATTTTCGCCTGACACGGTGAACGACCCTCGCGAGGCGCCCACCCAACGAGCAACACGGTCGGGAAGATCGTAGCTGAGCGACACCGTCCGAAGCCTCGCAAAGCCTGAGTTGAAGAGGCCGGCCGCATCACCAGCACCGCCGTATCCTTGCTTGCTCAACCCGTAGTACCCCGAGAGAATTTGGTCGTTGCCGGTGAGAACGGCCTTGGTATTGAGGAAGAATATGTGCGAAAACCCGACATCGCCGACATCCGTGGTGTTGCCACCGAGATAGTCCACCAGAGCGAGTATCCGAAGCCGTTTGTTGAGGGTCAACGTAGCACTGCCACTCCCGCTCCAGGATGGGGTGGGTTGCCCAGCGTAGATTCGGGGGGCATTGGCGCACGGCATGACGGTACCGTTTCCGGAACCTAAGTCAGTGCCGCCCTCGCACATGATGTTGGTGCCAAAGGGCACCTCATGCGCCGGATGAACCACGGTCGAGCTGAGCACCTTTTTCAAGAACCATGAGTTGGGCGCGAAGCCCTGAACGTTGAACTGCTGAGCAAAGGACACGATCGCCGGCGGTAAGCCTCCCATGCTGGTGATCTTGCTGGTGTTCTTAGCCAGCGTAAACCGCAAATCCAGCCCGACGTTTCGAGCGGAAATCGGTGTGAGATCGAGAGCTACCTCGACCCCCTTGTTCTGGGTCTGTCCGATGTTCACGAATTCGAACCCGGGGAAGCCGCCCGACGGTTTCAGAGGGATTGAAAGAATAGCGTCGTTGATCTTTTTGTCGTAGTACGTAAGCTCCACGCCCACCTTCTGTTTCAGAAGTCCAACATCCAGGCCGATTTCGAATTCTTGTCCCACCTCGGGCTTCAGGTCCGAATTGCCGAAGTTCTGAGGGGATACCGTCCCCTGTCCACCGGGTCCGACTCGGGCCGAGTACGTCCGGATCGCGGAAAAGACATCCGGCTGTTGGCCGGCGCGGCCCCACGCACTGCGGAACTTGAGTTGAGGGATCCAGCTCTTGCCGGCGAGGAACGGTTCCTCGGAGACCACCCAGGAGACACTGAACTTGGGATAGTAGACCGCTTTGAAACTCTTACCGAAGGCGCTGTTGCCATCCCCCCGAAGTGCGGCGGTGAAGAACCTCCGGTTCTTCCAGCTCAACTGTTCCTGCCCATAGACCCCGAAGGTCTTGTTCTCGAGGAACGTTTCGATCGATGTCCGCTGAGCGGCGCCCGTGATGTCGCCTGGACCAGGGATGGCGAAGACCAGTCCCTGACCAAAGAGGCTGGTGAGCTGCTTATAGTAGTACTGGGCGCCGACCGACGTCGTGCTCACCAAGTTGGAAGTCGGGTTCCAGTCCGCCGATGCACCATAATCGATTGTTAGGTACGATGACCGAGTTTCCCTGCCGGTTTTCTGACCGTCACTCGCACTGAAAAACGGGCGGCGATCGCCGACGTGACGGTCGACCAGATTGGACGAGATATTGTCCGCAAAGTCGGGGCCGACCGTCAGGTGGTGCCGAAGCCAAGGGACCGGCGTGTGGGTGAGTTTGATGCTGAACGTGGTGCGGTCGATGTTGTCGTAGGCCGCGACCTCGGAATAGTCCTCGGGCCGATAGAATTGGTAGCCGTGCCCCGGACCGTTATAGCCCGTGTGCAGCGAATCAGCCGGATTGGGATCGCACGCATTGAAGTTGCAGGCCCAGACGATAGAAGTAGTAATGGGCTGGAAACCCTGCGCGCTGTGAAGGTTGGAGCGGAGCGCGCCGAGACTCAAGTCGACCTTGAACTTGTCATCCGCGGAGCGGTAGTTGATGTTCGCCCGAGCATTGTATTTGTTCTGTGAGTTGTAACTGACCATCCCTTCGTCGCGGTTGAAATCCGTGCCGAAGAAGTAGCTGAGTTTGTCGGTACCCCCGCTGAGGCTTGCCCCTGCGCTCATCGGGTGGCCGGTCACGAACGGCGAGAGGAAGCCCTTCGCCGCGTTGAATTTGAGTACGTTGAATTCCGCGATACTGCCGTCCCGCTTCATGTAGAAGTCGGTCTGGTACCGGTCCTCGGGGTCATACAGCCAATTGGCCCCCGCGCCCATGTGAGTTTCCACCTGCGCTCGCCCGGCCTTGCCTCGCTTCGTGATGATCTGGATCACCCCGTTCGACGCTTCGGTGCCGTAGATCGTTGCGGCCGAGGGGCCTTTCAGAACCTCAATCGACTCGATCTCCTCGGGGTTCAGATCGTTGATCCGCGAGGGTGACTCCCCGCTGAAGGTCTGGAATCCTTCGGTCAAGACAGCGGCCTCGTTGTATACCCGAACGCCATCGACATAGAGGAGCGGTTCATTGGAAAGACTGAGGCTTCCGGTCCCGCGGATCCGGGTAATGCCGCCCGAGCCGATGGAACCGCTCGCGCGGATGACCCGGACCCCAGGCACGTTGACCGACAGCATGTCCTGAAGTTTGGCGGGCGGCGCGACCACCACCGTGTTGGAAACATCGACTCGCCCGATGGCGTTGCCGAGACTCCGCTGTTGGGCCTCGCCCACGGTGCCGGTAACGACGATCTCGTCCAGCTTGACGGCCAGCTCGTCGAGCTCGATCCGGATGGCGTTTCCACCGACTGTCAAATCCTGAGTCCGCGGCTGGAAGCCGACGTGCCCGATGGTCACCCGAACGGTTGTTCCGGTGAGGCCCGCAAGAGTGAACTGTCCCCGGGCATTTGTGGTCGTGCGAATGTCGGTGCCTTCCGCCCGAACCAGAGCCGCCACCAAGGGTCGAGCGGTCTTCGCCTCGACCACCGTTCCGGTAACCGTTCCGGCCTGTGCGTGGACCGCCGGCGCGAGCCAGCTCACTATGGCGAGAGCCAACCCCGCGGAACCCGCCGCATGAACTGCTCGCCGCAAGGTGGACGCCAAACGATGGATCATAGAAGAGTTCTCCAAACTAGGATGAAACAAGGCTTGTATCGAGGCAATTGTGCTGGGAAGAAGGTGCCGCCGCACCCGGATAGAAATTACGACCTCTGTTCCAAAAAGCGCAAGTACCGCAACGGCTTAGGCGACCGGGCCTCCCCCACCTTGCCGGCGGCTGGGTTAGCGCCGGTCCCACGTATTCACCGGCTTCTCATCGACGCGGTACATTTCCGGCACGTACCAGGCGTTGTCGCCGTATTTTCTCGCGTTGGGCCAGATTTCATCCAACGAGAGCGCATCGTAGAGCACCCCGCCCTTCATGACGTATTTGATGTCCGCGGTATTGCGGATGTTATCGAGCGGATTGCTGTTGAGAACCATGAGATCCCCCAGTTTGCCGGTCGTGATTGAGCCTAGGTCGTCTTCCATCCCGAGGAAGATGGCTCCATGCACGCTGGCAACTTCGAGTGCCCCCAGGTTGCCGGTGGCCTTGGCGAGCATCCACACGTCCCAGTGACTCCCGATTCCGGGTTGTTGGCCATGAGAGCCCACGGCTGAATAGCCACCGGCGGCGATCACATCCGCGGCTCCCTGGGCAAGAATATCCTTCGAGTAGTCGGTCACCGGCCGGAAGATGAACCGGCGGGTGTGGGGAATCAGTTGTCGCCACGGCACCCACTTCTGGAGCTTGGGATCTTGCCAGATGGGGCTCTCCTGCCAAAAGTACTCTTCATTCCATGCCGCAAACCCACTCACGATCGGCGTGTGGGAATACACCGAGCGGGTCTTGCCCAGGAACGTCGTGAAATCCGAGTAAAGGGGCGCCTGCACCGTCGGATGCTCGAAGCCGGTGTGGCCGTCCATCGCCATGCTGATTTTGTGGTTCAAATCCATGCTGCCTTCGGCGGTCACCCTAAGACCCAGTTCCCGTGCTGCGTCCACGGCCCACTGGCGTTGTTGGCGCGTCGGCTGGAGATACTGCTTCAGGAGCATCGCCCCCCACGACATCCTCCGTTTCACTTCCTTTAGGGCGACATCCCGACTCGTAACATCGTTCGTTCCCGGTGAATCCCCATCGGTGAGCGCCTCCGCCACGCTGAAGACGCGCGGACCCACTGTTTCCCCCGCCTCGATCAACTCCGCGGTCGGGAACGCCGCGGTCGAACTCGTGGACGGATCCGAGGTCGTGGTGACCCCGTAGGCCAGGTAAATCGCGCTTTCGAAATCCTGACGCGGCATCATCCCATTGTGCTCCCGATGGTGATGCGCGTGCATGTCGATCCAGCCCGGAATGATGGTCTTCCCCGAGGCATTGACGACCCGGTCCACACCGGCCGTACTGCATGCGCCAACGCATGCGATCCGGCCCCCTTTCACCACCACGGTTCCGCCGTTGATGATCCGCTTGTTGTCGAGCGTAATGATCCGGGCCCCGGTGAGAGCGATCGAACCCGAGGGCAGTGCCCGCGGGGAAGTCAACTTGACCTTGACGGTATCGGTTTTTCCCGTGAGGGCATCGTAGGCGAAAAACATGTCCGCGCTGGCAACATCCACTATTGTGGCGTTCCTCCAGCGCGGATAGAGTCCGCCCTCGGTCGTCACGGGCGCCGGATTGAACGCCCCCCCGCTTTTCGCGATGAGCGGCGTCACGTCGCCGGACCCGCCCACCGGCAGCGGCGTCACATATACGTTATTGCCTTGGTTGAAGGCCACCCAGCGCCCATCGGGAGAGACAACGGCATCATCCGAATTCCGAACGTTGGCGTGGACCTTCCGATCGGTGCCATCCATTCGGACCGAGACGAGTTCCACGCCAGTGAGCGGGCGGAGCCCGTCGCCCGGTCCAAAGATCTTGGAGACGGCGTAGTAGAGGCGTCCATTGGTCCCGATGGTCGGCCGGATCTCGCTGCTCGTGGGTCCGAACTGGCCCCCGGCCGTCACGACCGGAACGATCTCGGTTTCGGCGCCACCGTTGGCCGGAAGGCGAACCACGTCGTAAAAGGGATTCCGGGAGAGGCTCGATCCGCGGGCCGTCGCGCCGGAGCCGCGCGCCACCACGATTTCGCTCCCATCCGGGGACCACGTCGGATTCAGGTACTCGCCCGGATCGCGCGTCAGCTTGGTTGGAGTCCCGCCAGTTGCACTCACCCGATAGAGGGCACCACGGTCTTTGTCGTCCCAAGTCGTGAACCCGATCGACCGACCATCCGGTGACCAGGCCGGCTGGAACTCTAACGGCGCAAAATCGCCGGACGTGAGTCGCCGAGGAGTACCGCGCGGGAGATCCTTGAGGTAGATCCGGCCCAAAGCTTGAAACACCAGGGTCCGTCCATCCGGCGATGCGGAGGCCCAGCGGATGAAGCGGACGTCGAAGGGTCCATCGGAAACTTTGTTCTTGACCCAAGCCTGCTCGGACACAATCCGGTGCACTCGAGCCGTAAATGGGATGGTGGTGACCTGTCCCGACGCCACATCCACTCGGCGAATCTTGCCGCCCTGATGGAGCACGATACTCTTGCCGTCCGCCACCCACCGATACCCGGGATAGGTCCCATTGATTGGAATGCTCTCCTCGGAGAGATCCATTTCCACGGGGTCCATGAGGAGCCGCTCCGAGCCGCTCCGGAGGTCTCTGATCCAAAGGGCGGAACGCGGGCCGAACTTTTGTCCTTTGTAGTTAAGAGTCCCGCCCGGCACCTTCCGCATGTACGCTACATAGCGGCCATCGGGACTCGGCTCAGCACCATATGCGCCGCCACTCGTCGCGCGGTCTTGCTGCTGAGCTTCGCCCGCGGTGATCGGGCGAACTTCACCAGTCTTGAGGTCATAGCGGTACACCTGGATCGTACCCTTCAGGACATCTTCCTGGCCCCAGAAACCGGTCGGTTTGCCGGTGTAGAGATCGTAGTAGAGAAATCGGCCGTCGGCCGACGTCGTCGGCCGAGAGGGCATTCGGCCCACTTCGCCCTTCACGACCTCGACCCCCGCCCCGCCATTCCGATGATACATCACCAGATTGCGCGAGGCGAAGCCGACGGTCTTCAGCACGATGATGTACTGGCTGTCTCCGGTCCACACCGGGGAACGCATCAGCGACGTCGGCTCGATGGCGACGGCGTGCGGATTCTTCCCGTCCAAATCCATCGTCCAGAGATTGTTCTGGCCCTTCCGATCCGAGATAAACGCAATCGTTTTCCCGTCGGGTGAAATCCGGGGGTTGAAATTGAGCGCGATCCCACTGTCCTGCGTGAGGCACTCGGCGTCCCCGCCGGCCGCCGGCACGCGATAGATCTGGCCCAGAAGATCGAACACGACCCATTGGCCGTCGGGTGAGACGTCGACTTGGGTCCACGTCCCTTCGGTGACCTTGAAGTCGATATCACGGGTGTGGCCCCGGGGCTTCGTGACGTCCCACAACGTGTCCGAAGCCTGGGCGGAAAGGCGGGAAAGTGGGAAGGCGGACAGAACGCCTGCGCCAAGGAGCAGCGTCGTCGACCTCCGCACCATAAGAAAGACTGTCGTCATGATTGTCGGGCCTCGTTCTTGCGCAATGGCATTGTGAGTAGGGTCCCACCACCTGCCTGGTTCCTTCGCTTCGTCCCACCGTTCGTGTTCTTCACTTCCGGTCCCACACATCGATCGGCTTGTCATCCGCCCGGTAGAGCTCGGGGACATACCAGTAGTAGTCGCCGAACTTGCGGGCCCGCGGCCAGAGTTCGTCGAGGGAAGTCGCGTCGTACACAATACCCTGCTTCATCACGTATTTGAGGTCGACGGTGTTTCGGATATTCTCGAGCGGGTTGCTGTTCAGGACCATCAGGTCCGCTAGCTTCCCGGGCGCGATGGAACCTAAATCTTTCTCCATCCCCAGGAATATGGCGCCGTGCATGCTGGCCATTTCCAGCGCTCCCATATTGCCCATCCCCAGCGCCGCGATCCAGACGTCCCAGTGCGACCCTAGGCCGTGCTCCTGGCCGTGCGAGCCCATTGCGCCGAATCCGCCAGCGGCAATGACGTCCGCGATCACCTGGCTCATCATACCGAGCGGGTAGTCGGTCGCCGGCCGCATTATGCGACTCCGGCTATGCGGGATGAGCTCCCGCCACGGGATCCACCGTTGCGCCTTGGGGTCCTTCCAGATGTCGCTCTCTTGCCAGAAGTATTCCTCGTTCCACGGCCCCGGCCCTGCGACCAATCCGGTGTAGGAATTCACCGTGTGGGCTTTGCCGAGGAAGGTGGTGACGTCGCCGTACATGGGGAGGAGGGCCGTTGCATGTTCAAACCCGGAGTGGCCGTCCATGGCCATGCTGAGCTTGTGCGGCAGATCAATGCTGCCTTCCGCGGTCACCATCAACCCCAATTGGCGCCCGGCCTCGGCAACCCATTGGCGTTGATAGCGAGTGGGCTGCAGGTACTGCTTGAGCGACACCGCGCCCCACGCCTTTCGCCGGGCCCCTTCTCTGAGGGCGGCATCGAGGCTTACGAGGTCGTTGGTCCCGGTACCGTCTCCGCTCGTGATGTTCTCCGCCGTCGCGAACACGCGCGGCCCGATCATGGGGCCCGCCTCGATCAGCTCAGCGCTCGAGAAAGCTTCCGGAGACCATGCCGCCGGATCGAGCGTCGTCGTCACCCCATACGCGAGGTAGACCGCCGTCTCGAAGTTGTGCGCCGGCGTGATTCCTTCGTGCTCCCGGTGATGGTGCGCATGCATATCGATCCAGCCGGGGATGATGGTCTTTCCCGAGGCATTGATCACTCGGTCCACGCCTGCGATGGAACAGGACCCGACACAGGTGATCCGCCCTGCCTTGACCACCACGGTGCCGTGCTCGATGACCTTCTGGTGGTCCAAGGGAATGATCCGCGCCCCAGTAAGGGCCACCGAACCGGGTGGAAGCTCCCGCGGCACGGTCAGGTGAGCCACGAGCGTATCTGTCTTGCCCGTGGCAACGAGGTGACTATACAAATGGTTGCCGCTCCCAAAGTCGATCGTCGAATTGTTCCGCCACCGCGGGAAGAGTCCACCTTCCTTCGTGAGGCGGGTCACGGTCGTCGCGCCGCCGTTCTTACTGACCTGCGGAATGCTCCCGCCGTTGCGCCGATAGGCAAACGGGGCCACGAACACATCGCCGGCTTGGGCAAACGCGACCCACTTACCGTCCGGAGAAGGCGTGATGTCGTCGGCATACTCCGCGCGGAGGTGTACCTGGCGGTCGCTGCCATCCAGCTTTACCGAGCTCAGTTCCCCGACGGTCACGTTCAGAAACGGGGTGGTCGGGTTGGGGACCGACCTGAGCTCCGTGAAGAAGACCCGCTCTCCCGGGCCAAAGGACGGCCGGGCTACCTGCGCGAAGCCATTGGTCCGAGCGATTTGGACCAGGAGGTCTCCATCGCCGCCTCCGGCCGCGAGCCGGATCAATTCCCAATACGGGTTCCGGTCGAGCGTGCTGGCCCGGCTGGTTGCCCCAGGACCCCGTACAACCACCAGCGACTGTCCATCCGGGCTCCAGGCCGGGTTCAAGTATTCCCCCGCGGACCGCGTCAGCTGAACCGGAGCGCCCCCAGACGAAGCCACTTTATAGACCTGACCTTGATTCGCATCGTCCCAACTCGTGAAGGCGACCCATCGCCCATCCGGCGACCATGCCGGACCAAATTCGAGCGGCGTAAAGCCGGCCGGCGTAACCCGCCGGGGAGGTCCGTTGGGCAAATCCATGATCCACACGCGACCCACCGCCTGGAAGAGCGCCTGACGGCCGTCGGGAGACACGGACTGCCATCGAGTGAAGCGAACCTCCACCGGTCCGTCGCTCAGCTTGAAGGAGCCCCAGGCCTGCTCCGAAATGGTCCGATGGACTCGGGCCGAGAAGGAAATGGTGGACACCTGGCCGCTGGCGACGTCAACCCGTCGGATCTTCCCGCCCTGCGTGATGAGGATGCTTTTGCCGTCACCGACCCAGCGGTAGCCCGGGTAGTTGCCATCGACCGGGATGCCCTCCTCCGCCATGTCCAGCTCCACCGGATCCATCAGCAACCGCTCGGACCCCGTCTCGAGGTTCCGGAGCCAGAGCGCGGAACGGGGCCCAAACTTGTGCCCTTTCCACGAGAAGGTGCCATCGGGCACCCGGCGAATGAACGCGAGCCAATGACCATCGGGACTGGGCTCCGGAGCGTAGGCGCTACCACTGGTCGCTCGGTCCTGCTGTCGCGACACCCCCGCGGTGATGGCGCTCTCGACGCCGGTTTCCAAATCGAAGCGGCGCAGCTGCTGGGTCCCGCTCAGCAAGTCGTCTTTGCCGTACTCCCCGGTGAACCGGCCCGTGAAGATGTCGTAGTAGACATACCGCCCGTCCGTCGACACCGCCGCCTTCCCGACCGCTTTACCCGGCTCTGACTTGATCAGTTCCGTCCCCTTGCCGCCGCCGCGATAGAACATCGCGATGGAGCGGGAGATGAGACCCTGCCGTTTGCCGGCAATGATGTATTGGCCGTCCGCGCTCCACACGGGGTATTCAATCCGGACCGCCGGATCGAGATACACCGGTTTCGGATTCCTTCCGTCCGCGTCCATCACCCAGAGGTTGTTCTGACCTTTGCGATCGGAGATGAACGCAATCGACTTGCCATCCGGAGAAAACCTCGGCTCGATGTTGATGGCGATTCCACTGTCCTGCGTGAGACACTCCGCCTCGCCCCCGGCGGCGGAAACCCGGTAAACCTGGCCCAGAAGATCGAAGACAATCCACTGTCCGCCCGGGGAAATGTCGAGCGACATCCACGTACCTTCGCGGGTCGTGAAGTCGATCTCCCGGGTCTTTCCGCGCGGCTTCGTGACATCCCACGTCGTGTCGGGACTCTGGGCGCGAAGGCGGGACGGCGGAAGGGCGGGAAGTAGCAGGGTGCCCAGAACCAAACTGACTGGCACGTTCGACCACCGAAGAGCAATTTTCATAGACCAGTGCCTCGTTAGAAACGACTTCGTTGATTGACCCCGGGCGTGCGCAGCGAGGGAAGCCTTACCCCCACACCTCGCGAGCCACCCGGGCGACGAGTGCGAGCTTCCGGTCCTGCAATTCGAACGGAATGTTGTTCCCTTTCGCCACCGAGGCGAATCCGCATTGGGTACTCAAGGCCAACCGCTCCAAGGGCACATATCTCGCGGCTTCACGAATGCGAGCATGGAGCTCCTCGGCGGTCTCCTCGCGCGGGTTCTTCGTCGTCACCAGGCCAAGTACCACGACCTTGTCCTCACCGGTCATCTTGAGTGGCTCGAAGTCGCCACTCCGCTCGTCGTCGTACTCCAAAAGGAGCACCCGCGCATGGGTGCGCCGAAGAATTTCTTCCGCAATGGATGCGTAGCTGCCCTTGGCCATGTACCGGTTCGCATCGTTGCCCCTGCATACGTGGAGGCCAAAGGTCATATGCGATTGACCCTTCATGATGGCGTTCATCATATCGATGCCGTCATGCACCATCCGTTTGGCCTCGAACCCCTTCCGGGCGAACCACTCCTGTTGATGGGGATCCAGGACCATTCCGAACTCGGGGGCGTCAAATTGCACGTAGGTGCAACCGAGGCGAGAGAGCTCACGCACCTCATCTCGGAGGATGTCCGTCACATCGGCCATGTAGGCGTCGGTCGAGGGGTAGGCCGCGTTGGAGATGCCCGGTACCCAGTAGTAGGCGTACATCGTGGGGCTCGGTAACGTCATTTTGATCGGCAGGCTGGTGCGGGCGCGGAGGTAGACGAACTCCTCTGAACCCAGGTGGCGGCGCCGCTTCATTTTGCTCACGAGCCCGACGGTGACCGGACTCGACTGCTTTTTTCCTTCCATGGTGAACCAATCCACCGTGTTGCCCGAGATGGAATCGAATCCTTCGACCGACTGCGCCAGCTGACTCGAGAAGACATTGCGGCGCATCTCGCCGTCGGTCACGACATCGACGCCGGTGCGCTCTTGGATCGCAATGCATTCGTCAACCGCTTTGTCTTCGATGCGCCGGAGCTCGGCGTCGCTGACTCGTCCCGCCACATTTCCGTCCCGAGCCAGCAACAGGCTGGACGGACGCAACATGCTTCCAATGACTTCCGCGCGATGAATGCCCATAGCAAAGTTCTCCCGTAGTGAATTCCGCTCAAGGAAAGACCGCCGCGAGCGCCAAGCGGCGGCTAATGGCCCCAGGCAAGGCCAACCGGCGGATCGGGCGCGGCAGTGCGCATCCGGTAGCACCAGTAACCCAGCCGAGTGAGCGGCATACAGCGCGATTGAACATTCATCGTGGTTGTTAGCGATCCTGGCTTAGGGTTCAAACGCTGACCTCACACCCCGACCCTCTCAGATTTCAACCGCCAGGAGCCTCATTGCTTCTCCATCTTCCCTTTCTCATGCACTAGCTCGCCGTTGACATAGACTCGCTCCACCCAGGTCTTGATGCTCAACGGATCTCCGCTCAACACCAGAACATCAGCATCTTTCCCAGGGGTCAAGCTCCCGACCCGATTTGCCACGCCAAGGATTTCCGCGGCGTTGATGGTGACGGCTCGGAGCACGTCCTCATCCGACATGCCGTATCCTCCGGCCACCGCCGCATCGATCAGCAACCATTTCCCCTGTCCGCCCGGTGCGAGCGACCCGAACGAGGCGCTGAAGGTCGCGATGGCCACTTTCACGCCCGCGCTGAGGAGCCGAGCGGGGGTGCGTTCATCGACCGTGGGGTAGTCGGTCCGATCGGGTATTTCTTCATTGCTCACGAAAGGCGTCGTCATTTGGCCGAGGACCACCGGCACCTTTCGGGATGCGAGCTCCTCGCGCATCTGGTAGGCCCAGGCCCCGCCGTCGACCACCAGATCGAACCCAAACTCCTGGGAGAGCCGGAGGGCGGAACGAATGTCGCCGGAGGTGTTGGCTTCAATGCGTGCCGGAATCTCGCGAGTGAGGACGCGTCCGACCGCCTCGAGCCCGAGATCACGCGGGAGGGCAGAATTCTGGCCTTTGGCCTTCTGATATTCCTGCGCTTTGATGAACAGCTGCCGCAGCATCGCAACTTCGGCCATCCGGGTGAATGGGTCGCGGTTCTTGGAGCGGGCGACCTCCTTGGGCGGCTCACCTAACACCATATTGAGACCGGCCGGCTCCCGGAGAATTACGCCATCGAGATTGGGCCCGGCGGTCTTCACGACCACGCCTTGCCCGCCCAGGACCGCACGGTCGGCCGGAGCGACGTACATCGTCGTGACCCCGCCAGATAGATTCTCGTGATTGCGGAGGGGGCCGGGCTTCCCACCGCCGAATTCTCCGAAGGGATTGTACGCCTCGATGACTCGCGACTGCGGCGTCATCGGATCACTGCCTTCATTGAGATCGTTGCCGCCCAAGCCGATATGGGTGGCCGCATCAATGATCCCTGGCATCACATACTTGCCCGTGGCGTCAACGATGTCCGCGCCGGCAGGGGTCGAGACGTTCGCGCCGACCGCGACGATCTTCCCGCCTTGCATCACCACGGTCCCGTTCGGAATCCTGGTACCGGCCATCGTAATGACGATGCCGCCGCGGATGACGATCGCCCGTTCCTGAGCTTTCACCGAGGTCCCAGCACCCAGCGCCAGCGTGAGGAGAATTCTCCATGGCATGGTCATTTCTCCTCCAGGGTGCGGTCGTAAATTGCCGTGCCGTCGCCAAAGACGAGATCCACTCGGCTTTTCGGTTCGTACCAGGGTCCGCTGAAAACGACAAAGTCCGCGTCCTTCCCAACCTCGATGCTGCCCACGCGCGATCCCACCCGAGCAATCTCCGCGGCGTTGAGGGTGACCATCTTGAGGGCTTCTTCCTCCGGAATACCATAGCGCATCGCGAGCGCCGCGCAGAGTCGAAGCCATTTCTGGCTGATCACCGGCGCGTCTGTGTGGAAGGCGATCTTCACTCCCGCCTTCCAGAGGACGTAGGGCCCCGCCATCGCATCCTCGGTGAGCCCGATCCGGTCGCCGAGTGGGAGCACGACCGCGCTCACATGTCGTTTAGCAACCTCCGCCGCGACCTTGTACGCCTCGGTGGAGTGGTGCAGCGTAAGATCGAACCCGAACTCATCCTTGAGCCGGAGCAAAGTCATCACGTCGGTGGCACTGTGCACGTGGGCCCGCACATAGCTCTTGTGCGCGAGCACGTCGGCCATCGCCTCAAAGCCCAGATCGCGGGCGGGTGGGGTACCTTTCTTTCCGTCGTCATCCCACTTTTTGGCGGCGGCCGTGTACTCCTTGGTCTTGATGAGGTAAGCCCGAAGGTTCGCGGCCACCCCCATGGAGGTCGTGGGGTACCGCTCGCGCGACTTCGGCCCCATGGCGAACTTCATTCCGCCCTTTTCCAACAGCAGCCGCTTCCCGAGGTCGGCACCGAACGTCTTGATGACCACAGCCTCGCCGCTCACGTTCTCCCCGCTGCCGGGGCCGGTGACGATAGTGGTCACCCCCCCTTTGACGGCCTCGCCCCAGTCCTTGTCCTCCAAATTGAGGGCATCGATGAATCGATGTTGCGGCCCGACCACCATCGGGAAATCGTTTAGGTCCGTGCTGAGCGCACCAATGTGCGAATGGTTATCCAACATGCCGGGGATGATCTCTTTGCCACCCACGTCATAGATCTTTGCACCTGACGGAATTGCCACATCCGCACCGACCGCCGTGATCTTGCCGTTTGTCACCACGATCACGCCGTTCGGGATCGGTGCTCCGGCCGCCGTGTGAATGACGGCGCCCCGAAGCGCGACGACAGCTTCGGATTGGCTTGCCAGCGGGCTCAAACCGATGAGCAGGAGCAGCCCAGCAATCCCGCTCGTCTTCGCATGTGGCACTCGAGTACCTCCTTGGCGCTGAATTCGAGCGACTACCACCGAGAAATCCTGCGCTTCACGTTCCGCAATATCTGATAGCCGTCTCGGCGAGGACCCGCGCGGTGTCCTCGACGGTTTTGATGTCCACCCATTCCTCCGCGGCATGCGCCCCGGCGCCGTGCGGACCAAACACGACGGTTTCGACCCCAGCGCCGGCCAGCAAGGCGGAATCCATCCAAGGCGTATCCCCAACCATGGGAGGCTCCGCGCCCAGGACGGCCGTGGCCGCATCGCGGAGTGACCCCACGACCGGTGCCTCCGGCCCGACCTCGAACGGAGGACGGACGAAAAACGCCTTCACCGTCGCCTTGAAGCTCGGATCCTCGCCGGACAGGCGATCAACAATCGACTGGATTTCGGCCATGACCTGGGGCTCGGTTTCGCCCGGTACCGTCCGTCGCTCGATCTGGAGGAGGCAGGATGCCGAGTAGGTGCTGAGCCCCGTGCCACCCCGGAGAGTGGCGGCATGAAGCGAGGGTGGCCCAACGAGCCGGTGCGGCGGACGGGCACGGAGTTCTCGCTCGAGTCGGTCCAGGGCGGCGAGGAGCCGTCCCATCCGCAGGTTGGCGTCGATCCCTTGGTCGAACTTGCTCCCGTGCGCCGCACGGCCCTGGGTCTCCACATCGATCCAGAGGTAGCCTTTGTGCGCCAAACAGATGCGAAGCGATGTCGGCTCCGCAATGGGTGCGGATGGCACAACCATGGGGATTTCGGGAACCGAAGAACCCAAGGGATACCGCGCCTTCGCCGAGATCAGTCCGAAGAGAATTCCAAAAGCCGACACCACGAACGCGCCCTTGACCCACCACGCTATCCGCGGATCCGGCGCCGTGCCGACCGCGGCACCGCGACGGCCCGATCCGACATACAATCCGGGCAGCACCAGCGCCACCACGGCCAACGCGCCGACGGCGAAGGCCAACGGGCCGTTCGGCCGGACTGGTCGCACCGCCGGAATCGCGCGGTCGATGATCAACACGTCTCCGTTCTTCCCCTGGGTCAATTCCTCCGCGACTTCGTTGGCGCAATCCGCGACTTCGCCGGCGTTGGCGCCCCGCGCGGTCACCATCCAAAGGCCAGGCGACTCCGTACTGCTCGTCCCGATGGCGCAGTCCGGATGGTGTCGGCCCGCCCGCGATTCGAGCCCCAGTCCGCCGTTGAACTCGTTCTGTTGCGACAACCCGATCGAGAGCCGCGCGGTCGCCATG
>JANYKV010000100.1 GCA_025358055.1 Gemmatimonadota bacterium
GCCACTGCGGCCGACACCAAACGCCAAGTCGTCGCGGCGATGACTCAACACTTGGCCGAGCTCGATGCGGCCAAAGAGCGGATTTCCATCACTAGGACCAGTGTGGTGGCGGCCACCGAAGACCTCCGGGTTCAACAGGAACGGTATCGCCTTGGTGTGGCTACGATTGTCGATGTGCTCACCTCGCAGGAAGCGCTCGGGCAAGCCGAGGTCAACGCGGTGAATGCTCGCTTCGACTACCTCCGGGCGCGGGCGCAAATTCAGGCTTTGATTGGGAGACCGCTATGACGACGATAACCGATACCGCGGAACGCATGGCGATGCTGCCTCCGGACGTTCCCCGGGATGCCGTGATCGTGGTGCGCAATCTCCACCGGCATTACGTGATGGGAAGCGAAACGGTTCACGCCCTTCGCGGTGTGGATCTCACTCTTCGCAAGAACGAATTCATCGCGATCATGGGACCCTCAGGATCTGGAAAATCCACGCTCATGAATCTGATCGGTTGCTTGGACAGTCCGTCGGAAGGGGAATACTGGCTCAACGGCTACCGCGTGTCGGAGCTACACGACGACGAGCTCGCCCGCATTCGCAATAAGGAAATCGGGTTCGTCTTTCAGACGTTCAATCTGCTTCCGCGCGCCACAGCGCTGCAAAATGTCGAGCTGCCGATGATCTATGCCGGCGTCGGTACCAAAGAGCGTCGGGAGGCCGCGATGGGGGCGCTCGACCGCGTCGGCTTGGGCACCCGCGTGAGCCACAAGCCGAATGAGCTGTCCGGAGGCCAGCGGCAGCGGGTGGCCATCGCCCGGGCTCTGGTCAATCGCCCCAGCATTATCCTGGCGGACGAACCGACGGGAAATCTAGACTCGGTTACTAGCGAGGAGATCCTGCAGTTGTTTGAACGCCTGCATGATGAAGGGCAAACAATTGTGCTGGTCACTCATGAACATGACATCGCGGCTCATGCCCGGCGCCAGGTCCATCTCAAGGATGGCCGGGTCGAGCGCGATTTCGAGACGAAACGAGACGCCTGATGCGGATCCCAGCTTCCCTGTGTGCGCTGTTTCTCGTGGCATGCAAAGACGCCCCGATCACCGTCGCCTACCAAGCGGTGCCGGTTGGGAAACGCAACATTATCGTGTCTGCCAGAGCGGCCGGCGTGGTCCAGCCCGACACGGTTGTCGAGGTGAAGTCGAAAGCGTCGGGCGAGATTCTCGATATGAAGGTCGAAACCGGCCAGGTCGTCAAACGCGGCACGCTCATGGTGTTAGTGGACCAACGCACACCTCGGAACACCCTGAGCCAGGCCGAGGCACAGCTGGAAGTGGCCAAGGCTCGCCTCGCAAACTCCGAGGCTCAGAAGAAGCGATCGGACGACCTCTTCAAGTCACAATCCATCACGGAACAGGAACATGACTCGGCGGTGTTGGCAGTGGCCAACGCGCGCGCCGATGTCGTCAGCGCGGAAGTGGCGGTCGAGAACGCACGGATCTCCATGGAAGACACCAGTGTCCTCGCGCCGATCACCGGAACAGTTATTTCAAAGAGCGTCGAGCGTGGTCAGGTAATTTCGTCGCCCACGCGCGACGTGGGTGGCGGGACCGTACTGCTCAAGATGGCGGATCTCAGCTTGGTCCAGGTCCGCACGTTGGTGGACGAAACCGACATCGGAAAGATCAAGCCCGGGTTGCGAGTGACGGTCACGGTCAATGCCTATCCGAACCAGCCCTTCGAGGGCGAAGTCATGAAGGTTGAACCCCAGGCTGAGACCCAGAACAACGTGACGATGTTCCCCGTGATGGTCCGCATTCAGAACCAGAATGGGCTGCTCAAGCCAGGGATGAACACCGATGTGGAGATCCACGTCGGCAAGCGCGACAGCGTATTCGCCATTCCCAATGCCGCGCTTCGCACTCCCCGGGACGTCAATTCGGCGGCGCAGGTCCTGGGAATCGCCGACAACGATCTCCAACAAGGCCTCAAGGCCGCGGAAGCCAAGCGGGATGCCGCCCGGAACGGATCGACCGAGAGTAGTTCCACGGACCCGAGCAAGAGTCACACGCCAGTCAAGCCGGCCGGAAATACGATGACGACACCAGACGGGCGGGTGGTGCCCCTTCCCGCTGGAGTAACCGAGGAGCAGGTTCGTGCGCTCTTCCGCAAGGCGTTCGGCGGCGGCCAGCTCACGCCCGCGGAGGCCGCGACCATGGCACAAGTCCGGCAGTCATTCGGTGGTGGGGGAAGGGGCGGTGCCCCCAAAGCCCAAAGCAATGATTTTCAGTTTGGCGGCAACTATATCGTTTTTGTCAGTCGGGGCGGGAGGCCCACACCGACCTACGTTCGCACCGGTCTCACCGACCTGGACTACAGTGAGGTCGTGACCGGGCTCACCCCGAACGATTCCGTGCTCATCCTCCCCAGCGCGGGATTGGTGCAGTCGCAACAGGAGTTCAAGAAGCGCATCACCAACATGACCGGGGGCGGGGCGGTTCCGGGCATGCAGAAGACACCAGCCGCCGGCGCTACGACGGCCCGCCCCCCTGCGACCGGAGGAGCACGTCCATGATCATCGGCGAGACTATCAAAGTCGCGTTCCAGAGTATGCGAGCCAATAAACTTCGGGCCGGCCTCACGATGCTCGGAGTCGTGATTGGCGTCGGCGCCGTCATCACCGTCGTGGCGCTCGGCACCGGCGCCCAGAAAGCGGTCGAGGACCGGATTCAAGCTCTAGGTGCGAATTTGCTGACCGTGTATCCGGGCCAGTCGTTCATGATGGGTCGCGCTTCCGACCAACGAGTCAGTTTGACGATGGATGATGCCGATGCGCTTGGCCGAGATGGCACGCTCATTTCCGCGGTGTTGCCTGAGATGCAGCGGTCGATGCCGGTCAAGTATGGGAACCAAAATCTCAACATCACGATTCTCGGAACCCAGTCACACTTTGTCACAGTGCGGAACTACACGTTGCCGTTTGGCCGCATGTTCACCCCGGGTGATGATAAGGCCGGACAGCGGTACGCGGTTGTTGGGTTCGGCGTCCCGACCATGCTGAACGTCAACGCTGCCGCCCTCATCAATCAAACGATCCTCATCGCGGGCATTCCGTTCGAGGTGATTGGTGTGCTCTCGGAAAAGGGAGCGCAAGGCTCCTGGCAGAACCCCGATGAACAGGTCGTGATTCCGCTTACCACGGCTCGGTACCGAGTGTTTGGCACCGATCGGTTGCGCGACATGGCGATCAAGGTGGCCGACGGAGTGCCGATCGAGCAGGGCATGGTGGACATCGAGCGAATTCTGCGTCGGCAGCACAAGATGCGCCCGGGCGGCGACAACGATTTTCAGATTCGCAACCAACAGGAACTCCTCTCGACCCAGCAGCAGACCACCGAGACCTTCAGCGTCCTGCTGGCGAGTATCGCCGCGGTCAGCCTCGTGGTCGGTGGCATTGGTATCATGAATATCATGTTGGTATCGGTGACCGAGCGAACCCGAGAGATCGGGGTTCGGAAGGCCATGGGTGCCACCCGACGGAATATTTTGCTGCAGTTCTTGATTGAGGCGATCGCAATCTGTATGGTGGGAGGTGTCGTCGGAATTCTGGTGGGAGCGGGTGGTGCGTACTGGATGTCCGAGTCCTTAGGCTGGAATACGCTCATTTCTCCGACGGCCGTGTTGGTCGCCTTTGCCTTCAGTGTGGTCGTCGGCCTCTTCTTCGGCCTTTGGCCCGCCCGGCGCGCCGCCGGACTCAATACAATCGATGCACTCCGGTACGAATAGCAGCAACAACCGGAATCGGCCCGATCCAGATACGGCCCCCGCTCACGCGAGGGCCGTATCTGTCGTGGTGGTTGAGGTCGCCGTCAACCGGCCTCACTGCACGGGCGTTTCTAAGAATCCCTGAGGGGTGCATTCACTCGTCGGATTCCTCGTCCAGCGCGGTCAGCTCCACGCTGGCCGAACCGTCGCCCCGGTAGTTCACCATCACCTGCCACGGCCGGCAACATACCGGGCAGTCCTCGACGTACTCCTGTTCATTGCCGCTTCCCGGGTCGAGGGCTATTTCGGTGATTTCGCCGCAATACGGACAAGTCACCTCTGCCTCGGTCGAGGCGGTCCCATCGCCAATAGGGAATTCCTCATCCGCTGGATCAGAGCCATCAGAGTTGTCAGTCATGGGCCTAATTTACACTCGTTGGACGGATTGCCCACACTATATTTAAACCCAGATGCCTGATCCCCCCCTTCCAAACCGTGGTCTGCGCCGAGCCGCCCTATCCATGGGCTTCATCTGGACTGGTCTAATCCTCGTTGCCAACCTCGCCCACCTCCCGCCGCTCCAAGACCCCACCGGCCGCCCATTACCCACGGGATACCACCTCCAGTACCCCTGGATGTACCTGCTGTTCGCCCCGGTGTTTTCAACCTGGGATGCCCTCTCCATGCTCTCGATGAGTCGGCTTCGGTGGGTCGGCGTTTGGGCTCTGGTCGCGGTCCTGTGTGCGGTGGCGGCCCTCCTGATCTCCAGAAGAAGGGGAGGAGCTCGAGGTTGGCCGATCGCGCTGGGGCTGGGGGTTCCCATCTTCCTCGTTGTTGGTGCCCTGTGGCGGGCGCGGCCGATCGCGAGGCTCACCGGCGGGCCCGTGGACGAGGTGCTGGTGGACTTCCATAGTCACACCAATGCATCACACGATGTTCGGGGATGGCCGGTATCCGGTTTCGACGTCGCCGCCAACCGTCGCTGGCACGCTCGGGCGGGCTTCGGGGCCGCGTTCATTACCGACCACAACATTTCCACCTCCCTCCCGGCGGACGACGGTCGTGCCG
This sequence comes from Gemmatimonadota bacterium, assembly GCA_025358055.1. Lineage (GTDB taxonomy): Bacteria > Gemmatimonadota > Gemmatimonadetes > Gemmatimonadales > GWC2-71-9 > JANYKV01. The sequence continues at coordinate 4,828 of JANYKV010000100.1, forward strand.
ACCTTCCGATTCTGTGCCCGGGACGGGAGGCTTCTATTGAGGGGCTGCATGTTATTCTCCTCGGCGAAGCGGATTGGGTGGGGGCGGTTGCCAGGGCGGACTCTCTCGTGTCCCTCATGCGGTCCTTGCGGCCGGACTCGATTCTTGCTATCGCCTCCCTCCCGGAGTACTCCCTACATGCGTGGGATCGTCTCGGATGGCTCATGGCGAGCGGAGTCACTGGGTTCGAGGTGGTGAATGCCTCCCCCAAAGCGAACGAGTTTCCGCGGGTCCGTCGTGACAGCGTCCTCGCGCTCACTCGGCGAACCCGAGGCTTCGTGGTTGGGGTGAGCGATATGCACGGGTGGGGGGCTACCAGCATGGTATGGAACGCGGTGACCGTGCCACAAATAGGCCGGACCCGCTTGTGCCGCGACATTATCGGCGTGCTCGCCCGAGGCGCACCCTCAACCTCGCGCATTGTTGAGCGGGCCCGCCTCCGGAGCGATGATTGGTGGCCGGAGTGGCTCGCTCCGATCGGCGCGGTCTGGATGACATGGCGGACGGCGTCGATTCCGCTTGTGGTCAGCTGGATTGGCTGGACCTGGCTCCTCGTCTCCCTCCGGGCTCATCGCCGATAGAATTCTCCTTGGCGCTTGCGGTGCCCGCGAACTGGCGCCAAACTTTCGCGAGCCCGACTCCTGATCTCTGAGCCGCCGGAAGGAGCTTCATGCCTCGCGCAGCTATACTCGGTACCGGTCACTCAGTCCCCGAGCGCGTGGTGACGAATGATGAGCTTGCGCAACTCATGCAGACATCCGACGAATGGATTCGCAGCCGTACGGGGATTCAAGAACGTCGCTGGGTAGAGCCGGGAACCTCCGGCATCGACCTCGCTCGACAAGCCTCGGTGCGCGCGCTGGACGCGGCGGGAGTGGACGCGGATGAACTCGATGCCATCATCTACGCCACCATATCGCCGGAGCACTATCTGCCGGGGAACGGCGTGTACCTCCAACACGCTCTGACCACCCGGCCGGTGCCTGCGCTGGACATCCGGGCACAATGCGCCGGGTTCATTTACGCACTCTCCGTCGCCGATGCGTATATCCGGGCCGGCTTGTATCGCACCGTGCTTGTGGTAGGACAGGAGATTCAGTCGGCCTGGCTCGACGCCACGACCGAAGGACGCGACACGGCGGTGATTTTCGCAGATGGGGCCGGGGCAGTGGTTCTCCGGGCGACGGAGGAGTCCCGCGGTATTCTGGCGATCGATGTGCACACCGATGGGGCCCACGCCGACAAACTGATGATCGAAGCGCCCGGGGCGCGATATCGCCCCAAGGAATCGGCCGCCCATCTCGCGGCGCGTCGGTTTTTTCCCGTGATGGCGGGACGGGAGGTATTCCGGCACGCGGTGGCCCGGATGCCGGAGTCGGTGCGCGAGACCCTCGCAAAGTCCGGCCTTTCCGTGGCCGACCTGACGTTGCTGATACCGCACCAAGCCAATCTTCGCATTTCTCAAGCGGTGCAGAAGGAGCTTGGCCTTCGCGACGACCAGGTTTACAACAACATCATGACCTACGGCAATACGACATCGGCGACGATTCCTATTGCGTTGGATGAGTGTGTTCGGGCCGGGCGCGTGTGTTCCGGAGATCTGGTCGTCTTCACTGCGTTCGGGTCCGGGTTTATGTGGGGCTCTGCGGTCGTGCGCTGGTAATGGCGATGGCGGTGCCGCGCGCAGGTCAGGTGGTTTGAACCAGCGGATATTTCTGGTGATAGTATTGGCGGGTCCGGCCGGCCGAGAGCCGGTAGTGATACTCTTCCCGATCGTCGTCTTCCTTGCCTTCATGCACGAACAGGTAGAGCGCGCCGGGCCAAAGGGTGGCCTGCAGCGTCCACTGAATGGTCGGGGCCAACATCACCCATTGCAATGCGCCGCCGCCCGCGTCCGTCAGATGCACCTTACTCGCCCGTTCCAAAGGAATATATTCAGGGACGCCGGCTTCGGCGGCGCCCCAGGGCTCCAGAAAGAGCTCGCCTTCAGACCACGACTGGAACTGGACCTTGCCGTGAATGCGTTCATCGGTCCCGGGCACCTCGAAATCCACGGTCCACTCCCCCAAGAGGTCCCAGGCATGGTCCTTTGGCCCGATGTTAGGTATATCGACTGTCGGGTGCCTTCGCATGCTCGTCTCCCGCTTGGACTGCCGCCTCGGGTGTCATTCGAGGTAACGTGTCTCCCGTGGGCGAAAGTATCGGCAGGATTCGGGCAAATTGTAGGCTGAAACAGAAGGAGGAAGGTCCTCGTACGGCTCCCAAGACTTGACACGGAAACGGGCGTCCCCGGCCCGTGTCGCGCGCAATCAACCGGTTGGCTCATCGACAGGACGGCATCCTATGTGGGGATTCATCGTTCTCGGTATCACAGTCGCGGCGGGCATCGTTGGATTCGGCATCGCCCGGGGTTTCGTCCGGCGCCGGCTTCGCTTCGTTGACGCGGTGCGTTCACCCGTGGCGCCGCTGATTGCCGGGGTGATCGCCGCCGTCATTGCATTTCCACTCACCATCATTCCGCTGGTCGGACACCTGATTACCGTGGGGACCGCCGCTGTGTTCGCCATCGGCACTGGTTTGGGGACGGCCAGCGGGGTCAAGGCGCTCAAACGAGGTGAGTGAGTATAGGCTATCGAACGCCTTGATGTGGTAGGTGGAGAGAACGATCCCGATTATCTTTTCACCATGGCAATCGTTCACTGTGCGCGCTGCGGCCAAGACCGGGATCAGATGGCATTCCGGCCCTTTCCCAACGACCAGGGTCTGCGGGTATTCAATCACATCTGCGCCGTGTGCTGGGGCGAATGGCTCACAACCCAGAAACAGATGATCAATCACTACGCCTTGAACTTACAAGATCCTAAGTCCAAGGAATTGCTCCTTCGGGAGATGGAAAAGTTTCTTTTCACCACTTCGCCCCAATCCTGAGAGCTAGGTCGATCGCTGGTCCGCTTGGCTCGAGATCCTCCGTCATCCCCAAAATCCATTGCGGACCTTTCCGCGCCTTCAGCAAGAAACCGAAATCGAACGAAAGCTCACGGCGGTCCAACGCGTTGAGGGAGGTATTCTGGTAGTTGGGCGACTGGTAGAAGATGTTCCCATAGACGGCTTGTTGTCCCGCAAACCGAAACCGAAGCCCTGACGTCAACGACGTGAACGTCGTTTTTTGGTACTCCAGCAAGTCACCGTGCTTTCCGGTATGTCCAATTCCGAAGCTGCCTTCATACATGAGGCGTGATGAAAGTCCCTTCCGGTAGGTGCTCATCAGGTTGTAGGAAATGATTCCTCTGCCATATCCCGCCGGCCCGGTTGTGGTCGGAAGAGTTACGAAGATGACGGTCTGCCAGTTCGCGGTATTGCGAACGCCCGCTCCGAAACGGATGTCGCCGAGAAATGCACTCGACGCCTGGCGAACGATTTGGGTGCCATTGGGGAGTGAGATGTGATAGTCGAACGTGTTGTCCTTGCCTTCCTGGTGACGAAGCTCCCGTTCTGCCACGTGCAATCCCGTCAGCTTATGGTACCAGTTCAAGAATCCATCGAGGAAGCCGTTGTATGCGCCGTTGAGTCCCGCCGTGACGATTATGAACGAACTCGGATTGATGTCGTGGCTGAGAGTCAAATCGAGCCGGAGGAGTTCGCTGTCCAGCAGGTAATCCGCGAGCGGGTTCTTCCCATACTCGACTGCGCTTGCGTAGTCGAGTTGGAGCGTTGCGCGCCACCCGGGCGCTGGGTCTCGGTAGGGCTGAAAATACAGCGCGCTGCGTGAGGTCAGGACGGGGTTCATGGACGCGTATGCCGGAAGCCCTTGAGGGGACACAGCCGACGGGGTCGCGATCCAGATCAGGGTGAAGAGACTAGTGCTTCTGACAATCCGTCCGAACACGCGCGCTCCGGGGTAGAGAGGACACTGGAAAGTAACGGCAACGGGCGCAATCGCTTGCGCCCGTTGCTTTGCCATGCCTCATTCCGGTCTCCGCAGACGGGCACCTACTCGCGATCGGCGACCTTTCCAGAAACCGTCTCTCGGCGATGATTGCGCATGATTTCGAAGCGGATCGGGTCGCCTTCCTCATACGAACGGAGGATGCGCATTAGGCTATTGGGGCCGGAGGGCTTTCGCCCATCCACGCTTAGAATAACGTCGCCCGATTTGAGTTCGAGGTTCGACTTCTCTCCCACGTTGATGACCAGGACGCCTTCGGTCGTTCCGAAGTACGACCCCAAGTCGGTGTTGATCGGCGCCACCTCAAGGTCGGCGAAGGCGCCGCCGAACATGGGCATCCGGTCATAGGAGAAAGCCATCGGCGCACTGACTTTCATCGGTAGGCCTGGCCGCCCCAGGGGTTCCATGTCGGGCAGCCGCAGGCTGAAGGCTCCGTCGGCACCAAACCGTTCCTTGGCGGCTATGACCGCCAATGTTTTTCGGATGTCGCCCCGCCGAACCTCGAGGGAAACTGTGTCGTTGGGCTGGAGTTTGGCGGCCCATTCCACCAGTCGAAGGCCGGGGAGGGACTGATCATCGTCGGCCCGCTTTCCGTCGTTGGTGGCGAGCACTTTGCTGTTGAATCGGATGACGATATCGCCGGACCGCACTCCTGCCTTGGCCGCCGGGCCTCCGGGTGTCACGGCCTCAATGGTCGCCCCTACCGAGTCGTTTTCAGAGGCGCGAAGATCGACGCTGATTCCCAGTCGCGCCCGGCGGCGCAGCAAGAGGTCGCGATCGGGCACCTCCTCGCCGTTGATCCAGATTCGAGCAGAAGGCGCCTGGCGCTTGGGAACAACCTGCTGTGCCGAAAGGGAGGGGATCAGGGCGGTGGAGGCCAGTCCGATGAAGCTGAGTGTGCGCATGGTGCCGATCCTGGGTCAAAGCCCTACGTGTCGGGCTTTCGTTAAGTGAACGTCCATGAGAGCATCCAAGAGATGCTCGCGCTGACGCCAGAGTCGCAGCTGCTGGTTCTGGCGGGCGGAGTCTTGGAGGAGTTGGGAGACCTCGATCTGTTGGTCGACGGAGTCGAGGGCGTTCTCGAGACGGGCAGCGATACCGGCCGTGCGTCCATCGAGGATCCGAGAATCAGGATCGAGTGAGTTCAATACGTTTTCCAGTTGTCGCGAGCGCGCCATGGTCTCGCGCAAGTCGCTGGACGCCTCCGCAGAGACCAGCTGGCGGGGCTCTTTCGTGACGATAACGGCGAGGGTGACCGAAGCGGCCAGGGCGAGCCCGCCGAGGCTGGCCCGGCGGACGAGCCGGCGGCGACGGTCGGCCCCGAGTTGGGCGCGCACGTGCTGGAATCGGTCGCGGGAGGGCCGCAACGTCGGAAGGGCCTTGAGGCGGGCCGCCCGTTGGTGCAGGCGATCGAGTTCAGCCTGGCACGCCCGGCATTCAGAGAGATGCTGTTGCGCCGCATGAGTGCCCGGCTCCGTGCCGGGCTCTCGCAAGGCAAGCAGTTGCTCCAGCGTTAGATGAGTCATGCGATCTCCTCGGCGAGCCACGTCCGAAGTTTCGCATGGGCCCGCGCGAGCTGCGATTTTGAAAAACTGACTGTCCGGTCCATCATACCCGCGATTTCTTCGTGCGTGTACCCTTCCACATCGTGAAGCCACACCACCGACCGCGCCGTATCCGAAAGTCGTTCCAGTGCGGCCTCCATATCCATCCGAAGCGCGGGCGTCTCGCCGCGCATGGGCGCGATATCGTCGTGCAACTCGTCAGTGTCCCGGTACTTGTTCCGCCGCAGGCGCATGAACGCCTTGCTTGCGGTGATGGTTCGAACCCAGCCCCAAAGGCTTCCCTCGCCACGGAACCGATGGATGCTCCGGAACACCTCCAAGAAGGTCTCCTGGAGCACGTCCTCAGCATCCTCTGTCGTGCGGCAGATCCGCCGAGCCAGATTGTACACTGGGGACTCGAAGGCGCGGAAGAGGGCTTCCTGCGCCTCGGGGTCGCCCGAGCGTACACGAGCAAGGGTGGCATCGGCGCTGGCCAGGCCGTAGATATCCATTGAAAGAGTCCCGGGGGTCACGCCTTAAAGATGCAGGAGTGGTGGCCAGGGTTGCAGTGCCCCTTTCCCTTTGAGGCCTTTTCCAGTCAATTAACCCAATGACAACCAAGGCGCCTGAACTTTGGATTCACCACCTCCAAGACGAAGCCGATGCGGCTTTTCTCTACCGGCATCTTGCGGCTTCCGAGACCGATCAACCTAAAGCTATAATTTATAACAAGTTAGCTGAGGTGGAAGATCGCCACGTTTCGATGTGGAAGGAGCTTCTCCAGCAGAATGGGCACGGGGTTCCCACCGTCAACCCAAGTCGCCGCGCCCGGCTCATGGCTTGGGTTGCCGCCCGGTTCGGCCCCCGCCTTCTCCTCCCCATGCTTTTGGAGGAGGAGGGGCGAGAGGTCAAGAGCTACTTGGACCTGTACCGGGACGCTCCCGGAGGAGCAACGGGGCCCACTGCGCTGACTCTGGCAAAGGAATCCAAGGCTCACGCAGACGAGCTGGCGCATTTGAGCGGGGGCTCGGTCGAGCCGTGGCACAAGACGGGCGCCGGTGGATTCCTGCGCAACGTGGTGTACGGATTCAACGATGGGCTGACCGCTAATTTTGGTCTGGTTGCAGGGATGATTGGGGCTCAGTCTTCGATGGGATCGGCGAGCCACGCCGTGGTCGTCGCAGGGTTGGCGGGCATGGTAGCTGACGCCCTGTCGATGGGTTCGTCCGGATATCTCGCGGCCAAAAGTGAACGTGAGGTGTTTGAACACGAAATTGCGATGGAGAAGGAAGAGATTCGGCTCATGCCCGACCTCGAACGTGAAGAGCTGAGCCTCATCTATCAAGCCAAAGGCATACCCGAAGGACAGGCCGCCGATCTCGCGACCGCCGTGATGGCCGATCCGGCCCGGGCGCTGACAGAAAAGGTCCGCGAAGAGCTCAAGATCGGAGAGGCGTCGAGCACTCCGATTCGTGAGGCCTGGGTGACGGGGATTGCGACCGCCTTCGGCGCCTTGATCCCGGTGGCGCCGCTCCTCATCAGCACCAACCGCTGGGCGATGTGGACGTCCTTTGTCGTTGCGATGCTCTCGCACTTCGGGGTCGGGGCCGCCCGCAGTTTTTTTACGGGCCGGGGTGTAATTCGGAGCGGCATGGATATGTTTGTGGTGGGCCTCGGCGTGGCCGTGGTGGGGTATGGGGTTGGGGAGTGGATCGTCAAACTTTTATAGGTGCGAACGCGGACGGATGAACCGCAGGAGGATACACAATGGGATTCAGTCGAAGGATTCTGGGCGCGAATGTTGTTGGGCTGGTAGGGCTGCTTGGTCTGGTCGCGTGGATGCCGACGGTGAGGTCAGACCCGATCGAGGTCACGGTCTACAAGTCCCCTAGCTGCGGTTGTTGCGCCAAGTGGGTCGACCACCTCAAAGCCAACGGCTTCAAGGTGACGGTAAAAGACATGGACGACCTTTCTCAGGTCAAAGCTGAAGCCGGGATCACCAAAGCCCTCGCTTCTTGCCATACGGCGCTGGTCAGAGGGTATGTCGTCGAGGGACACGTCCCCGCGGATGTGATTCAGCGGATGCTCAAGGAGCACCCGAAAATTCGAGGGGTGGCGGCACCAGGGATGCCGGCCGGTTCGCCGGGGATGGAAGGACCACGGAAAGATCGTTCGGAGATTCTGAGCTTCGATGCTCAGGGGCGCACCGCGGTTTACGAAATTCGTTGAGCCTTGGGGCTGGTTTGGCGCCGCGCCGGCAGCTAACTCTGCCGGGTTTTCAGGTCTCGCCAACCAATGAGCTTGCGCTTCTCCTCGTCCCAAAGCTTGAGTGACAGCGTCTTGAGACTCGCCCAGAGTGTCAGCGTGGTCACTTGTTGGAAGACCGGGTTCTCTTCGTGACAATCCTGCAGTTTGTAGTTCGGAATGAGCGGGCTCAGGTGATGCACGTGGTGGAGCCCGATGTTGCCGGTGAACCACTGCAACACGGCCGGCAGCTTGAAGTACGAGGACCCGTGAAGTGCAGCTACCGGATACTCCCACTCGGGTCGCCGATCCCAATAGGTGTCCTCGAATTGATGCTGGACATAGAAGAGCCAAATGCCGATCGCGCCGCTGATCATGAAGACGGGCGCATAGATCATCACGACGGACCAGAAGCCGATCAAGAGCGAGAACAGGACCACCAGTACCACGATCGCGAGGTTGGTGAGCCAGACGCTCCACTTCTCCTTTCGGCCGGTCGTTTCCCCTGGGGTGGGAAGGCGCTGTTTGACGGCCAGGACGATGGGCCCGATGCCGAAGAGAACGATCGGATTTCGGTAAACCCGATACCTAAAGCGCTCCCAGCGTGACAGAGCGAGATACTCGTTTACGGTCAGCGTGGTCACATCCCCGTGACCCCGGTGCTCAAGGTCCCCGGATGTTGCATGGTGGATCGCGTGATCGCGGCGCCACTGCTTGTACGGCGTGAGGACCAGGACGCCGGTAAAGAAGCCAACGATGTCGTTGGCCATACGTGAGGGGAAGAAGGATCCGTGTCCGCAGTCATGCATAATGATGAAGGTGCGAACCAGGAGTCCGGCGGCCGGCACCGACAGCGCCAAGGTGAGCCAATAACTGACTGGGAGTGATAGGTACATCAGGTACAGGTTCAGGGCGAGTGGGATTAGTGTCGTGCACATTTGTACGATGCTCTTCCGCACACTCGCGTGCTGATACTTGGCCACGATCTGGCGCCAAGAGCGAAGGGCAGAGGCAGCGTAGGAGCTATTTTCGACTGAATCGGTCACAGGCACATCACCGGTGAAGAGTGAGCAAGACACCACTTGCGCTGAGGAGCTCCGACTTGGCGCACCCTAGCTTTGCACGGCACGTACCAAACTTAGCCGGTTTTCGGTTCTCCGGGAGGCCATCTGACGATCGTGACAGGCAAGTGCGCATGGGCAAATCACTTGACAGCGAGGTCGCCGTTCCAGCTCTACTGGTTGTTGGGCCGAGTGTGACGCGTTCCCTGAACGAATGGCCCGGGTGGCGGCACCACTTCGACGCTCCTTTCTTGCCGCCGAACGGCATCTTAGTCCCGGCCTGAGAAGGTCTCTATGATCGATGGCCTTCGGCACCGCCCGCTACTCCTGGATCGAACTCTCGCCCGGCGCCTCGAAATTACTGAGTCGCGTTCGGGAGCTGACTACGCAGAGACGCTGGCCCGCGAGCGCCCGGACGCTGGAGGCGCCGCTCTCGCGGTTGGTGGTGGGGTCGCGGTCTTCGCCGGCGTTGGTTCGCCACTCACACAAGTGTTCGGGCTCGGATGGAATGGTCCCCTGGCGGCTTCTGAGGTGGATCGCCTCGAGGCCTTCTTTCGGGATCGGGGCGCCGAGGCGGCGATCGAAACCTGCCCGGTAGCTGACCCCTCGGTCGAAGCGGAATTGGGGAAGCGGGGGTACCGCCTGGTCGAGCATACAAATGTACTTGCCGCGAGGCTTGGGGCTCAGGATCTCCAGGGGTCGATCCCCACGCCATCCAGGGTCGTGGTCCGTGAGGCGGAACGGTCGGAGCTGGGGCGGCTGGCCGATGTGGTGACGGCCGGTTTTCTCGAAGGCCACCCACTCACCGCACCGTATGAGGGCTTGATCCTCACGATGTACTCGATGTCGACCGCGGTTCCATTCATCGCGGAATGCGATGGGGAAATCGCCGGCGGAGCGCTGCTAGTAGTGCGCGATGGCCTGGGTTCGCTCACTACTGCGGCCGTTGTACCGCAGTATCGCGGCCGAGGAATTCAACAGATGCTCTTGTCCGTTCGCCTCGCCGCAGCTGGCCACCAAGGCGCGGATCTCGCCATGATCTCCGCCGCTCCAGGCACGACGTCGCATCGCAATGCCCAGCGCGCCGGGTTTTCCGTACTGTATACTCGGTCGAAATACACCAGGGGGTGGATATGAGTCTTCAGCGGTGCGCCTTAGTCGTTCTTGGCCTTCTCGGTGCTTGTGCCCGGACATCAACGTTCGGGCCGGTTTTCGGGGCGCCGACTGGTTCGGCCCCGTTGCCCGGCCTTGACGCGATCAAGGAAGAGGATCTCAAACGCGACATTTTTACGCTTGCTGGTGACGGGTTTCGGGGACGAGAGGCCGGATCTCTCGACGAACTCCGTGCCTCATCGTGGCTTGCGGATCGAGCTCGTGAGGCGGGACTGGAGCCGGCGGGTGAGGATGGCACGTACTTCCAGTACTGGTCCTTGGAGCGATCCCGGCCGGCGAGTTCGAATCGGATCGTCGTTGGCGCGACGCAGCTCGCCATCGGAAGCGAGGCAGTGGTGGTGTCGCCGGTCGACGCGGTGATCGATGCGCCGCTCGTGTTCGTCGGGGAAGGCCGCCCCAAGGACCTGGCGGGGCTCGACCTCCGTGGCAAAGCGGTGGTGGTGCAAATGAGCCGTCCGGACCGCGTGCCGGACGACCATGTCAGCTTGCGGCAGGTGCGCTGGGCGTGGACCGCAATCGGCGAGCGCATGGCGGATATCGAGTCCAAAAGCCCGGCGGCATTGGTATTCGTATCGGACGCTGTGGCCGACTCCGGCTGGCTTTTCACCTCGACCTGGTATGCTCGCGGCAGTTATGGGGTCGCCGGGTTTCCGGCGCGAGGTGCGACCTCCTCCCTGCCGGTACTCTGGATGCGCCAACCGGCGCTCTCCCTCCTCCAGGCTCCGAACCAACGTCTCGTGGCTTCCTTACATACCGAACGCTTCACGTATCCTTCGGTGAATGTCGTTGCGAAGGTCCCCGGCGTCGATCCGAAACTCAAAGACGAGTATGTGCTGTTCAGCGGGCACCAGGATCATGACGGTGTGAAAGCAGCGGAGGCCGGCGATTCGATTTGGAATGGGGCGGATGACAACGCAAGTGTGAGCGTAGCGCTTTTGGCAATCGGCCGAGCGTTTGCCCGTCCGCATCCAC
>JANYKV010000147.1 GCA_025358055.1 Gemmatimonadota bacterium
GCTCAGCCTTCGAGTAGAGACGCTGACGATGCACCTCCTCGTCCCGCCGGTAGGACGCACCGATTTTTCGAAACGTAGTAATCCGGCGAGTCAGAAGCCGGCGACGCGGGTCTTCCCGAACGGTGGCCAGCACGGCCCAGTCTTTCCCCATCCGAAATCTCTGCTCTGGACCAGACCCCGCGGCACGCCCCGGTGTGGCCGCATCGAACACCAACAAGCCCCCTCGCGGCAAGGCCCCAAGGATGCGTCGAAAGGTTGTTGCGAGCGCCCGTTTGTTGTTACCGTCATCAAAGAGGTAGTTGAAGCATTCACCGAGAGCCGTCACGGCTACGCACGGAGGTAGCGGCATCTTTAAAAGGGACCCCACACGAAACTCGGCATCCGGCACGCGCTTCCTGGCGATGGTGATCATTGCGCGCGAGCTCTCGATCCCAAGAACCTGATAGCCTGCATCAGAAAGGGCACGGGCCCAAATGCCCGATCCAGAGCCCAAGTCCACCACGAGGCCATTCGAGATGCCGTGTCGTTTGAGAAGGCCAAGGAGGCTCGGCGTCGCGTCCCGCGCGAAGTTGCCATACCCGATGTCGTGGATGTAGGCGAGGTCCTTACGGTAGCTCCCCATCAATCGTCGACTCAGGCAGCCCTCCCGGCGAACAGAAAGTCAAGCCCGAGAAGGCCCTGGACGATCCCTCGGGAGTACGTCAGATTTGCTTTGTGGCGCCGGACCTTGGGTCTCACGGCCATGAATCCTTCCTTGATTGCTGATCGCTTCGCCTTGCAGCTTGGGCTTCGGCCCGCGCGCTCAAGCTCGCGAGCATCGCCAATGCCGGTCTGTGAATATACCTGTCAAGGAAGACCCAGAGGGATCTCCGAACGGATCGATTCACTGACGGTTTCGTCCGAGGTTTCCAACCTGTGTCGATCTCGCCCTCCCTCGTTCGTCGAGTGAATGGAGCCCGAAGCATCATCGGTCGGAACCGCCACCCGACCTCACCTAAGAACGTCATTACGACCGGGAGTAACCCAATGCGTTTCCTGATGATCCACCATCCGAACGAACCGGATGCCGCAGCCCCGCCGAGCCCAGAGTTCATGGCCGAAATGCAGAAGTTCGTTGCGGAGGAGACCAAGGCTGGCCGACTCCTTGCCACCGGCGGGTTGCTGCCCATATCGCAAGGCGGCGCTCGTGTTCGATCCTCAGGGGGGGCATTTACTGTCACCGACGGCCCCTTCACGGAGGCCAAGGAGCTGATCGCGGGGTTCGCGCTGGTCGAAGTGAAGTCACGCCAAGAGGCGATCGATGCCAGCCGACGCTTTTATCAAATTGCAGGGGACGGCGAGGGGGAAATTCGCCAGGTACTATAGCGCGGTCTCGACCGTACGACTCAACTCGAGTGAACACCCAGGACAAGGAGGTAGGATGGAATCAGGCTCTCGGACGGGTTCGACATCACCCGCGCGAATGTGGGCCGGGCGGATCGTGAGCGCCCTTGCGATTGTGTTCCTGCTCTTCGATGCTGTGATCCACCTGATGAAGATCGGGCCGGTGGTCGACGCGTTCACTCAACTCGGTTACCCCGTCAGTGTGTCTGTGGGCCTCGGTGTCCTGATGCTCGTGTGCCTCACACTCTATCTGATCCCGAGCACTTCCCCCATCGGCGCTATCCTACTCACTGGCTACCTTGGTGGCGCGGTCGCGACTAACCTGCGCGTGGGGAATCCGCTCATGAGCCACGTGCTCTTCCCAGTCTACCTGGGGGTCCTGATCTGGGGCGGGCTCTTCTTGCGAGACGACCGGGTCCGATCGCTCATTCCGATCCAATCCGAATAGTCTTAGCCCATCCGCTCGACGGGTCGATTCCAGAGACCCTCGTTCGTCGGGATCATGAGCGCAGGATCGTCCCGCTCGAACCTACTGACCTGAGGAGTAGAATTCATGCGTTTCATGATGTTGATGATCCCGAAGGGTTATGACAGCGCTGGGCCTGACATTCGCCCGGGTGCCGAGGCGGTCGCCGCCATGACGAAGTACAACCACTCGCTGACAAAGGCCGGTGTACTGCTCTCGGCCGATGGACTCCATCCCCCAATCGCCGGCGTGCGGGTGGCGTTTGGCGGCGGCAGGCCGAAGATCACCGATGGGCCGTTTGCCGAAGCAAAAGAACTCCTCGGCGGCTACTGGATGATCCAAGTGAAGTCGAAGGCGGAGGCGGTCGAGTGGGCGTCGCGCTGCCCCGCGGCCGATGGCGACCTCATCGAGGTCCGGCAGGTGTTCGAAATGGCGGACTTCCCGCCGGATGTGCAGGAGGCCGCGAACGGGTCGTCACGGTCGTGACGCTGCCAGATACTCACCACGCGATCGAAGCCGTCTGGCGGATCGAGTCGCCCACGCTTATCGCGAGCATGGCCCGAATGGTGGGTGACGTGGGGCTGGCGGAGGACCTGGCTCAGGACGCATTCCTGGCCGCGCTTGAGCGATGGCCGACGACCGGGGTTCCGGACAAACCCGGCGCCTGGCTCATGGCAACCGCAAAGCGGCGCGCCATCGACCGGCTGCGGCATGGCAAGATGGCGGAGCGGAGGCACGGCGAGTTGGGCATCGAATTGGATGCCCGACAGGAGGCCGCAGTTCGGAATCTCGACGCCGCGCTCGACGATCCGGTGGGCGACGACCTCTTGGGTCTCATGTTCACGACCTGCCACGCGGTACTCTCGACCGAAGCCCGGACGGCGCTGACCCTGCGTCTACTGGGGGGCCTTACGACGGGGGAGATCGCGCGGGCGTTCCTGGTGCCGGAACCGACCATCGCCCAGCGGATCGTCCGAGCCAAACGGGCCCTCCGGGAGGCCCGGGTCCCGCTCGAAGTGCCGCGGGGCGCGGAGTTGACCGCACGCCTGGGTTCGGTGCTCGAAGTGATTTACCTGATTTTCAATGAAGGCTACGCGGCCACGGCCGGTGCGGACATGATGCGGCCCGCCCTCTGCGACGATGCGCTCCGACTGGGGCGGATTCTGGCCGAGTTGACGCCGGAGGCCGCTGAAGTGCACGGCCTGGTAGCATTAATGGAGATCCAGGCCTCGCGGACGCGGACGCGGGTCGATCCGACGGGAAGGCCGGTACTGCTGTTCGATCAGGACCGGTCCCGCTGGGACTACGTGCTGGTGCAGCGCGGGCTCGCAGCGCTCGCGCGGGCTGAGTGGCTGGGCACACCCCTCGGTCCGTACACCCTCCAGGCCGCGATCGCCGCGTGCCATGCCCGGGCGCGCTCGAACGAGGCGACTGACTGGACACGAATCGTCGCGCTGTACGATGCGTTGGCTGAGCTGATGCCGTCGCCGGTGGTGGAGTTGAATCGGGCAGTGGCGCTCTCGATGATGTACGGACCGGCGGCGGGACTCGAGGCGATCGAAGGGCTCATTGCCCTCCCATCCATGGCCAACTACTACCTCTTGCCGGGAGTCCGAGGTGACTTCCTCTTCAAGCTGGGCCGTTTCGACGAGGCCCGGGTGGAGTTCGAGCGCGCCGCATCACTCACCCGGAACGCCCGCGAGCGGCACCTCTTACTGGAGCGGGCCGCGACATGCACTCGGGGCTGAAGCCAAGCCGCTCCGAGGGACAAGGGCGCTAGGTGATGACGAAATGATCTCCCACCTGCCGCCGCACCTCCTCCTTGGACGCCGGCACCTCCGGGGAGGAGATCAGCCACCGGTGGCCGAAGGGGTCAAGGAGGGTGGCCGCGCGGCGACCGTCAAATTGATCAGACAGTTCACGCACGATGGTCGCGCCGGCATTGAGTGCCCTGCGGTAGGTCGCGTCGACGTCGACCACCTCGAGCACCATGCTGATGGAATTCGCCCTCAGGCGTTTGGCGCTAACCACGCCCAAGTCGGGGTATTCATCTGCAAGGTAGAGCCGCGCGGCGCCAAGCTTGAGTTCCGCATGGCCGACCTTGCCGGTTGGATCGGTAAAGCGAATAATCTCGGTGGCGCCGAACACAGAACGATAGAATTCAATTGCCCTCGTCGCCTGTTCGACACATAGGTACGCCGTCATCTTGACCGGCGACGGCGTGGCATCGTCGAGGGGTGGTTGAAGCATTTGTTCGGCTCTCAGGTCAGGGGAAAGGTGTCGTTTTGGAGAGGACCCAGCTGAATGACTCGGCGAACATGTTCGAGGCCGGCGACGCCCCCGGGCCTGGTCGATCAAACCATTGGGCGGCCAGTGCAAGTCGACGCGCCTCCGGAAGGGAGAGTTGATCGGAAGCAGTCATGGTGACCAACGCGCCTTACACTTGCCGCGTGGTGCGCCCGACCGGACGACGGCTAGAACTCTCGTTTCTTCATGTCCTTGAACAGACGCTTCGTTTCGATGTCCTCATCGTTCGGCCGGAGCCGTAGCGTCGGATCGAATTGACTGGCGCGGTCCTGTTTCGGCGGAGAACCTACTTTCGCGGCATTTTTTTTCGCCAGTGCTGCAATCCGCTGGTCATCACGCTTGGACATACCACCTCCCCACTCTGGCCCTTGAATCTCTGGGCACCCCGAGCCCGGGCTGGCTCGGGAGTCCTGCCTCGCTGGAATGTAGCGGGTTCGCTGTCGCGGTCGCAGCGGCGGTACCCAAGGGCCGCTCAAAAACGACTCCGATGTCATCCCCAGCGAAGCCAGCGACCTCAAATTCTGCCCTGGCGCGAAGAGCCGCTTGAGATTCTTCAGCCGGTGCGCTCCCACGGAGTGACAGCACTGGAGTATTCCGCAGCCTGCAAGCTACCCCCCGAACTGCCGGAGATGATGATCCACATGAAGAAACCCCCACCGCTTCCACTCCGAGACGGTGAGCTTGCCGAATATCGGATGGGGACCCCACTCGGAAGCATCAGACGCGGCGGCAAAGCGTTGGATCCGTTGAAGCAACGCTATCCGATCCTGATCAAGACTACTCGGGGGAGTACCTCCAAACCGCTGATCGACCTCCGGCCGGACGGGAATGTTCTTCGGCCAGCGCATGGGCGCCCAAAGCGCAATCCACTTGATCAGTGTTCGACCTAAGAGACTCTCGGCCGTCGGCACCTTTCGCGCGCCGAGCGCCACGTCGAACGAGTCGTTGAGGTGCGATACCATTTGCCCCACGCTCAGGCTCCCCCATCTTCGTTCGCTGGTCGGCGCGATGCCAGCCAGTCGGCCCCGAATCGCGGCGAGAGTGCGCGGCGAGGAGAGTGTTTCCACCATCAGGTCCGTTCGCCGCGCGGCGGCTTCGGTGGTAAGGCAAAGTAAAACGCGAACGCGGCGCACAGCCCCAAGGCAAGACCCGTACTCCAGAAGGAGGCCGCGAACGCGCCCAGATACCAAAGCGGCCCGGCCCGATATTGCTGAAAGATCGCCCGGACTGCCGGGTGATCTTGTGATACGTGTAGCAGCGGAGGATCGCGCTTGGGCGACGCGGCATAGTGCCACAAGACATGATATACGGTGGCGATAAGGACCGACCACCCGACGTACACAGCGACGGCCATGGTGGCGCCCTCGGTTCCGAGGTATGCCGCGATGAGTGAAGTCGGGAACGGCATTACGGTCACCGTGAGCAGGAGCACTCCGTTGAGCATCAGCAACGTGTGGTTGGTTCGGCCGATCACCGTGAAGAGCCGGTGATGGTTGAGCCACATGATGCCCACGCCGGCGAAACTGAGCAGAAATGAGATATAGGAAGGCCACCCGTGCAGCAGGGCTTGGCCGAGCCCGGCGGCGGAAAGGTCGCGCGGAACCCGGATCTCGAGAATGAGCAGGGTAATCGCGATGGAGAACACGCCATCGCTGAAGGCCTCCACCCGGGCGGTCTCCTTTTCCGCACTCTGATCGACGGTACTCGGGGTCACTGTTACCTCTCAGAACTGTTGGCGGAAGACGGCGTCCACTGGAATTTGATAGCCGTTGGCAAGTCGGTTGTTCTCGTTCGCCAGCCCGACGACCGCCATCAACTCTCCGAACTGCGTCTCCGTCATACCTTTGGCCCGCGCCGACGCGATGTGGGAGTGAATACAATACTCACAATTGTTCGTGATGCTCACGGCGACGTAGATCATCTCCTTGGTAAGGGGATCGATCGCACCGGGCGCCATGACCACCTTTACGGTCGACCAGATCCGCTCCAAGGTGGGGATGTGGTGCGCCAACGCCTTCCAGAAATTATTGACCCAGTCCGTTTTCCGGGTCGTCATGATGTCGTCGTATACCGCCCGCACGCCGGCTTCCGCCTCCGCATACTCGACCAGTCGGACCATTGCCATGCAACCTCCAATGTGAACCCCGGACCGAACCATCGCCATCGACCTCAACGATAGTCGCGAGGATGATCGGGCGTGAACCCCACACCGCCTAGAGCAACGCTCTCCGCTTGAGGAGCGCGTACTGATCCACCAAGGCCTTGGCGGCACTATTTGGTAACACGTCCAGCACGAGCACACCGCGTCGTCTCATCTCCCCCAACGCCTCTTCGCGCACCCGGAGAAGTTCTTCCGCCGCCGCCCGCGCGTACGCACCATTGAGGTCGATGGGGCGCCCCAACGCGAGGCGCTCCAGGGCAGGATCCCGGAGAGTCACCGCCAGCGGTAGGTGTCGCGGACGCAACGTACCGACCTGCGCCACAAATGCCTCGCTCGCCGTACGATCGATGACATCGGTAAACAGTACGGTGAGCGCCCGTTTGCGATTGCGCGCCGCCAGATACGCGAACGCCGCGGGATAGTTCGGTTCGACGAGTTTGCCTTCGAGGGAAGCCAACACGTCCAGCACGCTGCGCAGCGCTCGACGGCCCCGAGCCGGCGCGGAGAAGTGGGTCACCTCATCGGTAAACACCATGAGGCCTATGTTATCATCGTGGCCGATGGCGCTGTGCGCGAGCTGCAATGCGGCCTCGACGACGGACTCGAGGCGGGGGCGGCCATCGACCTCCGCAGTGAGCAGACGGCCGGCGTCGATCACCATGAGCACATGCTGGCGCCGTTCATCCTCGTATTGTCGGGACATCACCTTACCCCGTCGCGCCGTCGCCTTCCAATCAATGGTCCGGATATCTTCGCCCGGCACCCACTCCTTGAGGCTTTCGAACATCCGCCCTTCCCCAATCCGGCGCACGTTCCGCAACCCCGCCTCCCGCCTCCGCTGCGAAGCCGTCGGCAACGACCGAACCGAGGCACCGACCAGCGTGGGATAGACCGTCGTTTGCCAGGGCACGTCGACCCGCAATTGCCGCCAGGCCAACCCCAACGACCCCAACACCCGAAGATCCATCCGTCCCCCGCTGGCCTTTCCTCTTCGCATGGGGCGCATCGAGACGCTCTCGAGACAGGTCGTATCAGGCGGAAGCGTGACAACCCGCTCCATCCCGTGCTCCTGCTCCAAGGGCGCTGGATACCGCTCCCGAATCCGGACCTGCATGTTCCAGTGCCGGGGATTGGTCCATCGGTAGGTGACGGGAAGCGAGCGCCCCACGGAAAAAGCGGACGGGGCCTCTCGGCTGACCAGAAACGCACCGGCCGTGATGCTCGACAGCCGCCCAAGTTCGACCGCCAGCAGCAGCAGCCACAGTCCATCGGCCGCAATGAGGACCGGCACCGCGCCGGTCCACACCAGGGCCAGCGGGGCGAGCAAACCAAGGCTCGCGGCGACCACGAACCACCGGCGCGATGGTACCATCATCCCTTGGGCGCCTCGATGCGGTCGATGATCGTTTGCAGCGCGGCATCGGGAGTCACACCCTCCAACTCCAGCTCCGGCGCCAGGGCAACCCGATGTCGTAACACGGGTGGGGCGAGGTTTTTGACGTCGTCCGGAATGACATACTCTCGGCCATCGAGCAAGGCGGCCGCCTGGGCCATCTTGAGCAAGGCAACACTGGCACGGGGTGAGGCGCCCAGAGTAAGGGCCGGCGCATCCCGCGTAGCGCGCACCAAGGCGGTGATGTATCCGAGTACGCTCAACTCCACGCGAACGCGGCGCGAAGCGAGCCGCAATGTTTCGAGGCCCAGCACATCCATGGTTTGCTCGATGCCGAAACTCCGAGGCTCAGCTGCTTCGAACCCGCCCAACACCCGGGTCAAGAGGCCCTGTTCAGCCGCCTCATCCGGGTAGGCGACCAAGCTCTTGATCAGGAATCGGTCGAGCTCCGCTTCGGGGAGCGGATAGGTGCCCTCGAATTCAATTGGATTCTGGGTGGCGAACACCGTGAAGCTAGGGCTGAGTTGGTGACTCGTCCCATCTACGGTTACGCTCCGTTCCTGCATGGCTTCGAGCAGGGCCGCCTGAGTCTTGGCCGGGGCACGATTGATTTCGTCGCCGAGAATCAGGTCGGCGAACAGTGGTCCGGGCCGAAATTGGAATCCGGCGCCACCACCGGTCAACATGTTCACCCCGGTGATGTCGGAAGGCATCAGGTCAGGGGTGAACTGAATCCGGCGGAACTCGAGCCCCAGCACCCCACTCAGGGCGCGGACCAGCAAGGTCTTCGCGGTTCCCGGCGGACCCTCGAGCAGCACATGGCCCCGCGCAACCAAGGCCAGAACGGTTTCGCGAAGCGCCGCATCCTGACCGAGAACCACGCGCTTCAATTGCGCGAGAATGCGCCCCGCCGCTTCGGCCTGGGCTTGGGCATCCGATGGACTCAGGGGCGCAATTCCTCCCACACATCCTCCACGGCGTTCGCGGCCTCGAGTACCCCAGTTCCGGGCTGTCCGGGCCTAGTAAGTGCCTGCAGCGACCGGACCGCCGCGCGCGCGCGCGAGCTGCTGACATTGTGCTCCAAGTTGTTGAGCCATCCGTGCATCTCCGCGCGAACTCCAAATCCGGCCGGAGCAAGACGCCGGCGCAGCCCCTGCACCACCAGCGCAATCGCGGTGTCGTGGCCTTTCGCAGCGGCCAAGGCCGTGGCCAGCGCCCCCACATGCTCCGTCGACGACCGACGCTGGCGAGGGATGGTCGAGCTCGCGGCGCCAAACCGGATGGCACCAATGAGCAACGCGAGGAGACCGACCACCGCCGCCTGCCAAACGGCCCATCCCCAAGGTGAGCGGCGACTCCAAGCGAACGTAGCGTCAAAGAGCGAACCTGAGTCTCCATGCCCCTGGTGGAATTCGTCGACAATCACCCGCTCATACCGGCGATAAAAGAGGCCCAGAACGATCGGCCCCGCATCCGAGGAACGGAGGCTGCGATTACGGAATAGATTGTCGTCCGCCACAAGCGTCACTTGGCGGGTCTCCCCGATGTGAAGACGGAGGGCCTCGATCCGACCGCCGGAGGCGACGAGCAAGGTGTCGATAGCGCGCACCGAGGGTCGAGCGCACCGGACCTCCCCGATATCGTTGACTCGGGAGGAATCCACTGAGAGCGTATCGGTCGAGGCCAGCAAGAAATGACGGGCCCACGGAGACCGTGGTCCGGCGCCTACCCCGGGCGACGAGACGGCAGCGGAGTCGAGGAATTGCGAGTGCGTGGCCCACCCGAAACAACGCATCAGATCCTGGGACCGCGGCCCGACCAACACCAGGTCGCCCCGGCCGCGATCCGCGGCGGCGAATTGGGCCACGGCATCCGCCTCGGGCCCCGTGAATCCCATCATGGGTTGGATGATGAGCAACGTTTGTCGCGGTCCGCGCGGTACATCACGCAGCTCGCGGGTCCGGCGGCGAAATCGTGCGACCGTAACCCCGACGCGCTCGAGCGCATCACTCAAGGCCTTGGCGCCGGCCGGATCCGTGGAGAAGGTAGACGCCCGAAAATCCTGATCCATGACCCGGTTCCGTGATTGCCCAACGGCAGTCACCAGCGCCACCAATACGGCGAAGCCGCCGAGCCCAAGCAAGACCTCAGTGCGTGGACGCATACCGCTCCACGCGGGCGTGACCCCGCCACGCTTCGAATTCGGCGAGCCCGCAGGGGAGCCGCGCAAAGGCGTATCCATAGAGACTCCGGGCGAGCAGTCGGAACTCATCCTGCGCCGGCGAGGCCGGCCGGAGCTCCTGCACGTACTCGAACGCGGTCTTGCTGGGATGATACCGGAGGAGCCTTCGAGCATCTAAGTCGAGCACCAGCGCCATGAACTCCGACTCGATCGCCTCGACGAAACACGCGGCGCGGGCCAGGCGATCAGCCTCTCGGCGATACCATTCCGAGCTGTGGACGTCTTTCACCACTCCGGGCCCGGCCGGATTCGGTGGGGCGGCGGAGCGCCGCATGGTCCGGATCATCACCCAGGTCGCGTGGGCGAAAATGAGGATGAAGACCGTCAGCAGCGCCCAAAAAAGCACCCGCGTGCTTCCGGGATGGCGGGCTCCCATATCGGACAGCCAGGAGATCAGTGCGCTCCACCATCGCTGCAGCAGGGTCAGCGGATTCGGTCGCTCCTCCCATTGATACGCGCGTTTCGTAAACACCGAATCGAGCACGGCTCGCAGGGTATCGGTGGTCAATGCTTGAGCCAACGGTGCCGCCGGAGCGATCATCCGGTCCCTTGAATCGACGAGGCCAAGAGTTCGAGATCGAAGCCTTCTTTGCGGACGCGGAGATCGTAGTACAGCACCGTGCTCACCACATAGAGGAAGGGATACACCAACACCTGCAGCAGGGCGCCGATCGCGGCAACCACCACCGCCCCTGCGGCGAACCCCGTCCCGACGCCTCCACTGGCCAACATCCCGGCCCCAACGGTTAGGCCTAACGCTAGGATCGGTAAATACAGGAGCAGAGCAGCCACGAACATCGCCGCGAACACTTTGCCTCGGTATCCTTTGGTGAGCGACCAGGACCGGCTCATCGCCAGGTCGGCCCGCGGCGTAGCTTCGATGACCTGGGCCTGGGAACTCACCGCAAAGCCCGCGAGGACATACAACATCACGACAGCCAGCACGGGGATCAGCAGCAAGCCGGCGGCCCCCATTCCACGCGCGATGAACACGGCGGGAACCACCGTGATCATCGCGAGGAGGCCCAGCACCAGACCGGTCATCATCGCGATCCCGATGAGCCGGCCGATAAATGGGCTTGCGCGCCGGAGCGCGTCTTTGGCGTCGGTGTGGTGGCCGAGATAACTATCGGAGATGATGATGGTGGACGCAGCAATCGCAATCCCGCTCGCGACCATGGAGAGGACAAGGCTCACGAGACTCAACGCGAGATTGCTGGCACGTCCCCCCGTCGCCTCGACATAAACAGAGAGCAACAACGGTACGGTTTGCGTCAGCAGCGCCACGAAGAAGAGCGGCGCGAAGAGCTGCCGGTATACCCCGAAGGACACGTCGAGCACCTCGCCGAGCGACAACGGCCGCAGCGACTTCGCATCCATAGCATCTCCGAGGAAGGCGTGGTGAGGAGGGACGGGTGCCCTGCAATATACCGTGAGAAAATGCGCGTGGGCGCCCCCAGCAACGGCAAGCACCATTCCCCCCGGCTAGATTCCCACGATGTCCTCACCCCGGCCGGACTTCCGTCAACATCTCACGGTCGAAACCCCCGAACACGTGCTCCTCGACTACGAAGTCGCGGGCATTGGAAGCCGCACACTCGCGGCGATAATTGATCACACGATTATGCTCGCGCTCTTGCTGGGCTTACTCGCGCTGGCGCGCTGGAGCCGGGCGTCTTGGATGGACAGTACGATCGGACCGGTCGTCCTGGCATTCGGCGGATTTGTCATCGTCTGGGGGTACTTCACCCTGTGTGAAGCGTTCTGGCGCGGCCAAACGCCGGGGAAGCGTTACATGGGGATTCGAGTCATCCGAGACACCGGCCATGCGGCGCGGTTCGGCGATGTGGCCGCGCGCAACCTGCTGCGCATCGCCGACTTTCTTCCGCCGCCGTATCTCTTGGGCGCAATCATGGTTGCCGTGCATCCGCGGGCGAAGCGCTTAGGCGACTTGGTCGCGGGAACGGTCGTGGTCCGCGACCGGCCCCAAGAGGCTCAAGTCGGCGAAGCCTTTGCCGCCCCGACCGAGGGGTTCGCCGAACCGCCAGAAGCCGCGGGGCCACCCGAGTTGACCAACGAGGAATTCCGCGTCCTTCGCGAGTACGCTGAACGCGCGGCGGATCTCCCCCCGGATGCGCGTCTCCGGCTCGCGGCTCGAATCGCGAATCGGTTTTCCGACCGATATCCCAACCGCCCTCCCCAGAATGAGATCTTCCTCGGAGCGCTCTACCGCCAGGAACTTTCGCGGCGGCGGGGACTTTTCGGAGGCCGGGCCGGCCGCGTGGGCCAGCCTCGCCAGGGCGGCATGGTGGTCGATCGATTGGTGGCGCGCAAATCAGAGCGATGGAACGAATTCGCGCTGCTGGCCGATCGAGCGGTTCGTCACGGACTGGATGGATTTGCCGCCCCCGAGCTTCCCGATTTCGCGGCTCGCTATCGAGAGGTCGCGGCCGACCTCGCCCGGGTCCGCACTTATGGTGGCGAGCCCGGGCTTCGCTCTCGCCTCGAACGACTCGTTGCGGCCGGCCACAATGCCCTCTACCGCGATGAGCGCCACACTTGGAGCCGGATCTGGAAGTTTTTCTCGGTCGAATGTCCCGCGGCCGTTGTCACCGCCCGGCGCTATGTGTTCTTGGCGACATTGGCATTCGCCCTTCCTGGAGCCGCCGGCTACTTGCTGCTCCGGGAACAACCCGCGTTGGCGTCCGAGGTCCTCCCCGAAATCATGCTCGAGCGGGCTGAGGCCGGTGTGGCTCGTTCCCAAAGCGGTCACGGCTACTACGAGGCACCTGCAGGTGAACGCCCCGGCATGGCATCAGCCATCATCACCAACAATTTGACCGTTGCGTTCAACTGTTTTGCGGGCGGGATTTTTCTCGGGGTGGGGTCCCTCGTCTTCCTCGCGTTCAACGGTCTCCAAATGGGAGCCGCGTCGGGCCACTTCGCCAATCTGGGCCTGCTCAAATACCTCTGGCTCTTCGTGATTGGTCACGGCGTGCTGGAGCTTTTCGCCATCTGGGTCGCTGGTGCGGCGGGGTTCATGCTCGGTAAGGCCATCATCGCCCCGGGCGAGCTCACGCGGCACGACGCCCTCGTCCTCAGCGGTCGGCTCGCCATGCGGATGATCGGGGCGGCGGTCGTACTCCTCCTCATCGCGGGCATCATCGAAGGCTTCGTTTCCTCCAGCACCGCCCCCACTCCCATGCGACTTGGCGTGAGCGGGGCGAGCACGATTTTCCTTGCCCTATATCTCATCCACGGGGCCCGGCATGCCGGTCTAGGGAACCCGGCCTGAGGGCGCTGGCCCCGAGAGATGGCCGACGTCCATGCCGCGACCGCAATGAATGACTAATCCGCAGGCTACACCCCAATGGAGCGAGCGGCCACCTCTTCGGCGGTGAGGCCATACAGCGGAGGCGTCGGGACGCCGAGCATTCCCAGCATGAGATATATCTGACCGCGATGGTGGGCCTCGTGCTCTATCATCGCGCGCAGCCATTTCCAGGTGGCCATCGGATTCCCTGCCGGGGTCATGCACTTCCGTTCGAGCGCCTCGTCGGTCAATTCTCGAAAAAGCGCCATCGACTCCGCGTGCAGCCGATCGAAGAATGCGACAACCTCCGCAAGTCCCTCGGCGCGATCTCGCCCGCATCCCTGATATCGGCTCGGCCTCCCGCGCACGGTCTCTGCATACATGTCCCGCTCGATTGCGGCGAGGTGACGTACCAGGTCTCCGAGTCCGAATTTGCCTGCCACCGGCCCCCACTCAATGCGATCCTCCGGAATCAACAGTACCAGGCGGCGCGTGCGACCTCGCACGTTTTCCCAGTAGTCCAGGAAGGCCTTCACCCCAGGGGCGACGCCGGAATTGAGGTTCGTCATCGTTTGAGACGCTCGCGGTACGCGCTCCGCAATTTCGCCAATTTGGGCGAGATCACTGCCCGACAGTAGGGTTGGGACGCGTTGCGCTGATAGTAATTTTGATGATAGAGCTCGCCCGGATAAAAGGCCGTCAGGGGTTCCACCGTGGTGACGATTGTGTCGTCGAAGACCCGTGATCGTTGCAACTCTTCGATGACCTCGCCGGCGATCAGCACCTGCTCGGGAGAATGAGTGAAAATGACGGAGCGATACTGCGAGCCGACATCCGCGCCTTGGCGGTCGAGGGTGGTCGGATCGTGAAACGCGAAAAAAATGTCGAGGAGGTCGCGATAGGGAAGCGTCGCGGGCTCAAAGGTTATCTGGACCACCTCGGCATGTCCCGTTGTCCCCGAGCACACGTCGCGGTAGGTCGGCGCGCTCCTCGACCCTCCCGCGTAGCCTGACACCACCTCGGACACGCCCTGTAACGGCTGGAACACCGCCTCCAAACACCAAAAGCATCCGCCGCCCAGCGTCGCGAGAGCCACGATCAGTCCTCCGCGAGAATGCGGCGTTCGATGACATTGTACGCACCGCGGCGAAGCTTTTCCGGAGTCACAATCGAGCAGGAAAATTCTCGACTCATGTCTTCGGCAAAAACGTGGAAGTGGTCTTCCGCCTCGGGGGTCGCCAACAGCTTCGTCAGCTCATCCCGAAGCTCGGTCGCCTCGGCCGCTGTCACGTAGAGCTGGAGGGTCCGCACTCCGTGTTTGCGCTCCGCGTCCAAAATCCGCATGGCCCGCACCCTCCCGAATCAGTGATCGACGATTGTCGCGCACGAGCATCATTACTTGGAGAACAGCCAGACCAGAAACACCCCGATGATTGCGAGGTCCAGGGCGATAAACGCGGCAACCTGGCGGAATTTTCTGAGCGACGCCCACGCCGCCTCATCGAGGTAGTAGCGATCGGCCCCCACCCGATGAATCACTCCGCGCGATTGGAGGTTCTGAAGCCGTCGGGTTTCCATCCCGCCCCGAGCTTCGACTGGTCGGGCCGTTTCCCTGGATACCGCGCCCAATTCACCCAATCGGGAGCAGAGCCGGCGATCGGCCGCGAACATGACGGCGGCAACGGTTCCCACTGGTTCCTCCTCCGGGTGGCGTGCTATCGGGCGCGCGGCGCCGCCGCATGACGAATGACCTGGCCCGGCTTCGCCCCGGTGGCTTTCTGGCCCGCGTAGACCACGATGCCGTTGACCCACACGCGTTCGATTCCATCGGAAAGCGCATGGGGATTCGTTGGCGTGGCGCGGTCCCCCACCACATTGCGATCGATGAGGACCAGGTCGGCGAACATGCCAGGTCGGATCACGCCGCGATTCTCGATGCCCATGTGCTGCGCGGCGAGTTGCGTCATCTGGTGCACCGCTTGGGCCATGCGGAACAGCTTCCGTTCCCGAACGTAGCGGCTGAACACGCGCGGAAACGACCCATAGCCGCGCGGATGACGGCCGTCGAGCTCCCCATCGGTGCAGATATTCGTATGGGGCCACGCGAGGAGTTTTTCGATATCCGGCTCCGACATGCTCGTCGCGATGACGCTCTCAGTCCCATGTCCGGTCTTCTGTTCCAGGGCCTGCGATTCACGAATGAGATCCATCAGTGTCGTCACCGGGTCCTTGCCCCGGAGTTGGGAAATCTCCATGACCGTTTTCCCAACGTACGCGGTATCGGGGTCAAACCGTCCGATGAGAAGCCCCGACGGGGTCGAAACCTCCGTCACCGCGAATGTCGCCGCCGCGCGATCTTCGAAGTTGCGATCGGGGAACATCACCGTCAACGTGGACTGCCAATACGGGTAGGGATAGACGTCCGCTGAGATCTCGATGCCCTCGGCGCGGGCGCGGTCGAGCACGCGGACGAGGCTATCGGCGTGCCCCCACAGACTGTGCATCGCCAGCTTCATGTGGGAGACCTGTACCGGGAGCTTGGCCTCCCGCCCGATCTGAATGATCTCGTCGATCGCGAGCCAGAACCGGCGATCTTCGCTCCGAATGTGACTGATATACCGTCCCTGGTAGGACGCGGCGACCTTGGCGAGACGGAGGACCTCGCTAGGGGCGGAGTAGATCCCCGGATCGTACTCCAGTCCCGAACTCAACCCGATGGCCCCGCTTTCCATCTCCTTCTGAAGGATTTGTTCCATCCGGGTCACTTCGCTGTCGGACGCGACCCGCCGAAAATTGTTCCCCAACACGGCGGCACGAATCGACCCGTGCCCGGCATACATCGCGACGTTGATTGCGCTCCCGGCGGATTCGACCTTCCGGAAGTACTCCTCGAGCGATGGGGGCGACCCACCGTCCTGCCCCCCGACAATCGTGGTGATTCCCTGGCTCACCGCGGCCAGGGCATCCGGATGATCGAAGATGCCATCGTCGGCGTGCGAGTGGGTGTCGATGAACCCAGGAGCCAGCACCTTCCCGCCACCGTTGTACACCCACTCTCGAGGTTGCTGTGTCAAATTGCCCACAGCCGCGATACGGTCCCCCACAATCCGGACACTCGCGGAATGGACGGGCGTACCGGTCCCATCCAAGAGTTGCACGTTGGTGATCAGAAGGTTGCCCTGGACCGCACGCGGAGGATTCGGCGCGCGAGCCCCCTCGCTACCTCGTTGGGGCGGCGGACGTCGCGCTCGCTCTTGAGCGAACGACCGATGTGTCCCCATCGCGAGGAGCGCGAGGGGGAGGAGAAGCGTCAAACGCTGGAGGAGCCGGCGGACGGGGGCTCTCGAGAGAGGCATGTCGCGAAACTCTGGGGGTAAAGAGCGATTGAGGATTTCACTGGGAACGTCTACAATATACTCCGCTCCGGTCGCACTGAGTCCCGCCCAGCGGCCCGAATCTCCACTTCCCACAGGAGACAATATGCGGGCGTTACGACGCCTCTCCACACCAGTCGTACTCCTGGGTGTGGTGCTTCATGTCCCGCTTGCGGGCCAAGCCAAGCTCAGCGACTCGGTCCGGAGTCGGGTCGATCAGGTCTTCGCCGACCTCGACCGGCGGGATCGGCCCGGTTGCGCGCTGGCGGTCTATCTAAATGGCCAGATCGCCTATGAGCGCGGGTATGGGATGGCGAGCCTTGAGCTGGGAGTACCGATCTCCCCCGCCTCGTTTTTCGACATCGGGTCGACGTCGAAACAATTCGCGGCCTTCAGCATCTTTCTGCTCAAGAACGACGGCAAACTCTCGCTTTCAGATGACGTGCGGAAATACATCCCAGAACTCCCCCGGTACGACAAACCCATCACCATCCGGCACCTGCTCCAGCACACGAGCGGTCTCCGCGACTACAACGGACTCTTGGCCCTGGCCGGTCACGCCTTCGAAGACTACACCACGGATGACGATGCCCTGGACATCATCACCCGACAAAAAGCAGTGAACTATCCGGTCGGCACTGCCTGGTCGTATACCAATACCGGTTTCTTTTTGCTCTCCACAATCATCAAACGGGTGAGCGGGAAAACCCTGCGTGAATTCGCCCAACAACGCATCTTCGATCCGCTCGGGATGCGGGCGACGCATTTCCACGACGACCACAAGATGATCGTCGCCGGCCGCGCCACCGCCTACACCGAAAAAGACGGGGGCGGATGGGAAATCGAGATGTCCAACTGGGACCAGACCGGCGACGGCGCGGTGAACACATCGGTCGAAGACCTCTTGCGCTGGGACGAGAATTTTTATCAGCCGAAAGTGGGAGACGCCGCTTTGCTTCGGGAGTTCCTCGAGCCGGGGAAACTTGACACGGGGGCGCCGATCGAAAGCGGCTATGCGCACGGGCTCTTCGTCGATACCTATCGCGGGCTCCGCCGCGTGCATCACGGCGGTGCGTGGGCGGGATATCGCGCGGGATTGACCCGATTCCCTGACCAACACTTTACGGTCGCCTGCCTCTGCAACTACGCCGCCGCAAACCCGGATGAATTTGCGAATGCGGTCGCCGACGTCGTACTCGCCGATAAATTGGCGGCGCCACCCCTCGTCGCGCCGAGCGGTGCCGCGAAGGTGGTCCTCCCTCACGATGACCTCAAGGCCAAGGAAGGCCTCTATGTCGACTCCGCGGGCACCGCATTTCTCGAGATCAAGGCCACGGAGGACGGACTCAGCGCAAACCAGGGATTTGAATTCCAGTTGCGCCCGGTGACCGCGGCCGTGTTCCAAGGAGGTCCGGGAGGGGTGGCTCACCTTGAGTTCACTCCGGACGGCCGTGGCGGCATGAGGGCTCGGCTCGAAATCGGCGCCTTTTTGAAGGAGACGGTCACCAGAATCCCGCGCTGGGAGCCGAGGGTGGCCGAGCTCAGAGAGTATGTCGGGAAGTATCACAGCGCTGAGCTCGATGCCACCTATACCGTCGCAGTGGACCAGGGAAAGCTCGTCGTGCGATGGGTC
>JANYKV010000128.1 GCA_025358055.1 Gemmatimonadota bacterium
GCGGGCAAGCCCTGGGAAGACCTTCTTCGAGAGCGAATCCTCGAGCCCCTCGGCATGCGGTCCACCACGACCGATCTCTCACGGTTCTGGGACTCCACCCGATTCACCCATTGCTTCTATTGCCCGCTGCCACCTACCGCACCCGGCTTGGACCAAGCGAAGGGTAACGATGACATCGCGATGCCGCACATGATGGTCAATGCACGTGTGACGGTCATTCCTTGGCAGAGCTACGACAATGCAGTGTCAGCAGGCTCGATCATTTCCAATGTCGCCGACCTGTCGAAATGGGTTCGGCTCCAGCTGGGGCAGGGCGAGTTCGAGGGGAAGCGTCTCATCAAAGCATCCACGTTTGCCGAGATGCATACGCCACAAAGCATCATCACGCCATACTCCTGGATTCAGCTCGTGGCTAGGCTGAGTCCGAGCACGCATTTCTGGGCCTATGGCATGGGTTGGAGAATGAACGACTACCGCGGGCGGAAAATCGTCTGGCATACTGGAGGAATCGCCGGTTTCCTCGCCTATGTCGGGCTCGTCCCCGAAGAACATCTCGGTATTGTGGTATTGAGCAATGGCGACCTGGGGTCGGAGCTGCTACCGCAGTCGCTCGCCTTCCGAATCATCGATAGCTACCTCGGAGCGCCGGTTCGAGATTGGAGTGCCGAGCTCAAAGTCGCGATGGGGGAGCAAGTCGAGGAAGGTGTGCACGCCGAACAGCAGCTGATCGCGAAGCGAGTCGCCGGCACCCGGCCGTCGATCCCGGCGGAGCGATGGGTGGCTCATTACCAGAACGCCGTCTACGGAGAGGTGGTGGTCTCCATGCGGAACGACCAACTCTTCTTTGAGATCCCGAATGGGGGACAAGGCGTGATGGAGCACTGGCACTATGATGTCTACCGGCTGAATTTCAACGCCACCAATCGCCTGGGGCTGTTTGCCACGTTGTCCATCGACCCGAATGGGAAGATTGTGGGGATGAACATCGACGACATGGGGTTCTTCGGCCGACTCTGACCTTTGTCTCACACACCCGCCGTGGCCGGAGCTCCCACGCTGCTTACATTGCCCCCCATGCGCACCTACGCCGCGATCGTCGTCATACAACTTGCCCTGTTCGGCCGCACCATGGTTTCCGGTCAGGGGCGGAAGCCACTAGTGATCAGTGACATCACGGTCATTGGAATGACGGGCGGCCCCAGCCTGCCACACTATTCACTTCTCATCGAAAACCATCGCATTGCCGGAATCGGACCCGCTCATGATTTTATCTCGCCGGCGAACGCCCAGGTCGTCGATGGTCGGGGGAAGTTCCTGATTCCCGGACTCTGGGATATGCATACGCATATCGCGGGGTTGGCCGCGGACCCGGCATGGAGCCGGGAATCGCTGCTTCCCCTGTTACTCGCCCATGGAGTCACCGGTGTTCGCGACATGGGCGGAGAGCTCGACGCGCTTAAGCTCTGGGAACAGGCTCGGCGAGAGGGCACTCTTGTGGGGCCGCGACTCTATTTCGCCGGCCCGCTGATTGACGGAGGGAGCCGCGGGTCCAATCCCCACGCAACGACGCCCGAGAATGCCCGTGCCATCGTCCGGGACCTCAAAAAACGGGGCGCCCAGTTCATCAAGGTCCTTTCCAATCTCGACCCGCAAGTGTTTTCAGCCCTGGCGGATGAATCGAAGATTCAGGGCCTCGACATTGTGGGGCACGTGCCAACAGGTGTCGCGCTTCGGGATGCGGTCGCGGCTGGATTCAAAAGCATCGAGCATCTCACGGGACTGGCCTTCGCTTTTTCGAGTCGCGGGGACGAACTCCGGCTTGCGTTGATCAAGGCCGCAAAGCCGTTTGACGCACAGGCCGTCGCGAGCGTCAGCGAACAGGTGGAGAGCACTTACGACGAACGCCAAGCACAGCGCGTTGCGCGAGAGCTTCGGGAAAGCGGCACTTGGATGACGCCGACTCTCGTCTGGAGCAAGGTCAACGCCGAGCCCGACAGCTTCATGGCCGACGATCCGCTGCTCGAGTACGTTCCGCCCTCGGTGCGAAAGGAGTGGAACCCCGACTCACTCCGAAAGAACATCTCGCCTGCCGATCGCCGCGCCGCCGCGCGAGAATTCGAGGATCATATTCGATATGTGAGGGTCCTGCATGACGCGCACGTGAACTTCCTGGCGGGTAGCGACGCGCTCGATCCGTTTGTGTTCCCAGGAGGGACGCTACATCAGGAATTGGAGTTGCTCGTTCGCGCTGGATTCTCTCCCCTCGAGGCACTGGAAACAGCCACGAAGAACCCTGCCCGCTTCATGAAACGCGATGCCGACTTCGGGGCGATCGAGGTCGGGAAACTCGCCGATCTGGTCCTGCTCGATGCGGACCCGTTGGGTGACATCGCCAATGTTCGGCGCGTGGCCGCCATCGTCCTCGATGGCCGATACCTCGCGCGAGCAGAACTTGATCGGATGTTGGGCGAGGCGCGCGCCGCGGCCGCACGGTGGGCACCGGCCGCTCGGTAGCACTCAGTGGACAAGGGGCGCCGTGGGCTTGTATCGGTCGACTAGCCTCGCCGCGGTGAACAATCCGTCCGCAGCTTGGAGAATCTTTCCCCGCAACCTCGGTGGGTACTCCGGCCGCTGCGCCAGAAAGCGGGACACAACTTCTGCCGCGGTTTTGGTTTGGTGGCCGTCGAGCGTCGCATGCAGCCAACCGAGGGGAAAAAAGATATCCCCCGTTCGTTGAACCTCCTCCACCAATGCCAGGCTCGGCTCGATATAACGCTCCGCCTGGGCTGCACGAAGCGGGTGATGCAGATAGCTGATCACTTCGAGGACCCAGGGCTCTCGGCGCCGGTTGGCCGGGCCGCGCAAACTCGCGAACACGGAGTCGCGCACTGCTCCATGCGGCGAGAGCGCCGGCCGGACGAATCGGAAGCGGGCCCGCCGGTCGGGATTCGCAATCCGAGTCTCTTGGCTGTCGAGAATGAGCCGGCTATTCGGTACATCGCGGACGGCGAGCGCTTGGGCTAAATCAATGTATTGATCTTCCGCGAGCGGGAGGCCGGGGACGGTCTCGGTTTTCCGCCAAATGCGCTCGAGCTTAGCGATCCCCGGCACCGTGAGCGTCGTCGAGACGATAGCGTTGTAGTACGCCCCTTTGCGGCTAGCCGACGGGGCTCGGGTTAGCCCTTGCCACAGGACTCGCTCCACCGTAGGCGCGAAGGCGGTTCGCTGGCTCGGCGTGATGTAGCGCCAGTACACGGACTGGAGGAGGCCAAGAATCTGTTGGATGATAAGTTCGTCCCCCTCGGTCGGGAGCGATCGGATTGCGTGCTGGAGCAACTCATGAGGCGGGACATCCCCGGCAAGCATCCCCTCCCATAGTCCATTCCAAGCGACGCTCCGAACGACGGCGCCCCGGGGTCGCACGCGGCCGGTGAGAAGCCCCACTCGGCTGTGCGCGTCAAGGGCGAAACGTCCGTAGGCCACTCCATCTCCTCCCAACACCAGAAAATCAGGCGTCTTGGCGGAGGGAAGACTCACCGTCACGGCGCTGTCGCGGAGATGTATGGGGATGATCACCGTCGAGTCACCATAGCCCAGGGCCACATCGACTTGCTGATTCCACTGGAGTCGGCGCTCGGCGCGTGGATCCGTTTGCGAAACCGTGAGAAGGGCGGTCGAGTTCGGACCCCGCGTCACCACGGCGCGAACCGAGGGTCGGCCGGTTTCCTCTACCCAGACATGACTCCACGTTTGCAGGTCCTCGGAACTTCCCGAGCTCAAGATGGCAATGAGCTCGGGCCAGCTGGCGTTCGCGAACTGAAAACGATTCAAGTACTCACGCAGCCCGCGCCGCATGGACGAATCCCCGATGAGGATTTCGAGCTGGCGTAGGACGATCGGCGCTTTCTCGTAGATGATGGCTCCATAGAGGGATCCGGCCTCCCGTAGGTTTTCCAACGGTTGCCGAATCGGATTCGTACCGACGGTCCGGTCCACATCATACGCCCCTGGATGATGGGCCAGAAAAAACCGCAAGTCGTGGTTGATATCGGGGAAGGAGGGGCGAACGATTTTGTCAGCCATGAAATTCGCGAACACCTCCTTCATCCACACGTCGTCGAACCATCGCATCGTCACCAGGTCCCCGAACCACATGTGTGCCGTCTCGTGTGATATGACACTCGCCCGGCCCAAGAACTGATTCCGCGTCGCCGAGGCATCGAGAAAAAGACTTTGGGCGCGGTACCATACCGATCCTGGGTGCTCCATCCCGCCGAACTGGAACGAGGGGATCGCGAAAAAGTCGAACTTGCCGAAGGGATAGGGAATCCCGGTATACTGTTCCAGCCAGCGGAGGGCTGCCGCATGGAGATCGAATATTGCCTCACGATTCTTGGCGACTTTCGCCGAGTCGGTCTCTCGGTGATACATATGGAATTGGCGACCGTCCCGCTCGGCGGTTTCGACAAAGAGCTTTCCCGCCGCAAACGCGAACAGGTACGTACTGATCGGCGCTGTGACCCCGAATTGGAGCGTCTGAGTGGTCGTGCCGCTGTCGCGCTGCTCCACGGATCCGTTCGCGACCGCACGCCACGCAGCTGGCACCGTTAGAGACAATCGATATCGCGCCTTGAGGTCGGGTTGGTTAAAGCAGGGGAACGCCGTAGCGGCTCGGTCCGGGACGAAGAGGGTGTACATGAAATCGTCGTGCCGGTTAAGGGCCGCGTCGGTCGATTGAAACCCGATGGTCAGTTGCTGAGCGCCCGGAATCACTCCTGCCGGCTCGAGGATGATGTGGCCATTGATGGATCGATAAGGAATGTCCGCATTCCCCCGACGAACCGAAAAGATGTTCTCTGCTGGCGCGTCGAAGTCGAGCACTATGGCCTGGGTTGGGTCTGTCAGTTGAAAACGAATCGTCGCTGTCCCGCGGATGGGCTGGGTGGCTTGCTCGGGCAGCGCGAAAGACAGGTCGTATTGAACGTCCGAGATGCGCCGGCCTCTGAATTCCGCGAGTTCATGGCTTACACCGAGCGCTGGGACGTCCGCCTGCGGAAGACCATACCTTGGGGCGGCGAGCAAGGTCGTTGCGCCGATCAAAACCATTCCCCTGAGCGAGGTAAACATCCATACTCCGGCATTGGAGGAGGCGGTGTGTGCGTTGGCACTTGAAAATAGAGGGGTCGCGACTTCTCCCGCGAACCGGGCCGGCCGTCCGGAGAGGGCCGTCGACCCCGCGACGTGTTATCGTTGAGTGGTATGGATCGTTACCCTCCAATGCTCCCTATGAAGGCAAACCGCCATGCCCACCGGCCGAATAACTATCACTCTTGAGGTCAATGGGACACCACGAGTGATCGCCGTCGACCCTAGGACGACGTTGCTCGATGCGCTCCGCGAGTGCCTCGGCCTCACCGGAACGAAAAAGGGGTGCGATCACGGTGAATGCGGCGCCTGCACCGTCCTGCTCGACGGCCGCAGGATCAACGCCTGCTTGACGCTGGCCGTCATGCAGGAGGGTCATCGGGTCACCACTATCGAAGGACTCGCTTCCGGCGCTGCGCTGCATCCGGTGCAGACCGCATTTCTGGCCCAGGATGCCTTTCAATGTGGGTTCTGCACGCCGGGCCAAATTCTTTCTGCGGTCGGGTGCATCGCGGAGGGTCGGGCCACCACCCGCGAAACAATTCGCGAGGGCATGAGCGGAAACCTGTGTCGGTGCAGCGCGTATCCCGAAATCGTTGAGGCCGTATTCCTCGCGGCTACTCAACCGGGGAGTCCCTGAATGCGGCCCTTTCACTATGAACGGGTGAGTGAGCCGGTCAAAGCCATCGCGATCCGAGCGGTGGCACCAAACGGTCGATACCTTGCTGGCGGCACCGATCTGCTGACTTTGATGAAAGACGGGGTGGAGTGCCCCGACCATCTGATCGACATCAACGACCTGCCCTTCCGGCACATCGAGCTCGACTCCGATGAGCTTCGCATCGGCGCCCTCGCTCGTCTAAGCGACGTGGCGGACGCGGAACTGGTACGGCGAGAGTACCCTCTCCTCACGCAATCAATCGAAGCGGCCGCGAGCGCGCAGGTCCGGAACGCCGCTTCGATCGGGGGGAACCTTCTCCAGCGAACCCGGTGTCCGTATTTCCGGTCCGAAACCGTGGTTCCCTGCAACAAACGGACGCCCGGATCGGGTTGCTCCGCTATTCGGGGCGACCAGCGCACGCTCGCCGTCGTGGGAACCAGCGCCGTCTGTTCCGCCGCCCACCCATCCGATCTGGCCGTCGCCCTCGTGGCTCTCGACGCCCACGTGCGGCTGGAAGGCGCCGGGTCCACGCGGACCGTTGCGCTGCGTCAGTTCTATCAGACCCCGGACACCGCTCCAGATCAGGACACGATTCTCCGGCCGGGCGAACTCATCGTAGAAATTGTGGTTCCGCGCCTTGATCCACGCACCGTCGGTCACTACGCAAAAGTGCGAGACCGCGCCTCATTCTCGTTCGCGCTGGTCTCTGCGGCTGTTGTCCTCCGCCGTGACGGTGATCAGATGCGCAACGTGCGGATTGCCCTCGGTGGGGTGGCTCCGATGCCGTGGCGACTGCCCGCGGTGGAACGGGCCCTCGAAGGAACCGGCCTTGATCTGCGCGGTGTGGCGGGCGCACTCGAGACCATTCTCGCCGACGCGCGACCGTTGCCGGGGAATCAATTCAAGGTGAGCCTCGCCCGTGCCGTGGTCCACCGGGCGCTGCAGCTGGCCGCGGGGGCCGCATGACGATTAGACCCCAATCCGGACACCGCGTGGATGGCCTCGTCAAGGTGACGGGCCGAGCGCGCTATGCCGGCGATGTGGCCGCCGAAGGGGTCGTGTTCGGCTGTTTCGCGACCAGCGATATTCCCGCGGGGAAAGTCACCTCTGTAGATACCACCGACGCGGAAGCCGAGCCGGGAGTGGTGCGTATCTGGACGCACGAAAATGTGCCTCGGCTGCCGAAGCTCACCCATGCCGCCGCCGGGGAGTCCCTGCTCCCGCTGCAAACCGACCGGGTGACCTTCGAAGGGCAGGGCATTGCACTCGTGCTGGCCGAAACTCTTGAGGCGGCTGAGGAGGCCGCGCGTCGAGTCCGGGCGACGTACGAGGTTGAGCCCGCCCAAACCGACTTCAGAATGGCGCTCGACCAGCGCGTGGTGATCGATGATTGGGCACCACTCTCCACCTCTGTGGGCGACTTTGCGGCTGGCCTCGGGCGGGCTCAGGTGAAGGTCGATCAATCCTACCGTACCGCGGATCGCCATCATCACGCGATCGAGCCGGCCGCGGTGTTGGCGATTTGGGACGGCCGCGAAATGTTGGTTCACGATTCGACGCAGTGGGGCTACGGGGTGCGCGCGGCGCTCGCGCAGGTACTCGGGCTACCTCCGACCCAGATTCGCGTGGTGTCCGAATACGTCGGGGGCGGATTTGGGGCCAAAGGATCGGTGTGGCCCTACGAGGTCTACGCCGCGGTCGCCGCTCGAGAACTCGGACGCCCGGTGAAGATTGTGCTGTCACGATCTCAGAGCTTCACAGCCCATGGGTATCAGCCGGCCACGGATCAGCGGGTGATTCTTGGCGCCACGGAGGATGGCTGTTTGACGGCCGTTCGCCACGAAAGTATCAACCCCACTGCGATCCTCGACGACCACATCGAGCACGGCACGCTCGGTACTCGGTCCATGTACCAGTGTCCCGCTATCGAGACCCAAGAGCACGTCGTACGGGTTCATCGCGGTTCCCCGACCTTCATGCGGACCCCACACGAAGGTCCGGGCATGGTGGGTCTCGAAATCGCAATGGACGAGTTGGCCTATGCGCTGCACCTCGACCCCCTGGAGCTCCGCCGCAGAAACTATGCGGAGCACGACCCCACCAACGGCAAACCGTTCTCGAGTAACGCGCTCCGCGAATGCTACGACATCGGGGCCGAACGCTTTGGTTGGGCTCGCCGAACCCATCCGCCGAAATCAATGCGCGACGGCAACGATTGGGTCGGTTGGGGCATGGGCAATGCGCTGATGGGGACCTTCCGCTTCGGGGCCTCCGCCCGCACGACTCTCACCCGAGACGGCCGCGTCAGAATCGAGACTGGTAGCCAGGAAATCGGCACCGGCACTCGGACCACGTTGCCCCTCGTCGCCGCCGAGATCCTTGGCATCCCCGCCGATCGCATCACCGTCTCCTTGGGCGACACGAACCTCCCTGAGGCCGGCGGTACCTTTGGGTCCTCCACCACCATCGGGGTCGGGTCGGCCGTACGGGAGGCGGCGACGCAGCTCCGGCATCGATTGAACCAGTTGGCCGCCGAGCCCGGCTTACAGCCGCACGAGTACGGTGAGGTCTTGGCCCTCCGGGGTCTCGATCAGTTGGCCGCCGAAGGCGGCTGGGCGCCGAGCAAAGAGAGTGGCAACTTTGCCATGTTCGCGTTCGGTGCGGTGTTCGCCGAAGTGCGGGTTGACGCACTGCTGCGGGTGCCTCGCGTCACCCGGCTCGTCGGGGCTTACAGCGTTGGCCGGGTCATCGATCCGATTGGTGCTCGGGCCCAAATCACCGGCGGGATGATCTGGGGAATTGGTCAGGCTCTGATGGAGTCGTCAACGATGGATCACGCCCTCGGCCGTTATGTCTCGAAGAACCTGACCGGCGGGCTCGTCCCGGTGAGCGCCGACGTGCCCGATCTCGAAGTGCATTTTGCCGATGAATTCGATCCCCACGCGAGTCCGCTTGGTGCTCGAGGGGTTGGTGAGATCGGCCCCGTCGGAGTGGCGCCGGCCATCGCAAACGCGGTATTTCATGCGACGGGCATTCGAATTCGCGAGGTGCCGATTCGCGTGGAGCACTTGATGGGTGAGGGCTAACCCCCGGGGAGGTCTCCACGAGGCCGCCTCTCTTCGCGGCTTCAGCCGCTAGGCAGTTTGATCGTTTCCCGCCGGGCTCCGAACGCCTTTGGGTCCCAAGAGGGTTTTCCCAGCCTCCTAATCCACCTCCACAACTCCCTCAGACAGAATCCGTGCGACCGCCCCGTCCGGGAGACCGGCCAGCTCCTCCGGCCGCACGAGAACCATCGGCACGGGGTGCCAGCCGAGTTCCCGCGCCACCAGGCTTCCCAGGGCGAGAATCGCATCGCCTTCTCCCAGAAGTATTCCGGCCGGCGCGTGTTTGCCCCGAATTAGCTCGAGGAGCACGGAACTCGATGAGCTCGACCCGATCGTTCGCTCCAAGGTGAGCATTCGACCCTCAAGCTTCGTTCCAAAGTTGGGATGTCGTGGATCCGAAATGGTCCCCGTGTCCGGATTGACCCCTCCCCAAAAACTGATCGGTCGATCCAGCTGAAGGATCGATCCCTGCGACGTGCCCGGTACCCATACACTGCCCTGCAATCGTGACGCTCTCATTGCCACATCGTTTCATCTCGCACGAGTTTTCCGGTCATCGCCGAAGCAACGCAATCCGCGAGGCTTCCGAAAATGGTCTGATACCCGGTTTGCGCCGGGCCATAGTGAGCGAATTTTCCAGAGTTCGTCATGAGCACACCCGACCGCGCCGGTAGGATGGGAGTCGCCACGATACACGTATCGGCAATGACAGTGATGCCGAGGGCCGTCAGCCGCTCCACCATCCCGGTCGCCTCGAGTTCCTTGATCACATGGCGGCCGGTACATGCGAAGATCGGAACGGTGGCTTTCCGTCCCGAAAGCTCGCGCTCCAAGCCGACGAACTCAGCGACGGAGAAATGGGGGCTGCCGAGGGCGATTGCGTCGACCTGATCGCCGGTCGCGGTCGTGAGACGATCCCGTGCGGCGCGCAGCATGTCCGGCGAAAGGGCGATGATCCGCTGTGGCACCTCGAAGTCGCATGCCTCGGCAACTGTGCTTGCCTCCGGGGTGATACCCACGACGTGAAAAAGGCCCACCGCTCCGCTCGATGCCGCGGCCGCCCCCAATGCTTTCAACTGATCCTCATGCGTCGAAGCCGGGAGACCAGTGATCACTCCGACCTCACCGCCGAGTTCCGCCCCGAGCCAGGTACCGAGCACGGGGTAGAACACGTCTAGGGCCTTCAGGGCGTCCGAAATCTGCGTGGTGTCGACCACCGTCGTCGCCCTCCGATTGGCGGGGACGTGCAGTCCGGAGTACGGGGCCCGCCCGATCAGCGCGCAGCAGATGTCGAGGAAGTCGCCATAACGGTTGGTGCGGGCCCCAAGCACGGAGTTACAGAAGACGACCGCGTTGCTCTCACCCCAGGCCACATCAGTCCCCTTGGTGGGACGATGCCCAGCTTGGTAAGGGGCGCAGGTCCAGGTCGGCCGACACCCCATCGCCTCGTAGGCCTTCATCATCCGTCCGGCCATCTCTCGCCGGTGCGGATCGAGTAGCACTCGATGTGGGTGAACGAGATCGAGGGCACCGATGTTCAGTGTCGTAGGGACACAGACGGTTGCACCCTTACCGCGGAGGTGTTCCGCGAAAAGAACGCCGCTATCGCCGTGATACAGGGCACCGTCGATATGGGCGGATTGAACTGGGATCAGCGAGGGAGCTCCCAAGAGGCGCGCCATTTCCGCCACCATCCGAAGCGCCAGAGCCGGGGCTTCCCCTTTGCCCCCTCGCGCGATGTCTTCCTCCGCGGCATCCAGGCGAAAACTCATATTGAACTCGGGTCGGTGGTATGTTGGCGCGGCATTGTCCTGCTTTGATGCTGCTCCTAAGTTCGAACCTGGAAGGCCTTCTCGAGGAGCGCCTCACTAGAAGGTAGTG
>JANYKV010000130.1 GCA_025358055.1 Gemmatimonadota bacterium
TCTCGTGCGATGGCTCCATCATGGGTTTCTCGCGGCCCTTTCCTTCGAGGTGAACGACCCATTGATGTCCGCAAATGGAACCGCGCGAGCAAGGTGCGCGAAGGTGCCGTGTTGGGCGATCTCCTTCGCGGCTTCGAGGAAACCGCTCCAGGCTGCACGCGCCAATGCGCCGCCGACGCTGATGCGCCGGACACCCATGTCGGCCAGGTCGGCGACGGTTGTAAAGTCGCTGCCGACGAGCACGTTCACCGGCTTTGGAGCGACCGCGTGCACGACCGCGGCAATATCGGATTTGGTTTGGATGCCCGGCGCGTAGAGGCAGTCGGCCCCGGCGTCGGCGTAGGCCATGAGGCGGCGGATCGTCTCGGCGAGGTCAGGGCGGCCGACGATAAAGCCTTCCGATCGTCCGGTCAGCAGAACGGCGGTGCCGCTCTGGTCGATGGCCCCTCGGGCGGCCCTTATTCGTTCGACGGCCAGTGTGAACTCGAAGAGTGGGCTGTCCGCGGCACCGGTGGAATCCTCGATCGAGAGTCCTGCGATTCCCGTTCGCGCCGCGAGCGTCACGTTGGCAGCCACCTCCGCCGGCGCGTTGGCGAAGCCGCCCTCGAAATCGGCGTTGACAGGCACCGAGACGCCGTGGGCCAGCGAACGAAAGTGAGCGAGGGCCTCCTCCAACGACACCGCGTTGTCGGGCCGACCCAGAGACCAGGCAAACCCGGAACTCGTTGTTGCCAGCGCGGGGAAGCCGAGTTGGGCCAGCAGGCGCGCGCTACCGAGGTCCCAGGGGTTGGGGATGACGAAGCACCCAGCCTGGTGGAGCCGCCGAAAGCCGCTGATGGAATCCGTGGTATTGGTCATCAGGGAAAGATACCTGGAGGTTCCATTTCCGGGAGTTGTTTGAAATCACTGCCGTGCGGCTGCCTCCGCCGCTGTAAGCAGCTGGCGGCGTTGGGCGGCGTCAATCACATGTCCGTTCCAAATGACGGCCGTGATGCGTCGAGTGTTCGTGATCGCCACGAGCGGGTTGGCGTCGAGGAGAACCAGGTCGGCCACCTTGCCCGGGGCGATGGTGCCGAGGGAGTCCAGAGCGTCGAGATAGCGAGCCGGCTCGAATGTGGCGCTTCGGAGCGCATCCATCGGCGAGAGCCCGGCCTCGACGAAGAAGGCGAGTTCGTCGTGGAGGCTGAAGCCGCCCAGGGCATTTTTCCCGGGGGCATCGGTGCCGGTCATCAGCGGAATGCCGGCCCGATGGAGGATCCCGACCAGTTCGATTCGTTTGGCGAAAATGCGGCGGCCAACCGGCGCGGCGGCGACCGGAACATTCGTGGGGAGCTCCATCATCATGCGCTGGAGCCTCTGGAGCCCCTTCGATCGGTACCGGTCGGTGGAATCAGAGCCGAGGATGGTGTCGGGCAACAGTCCTATCGGGTAGGTGATGGTGAGCGTTGGAACCACCCAGGTGCCGTTCGCCGCAAGGCGCTTGAAATCGGGGAGGGGGTCCTGCGTGGCACAAGTTCCCAGGAACGCCTGGATGGGATGCGCGGGCCGGAGCGATTCCCGCTCCTCGGTCGAACACACGCTCGGAAATCCAAAAAGATGTTCGAGGCTGCGCTGGCCCGCGTCCGAGGCTTCGACAATTGTGACCGAATCGGGCAAATGCCCCGCAAACGCCATCCGATGCCGCCGGGCGGCCTCGGCCACGGCGAAATATGCCGCCCGAGGGAGCCGGTTGTGCACTTTCACGAAATCGACGCCCAGCTTGGCAAGTGAGTCCACCGCGGCGCGCGCGGCGTCGAGTGTTCGGACGGCCAGGTGCGGAATCGGGACCCATCCACCCTCCAGATATGGTCCGGCCGCCACGATTCTCGGCCCAACCAGTGCGCCCGCGGCGACCGGGGGCGCCACTGTTGCACGACGGAAAAGCTGTCGTTCATGTCGCGGACCCCGGTGACGCCATTGACCACGAACAGCGAGAGGAGAGTCTCGCCACCAGGCACCGTCGTGTGAACGTGCATGTCCCAGAGGCCGGGAATGAGGAACTTGCCCTTGCCTTCGATGATTGTGGAACCGGCAGGTGCACTGCCGCGGCGGACGGAAACGATACGGTTCCCCTGGATGACGACCGTTTGATCCGGGTGCGGCGCGGCGCCCGTCATGTCGATAACGGTGACATGGGTTATTGCGATGGATGTCTGCGCGACTGCACCGCGCACTACGATGAAAGTCGTTAGGAGTACGGCGGGCGGGAAAATGCGATGGTGCATTGGTTCTCCCAGTCACTGAGCTTTCTCTGTGGTGCCTCAGTCTTCATACGTGGGTTGGCGCCGTTGGTTTCCAACGGGCGCGGCCTTTGCGCCCCGGGCCGGGGTTGGGCATCGGACTGGCTTGGCGGATATAGCACGCTACACCTCATCCAGGCGAGCGACGAGGCGTTTCGGGGCGGTCAACCGGTACCCGTCGGCCAGCAGATCGGCGACCATCCCCCACTGCGGACGCCGATCGAGAAACATCCCGACCCACCCGCTCGGACCGACATACGGCGGGCTGAAGAAGCGTTCCGGCGATGCCTTGAGCATCAATGCTTGGTTGCCGGGGGCCGCTTTGATCCAGACGGAGTTCTGCCCGGCGCCATGATGATTGCTCGCATGCGCGTACATCGCGAAGAGCTTGTTGCGGACCCGGAACGTGGGTTCGCGCCATGCCGTGACCTCGTGGGCCTCCGGAAGAGCGAGACAGATTCGTCGAAGGCGCGGCAACGGGTCGGCGACGTGGGTTCTCGGTCGGGTCATGAGCAGCGATCGAGCAGGACAGTGTTGCCGAGGGCGATATCGACATCCCGTGTGAAGTGGCGGTATGTGATGCCGGAGCCGGCAATCAACGCCCGACTTACCGCCTCACCTTGCATGGCCTTGACGCGATAGCACCAAAGGCCGGAGATCGTGCCAACGGTGGCATCGTAAGGATCCATGGCTATGGTTGGCGGAGGTCGTACCGCGCAAACGGTATCCACGTTGCCGCGGGCGTCCGGCTTTCCATGACGATGGTCCAGAAGCGGCCCATCGGATCGTGGGTGAACGTTGTCTGAAATGGACCGTCGGTGTATTCAAACTGAAAGCGGACGGACGCTCCC
>JANYKV010000151.1 GCA_025358055.1 Gemmatimonadota bacterium
CCGAGGGCTTCTCTACGATGCGAGTCATGTAACCCTCCGCATCGGTGACCACCACCCCGAACCGTTGATAGTCTTCGACTTCCTTGGCCCAGATGATGCCATCCCCTTTGGCCCGTTGGATGAGCGAGAGGTCGGCCTCGAACACCGTGTCGACAAACACGATAAGGACCGGCTCTCGGATGAACGGGCGCGCCAGATTGACCGCCCCGGCCGTACCGTCCTGCACGGTCTGTTCAATGTACCGGCAGGGATAGCCATAGCGTCCAGTGGCGTAGGCCTCCACCTGCTCCTTGAGATGACCGGTGATGAAAATGAGCTCCGTGACATCGAGCCCGCGGAGTCGGTCCATCACCCAGTCCATGACCGGGCGGCCGGCGACCTTGAGCATCGGCTTCGGCACGAGGTGGGTGTGGGGCCGGAGCCGGGTGCCCTTCCCTGCCAAGGGAATGATGACTTGCACGATCAGCTCCTCCCGTATCGGTCGTTGATCCGGACCAGGTCGTCGAGCTCCGGCGTGGAGGCCTCCAGCACGTCGCTATCGACGATCGCTTCGATTTGGTGAATCAACTTCGCGGGAATATGCACCGAGTCTCCCGCCTTGAAGGAACGGTCGACCAGCTTGTCCCCCGGTTGGGTGCGCAAGATGAGCTCGCCGCGGAGCACATGCATGGTCTCATCTTTGAAGTTGTGATATTGACACGACAGCACGTGGCCGGCCTTCACGTGCAGGATTTTGCCGACGTAGCGATCCGTCCGAGCCCAAATGAGTTCATAGCCCCAGGGCTTCTCTACCCGATATGGAACATCGGCCATCAACCCTCCGCTGCGCGTAGTTCGAATGAAGGAGGCGAGGTAATGCAGGCCCGCACGCACACTCCGCATCCCACGCACCCTTCGCGTTTGAGCACCGGATGCCCCGCACTGTCCATCTCGAGCGCCGTGGGACCAACCGGGCACGCTTCCGCGCACACCGCGCAGGTCGTACCGTGAAATGTCACGCACCGCTCGGCCAGGAACTCCAACTGCCCCAAACGGTAGCCCGCCCAGAGGTCGGAAGGAAGGCTGAGAGCCCCGGTTGGACAGGCTCTGGTGCATGGCATATCAGCGCACACGATGCACGGTTGCGTTTGGGGCTCGATATAGGGTGTCCCCGCGGCCAGGCCACCACTCGGTGGCACTTTGAGAATTGCCTGGACGGGACAGACCGGCATGCAATCGCCGCACCGAGTACAGGTAGCGAGGAAGGCGACCTCGGTAATCGCGCCGGGGGGGCGGAAATACCGCTGGTGCACCAGCCGCTCCTCGGTTTGTTCGAGGATGCGACCGAACCAATGCCCCATGCTGTCGCGGAAGAAATCGCGCCG
The DNA here is from genome assembly GCA_025358055.1 of Gemmatimonadota bacterium. Taxonomy (GTDB): domain Bacteria; phylum Gemmatimonadota; class Gemmatimonadetes; order Gemmatimonadales; family GWC2-71-9; genus JANYKV01. The sequence goes on from JANYKV010000151.1 coordinate 1,365, forward strand.
GTCCGTCTCACCAAATCGCATAGGCGGTCACGGCGCAAATAGCGGAAATACGGTCGCGGTCAGTTGCTTCAGAAGCCCGTCGAAAATCACGCCAAAGTCCGGATGACCCGGGCCCTCATCCGGCGGCGCCGAATTGAATACGGCAATGACGCCGGTTCGCGACTCGGGGTGTATGTAAAAGAAAGAGCGAAAGCCGCGCTGGCTCCCAGTGTGCCCAAAGAATCGGCGGCCGTCCCGTTTCAACGTAAAGAAGATGAGACCGATGGAGCCCTCCTCTCCGACGGGAAGGACCGGCCGCCACATCTCCTCGAGCGAAGATCGCTTGAGAACAACGATCGGCCCTTTGGCACCCGGACCGTTCCCGAGAAGAAACTGGAGGTACCGCTCCATGTCTGGAAGAGGTGCATTGAGGCCACCGTTCGACACCGTGATCCCGGTGTCGAAATCGAGTCCGTTCGCGACCGCCTTCCCATCCACGACAGTGTAGTTATTGGAGCGGTCTGAGAGCAGATGGTATGGAGTGACGTCGAAATAACTCTTGTACATTCCCAGCGGCTTGAGAATGTTCTTGTCGATGTAGACCTCGAAATCGTCTCCGGTCAACTTCTCGATCACCCGTCCCAGAAAAATAATCCCAGGATTGGAGTAGCTGAATTTCGAGCCGGGTGGAAACAGGATTTCGGTGTAGGGCATCATCGCAACCAATTGCGACCACTCATGGGGCTCGAAGGGCTGCCAGGGCTTGTCGCCTCCCCACGGCCAGGTCGGGTTGCGGAATCCGGACGAGTGCGACATGAGCTGGCGGATAGTGATGGCTTCCATTTTCCCGAACGGATTGTGGACCGCCATGAGTTCGGGCACGTATCTCACGATGGGATCATCGAGCGAGAGGAGGCCTCGATCCCGGAGCTGCATAATCGCAATGCCGGTGAGCGTCTTGGTAATCGACGCCCAATGGTAGATGGTGTTCGCATCGACTTTCCGGTGCTCCGCCACATCGGCGTCGCCATGGAATTCTCGCGATAAGACCGAATCGGCGGTGAGAAATACGAGGCTCCCCCCGACCACGCCCTCCCGACCCAGGAGGTCGTGAAAGGTGGTGCGAACCTCGGCCCAAGCGGGTTCGAACCCGGCGGGCCGCTGCCCAGCCACGGGCGCAATGGCCAGGCAGAGCGACCCGATCACGAAGAGGGGTCTCTGAGGCAGTCGCATCACCCGCGTCCTCTCGCCGACGACGTGGAACGGTTTGTCCTCATAGCAATGAACGGATCCATCCGCCATCGACCGCGATCGAGCTACCGGTGATGTAACTGGCGCGTTCGGACACCAAGAAAGCCGCAAGCGCCGCGAACTCACGAGGGTCACCGATGCGCCGCATGGGGATTTGCATCTCCCAGCGTGCTTTGGCCTCTTCTGGGCTGATGGAATCGCGTTTCGCAACCGCCTCGGCCAATTCTTCCACCCGCTCGGTGAGCGTGTAGCCCGGCAAAATGTTATTCACCGTGATGCCGAGAGTTGCCACCTCGTTCGCGAGAGTACGGGCAAATCCGGTGACCGCAGCGCGGATGCTATTGGATAGAATCAGGTGTTCGACCGGCTGTTTGACTGCGATGGAGGTGATGTTGAGAATGCGCCCCCACCGACGTTCTTTCATCCCCGGCAGAACCCCTCGAGTAAACTCCAAGACGCTGTTGAGAAGCAACTTCGTCGCGTCCTCCCACTGCTCCGGGGTGGTTGCTTCGAAAGGGCCCGACGGCGGCCCTCCCGAGTTGGTGACCAGAATGTCGATGGAACCAACCGCCTTCCGGCCTTCCTCAATAACGCGCGTTGCTTCTCCGCGCACGGAGACGTCGGCTGCAATCGCGTGGACCGGCACGCCATATCGTGAACGGAGGCCGGAGGCGACCTCGCGCAACGTGTCGGCCCCGCGAGCGCACAGGATGAGTGAGGCGCCCTCCGCCGCCAACTCCTCGGCGACCGCACGCCCCAACCCTTTGCTCGATGCGGCTACCAACGCCACTTTGGCTTTAAGTCCAAGATCCATGGGTCACTTCTGTCGGAGGTAGTTATCGGTCTTGGCCAACCAATCCGCGCGCGGCGGGCAAAAAATATCGACGTCGATGCAGTCCTCGAGCGCCTCCGCTTGGTGCGGCACGTTGCTCGGGATGACCAGCACCTCTCCGGCACGCACATCGACCGTTTCTTCGAGATTCTCACCGATCCAGAAGCGCAGCGATCCCGACAGGATATAGGCGAGTTGTTCGTTCTCATGTGAGTGCTTTGGAACGACACAGCCCTTGTCGAGAAAGATCTGGGCGATCATCATCCGGTCGCCGGTGACGATGCGGCGCGTGAGCTTATCGTTCAAGCGCTCTTTCGGCATGTCGTCCCAGCGGTATCGTTGGGCCTTGGTCAATGACATCGAAACTCCGTTGCAGTGTGTGAGTTGTCCGGCTTCAGCGTGTCGCTCCTCACGGGTCCTACTTGAGCCAGTGTTCGAACCACTGCCGCAATCGCCCCAGCCGATCCACCAGCAACCACGGCTCGCCGCTGCGCGAGAGCTCATGGGTCGAGCGGGGATAGCGCACGAACTCGACCGGCACGCCACGCTTCTGGAGCGCCATGAACCACTGCTCGGCATCCGGTATCGGCGCGCGGTAGTCTTCCTCGGACTGCACCAGGAGGGTCGGGGTCCGAACCCGGCTCACATGATGCATCGGGGAAAGGCTGTCATAGATCGCCGGATTCTCCCAGGGTTTGCCGTAGAATTCGAATTCCGTGAGACCCTGTGCATCCGACCCTCCATACCATGACCACCAGTTACTGATCATTCGGTCGGATTGGGCCGCTTTGAACCGGTTCGTCTTGGTGGTAATCCAGGCGGTCATGAACCCACCATAGGATCCGCCGGCAACTCCCAAGCGAGCGGAATCAACGCCCGGGCGCTGGACCGCTTGGTCCACCGCTTTCATCAGATCCTCGTAGTCCTCGGCGCCCCATCGGCCCCGCGTCGCATATGTGAAGTCCGCACCATACCCACTCGACCCTCTGGGGTTTGTGAACAGGACCCACATCCCGGCGGCCGCGAGGTTCTGAAATTCGTCGAACCAGTTTTCGCCGTACGCCGCGTGGGGACCCCCGTGAATATAGAGCACCAGGGGGTACTTCTTCCCCGCAACATAGCCAAAAGGCCTCATCAGCCACGCTTCGATCTCGAGGTTGCCAACGGACCGATAGGTAAAGCGTTCGGCGTCCGACCAGGCGATTTCGCTATTCACCTTGTCGTTGAAATGAGACACCTGGCGCTCGCCCGAGCCGTCCGCGCTGGCAACGAAGAGTTCCGTCGGCTGAGTGAGGCTGGTGACGACGAACGCCAGTTTCCGTCCCTCGGCGTCCGCGGTGGTCCCGCCGAGGCGACGACGCCCCCCGACGATTTCCCGAATGTCGCGAGAGCGCGGGTCGAGGGCAAAGATTGCAGTCCGGCCGCCGACGGCGGCCGCGAACAGAATTTGTCCCGAGGGCTGCCAGGTGTACCACTCCGGCTCATAGGTCCAAGACCCAAGCAAGTTGATCGGCTTCGCCCCGTCCGCCGACACCGAAAACAATCGGGCGGACGAGGTACGCGTCAGCCGTGCGATGAAGGTGAGCGCGGAGCCATCCGGCGACCATTCCAGGTTGGTTTCGTCTCCGGCCTGGGAGGTGAGGCGACGGGGCTCCCCGCCCGCGCTGGAGAGGACAAAGATGTCGGACTCGTTGCGTGGGGTCTCGTCCCGCTTTGCGTCGTAGGGCAACCGCGCCAACGAGTCTCGTTCGGCCTGGACGACCGAATCCGGGCGAAGCGCCGGGTCAGCGGTGAAAGCGATCCACCCTCCATCGGGCGACACGGCGACCTGAGCGTGGGAGTACCGAGTGTCCGTCAGCTGCTTCTTGCTCCCCCCATCCAAAGCGCGGAGCCAAAGCTGCCGAGCTTTCCAGCTCCGTTGAACTCGGGGGCCGGGCAGATACCCCTGGTCGTTGGACTTGTATGTCATTTCCGTAATGTGGCGTCCGTCGAACCGCGCCGGATCGAGGGGTCGGGTGATGGCGTTGAGTGGGGGTCGAGCCATCGGGACCATCTTGTCATATGGCCCCTTGGACAGACTATCGACGGTCGCCGACTCCATGGTGTCCGACCATACGACGACCCGGCTCTTCCGCGCATACGACCCGACCGGCAAACTGTCCACCTCCATCGCTTCGCCACTCGGCTTGTCCATCCGAAGGGCCCACGTTTTCCCCTTGCTCCCAGGCCGTGCGGAGGTGAAGAGGAGGAGGTTGCCATCCGGCGACCATCGCGGGCTGGAACTCTCAAGACTCGGCGACGTAAAACGCATCGGCTCCCCGCCATCCGTCGCTGCCACCCAGATCTCGGAATGCCGCTTGTTCTCCGCCTCACGGACAGTCGTCACCGTCATCGCCACCCACCGACCGTCGGGAGACAGCGCCGCCCCGCTTACCGTCGTGAGGTGATACCAATCGCTCAGGGCGAAGGCACGGCCCAGCTGCGCGTTCGCCAGCCGCGGCAAACCCAGAATAATGGTCGCTAGGAATCCGATTGCGGAACACCGGCGGAAAACATCGCGGGGCCACAACGAAAGGACGAACGTAGGCATGATAAGTCCTAAAAGGATGGAGAAACGCTAATCACGGACTTGCAGCCTGGGGAGACAGGTGTGGCTGCTTGCCCCTGGATCCGCACCCGGCCCACATGATTGAAGTCGTAGTCCGGATCTTTGAGGTCGTTGAAACGGTGCCGGCGCTCCGCATTGTCTACCGCCGCCCGGCGCGAGCCAGGACGGAATGCGTGAGGTACAGATGAAGCGCAAACTGCCCGAGGGGGTCCTGTGAGTTATTTCGATGGACCACACGCTCCACACCACTCAGCATGCTGCTGGGTTCGTCTAAGGATGCGGTGATGACGTACGCTACCCTCTGCTGCCGGTACCCCGGCTCGGAGGGCGGCGCGGTTTGAACGGCAGCGAGAATCGTGAGCATGACGCTCGGGTGCATCCTGATCTCGGTCGAGGTAAGGAAAGGGGGTGCGCGACACCAGAGCGAAACTTACTGGAATCTTGGGCGTCCGGCACCAGCACCGGCAACCGGTTCGATGGAGGGAAACGGCGCGGGCCCATCCCGAAGGATGGGCCCGCGGGAATCAACCCGTCCCCCGGTTCAACGCGCCAACAGCTGCCACCGAAGCCGGGCCATCCGGCGGCGCAACGAGCCATCCAAAATCCGGTCTCCAACCCGAACGATTGCCCCGCCCAAAATCTCAGGGTCGACATCGAAACCGGGAATGACTTCCTTCCCCATAACTCGGGTCAACGCCCCCGCAATGCTCCCCCGCAAAGATTCGTCCGGCTCGCGGGCGAGGACGACCGAGGCCCGAAGTCGTCTAAACTTCACGTCCAGTAAACCGATATAGGCCTTCGCCATCTCCGGAAACAACCCTTGCCGGCCCCGCTTTACTACAGCCTGAAGGAAACCGACGAACTCCGCGGGTGCCCCCGGAAGGGCGTGCCGCAATAACTGGGCTTTTTCCGCCTTGGTAATCCGGGGTGACATGAGCACGGATTGCACGCGCGGTGAGCCTTGCACCGCGACGGCGACCGCATCCATCAGGTCGCCGAAGAGCTCAGCCTTGCCACGTCGTTCACCCAGTTCGAACAACGCTTCGGCGTAATTCAATGCAATGGATTCGGCTCTCAATGCGACGTCTCGACTGATCGCAGGTAGTCTTCCACGATCTGACGGTCTTGTGCCGTGTCAAGACGCGTGCTGAGGAGTTTGCCGGCGGCCGCGAGAGAGAGATCGACGGTGTGCTTGCGGAGATCCGCGATGGCCTTCTCGCGTTCCGCGGCGATTTCCTTTCGGGCGCGCTCAAGCAACGCGTCTTGCTCTGCCTTCACGCGTTCCATTACGGACGAATGCTCCTTCTCGGCCGCCGCACGGGCTTCAACGAGAAGAGTTTGCGCGAACGCCCTTGCTTCAGAAGTCGCCTTTTGTTGCGATTCCAGCGCGGCTCGCGCATCCGTATTCATCTTTTCCGCTTCCGCCAGCTGCCGCGCGATCTTCTGTTCCCGCTCTTCCATCGATTTGATCAGCCGAGGAAACGCGAATTTCCAGAGGAGAAACAGGAGCGTGCCAAAAACGAGCCAGGTCCAGAAAATCAGCCCGAACTCAACCGTGAATGGGCTTGCTGGCGCACCTTCTCCGCCTTCGGGTACGCGGAGCGCGAACCACGCGATGGTCATGGTCGGTGGCTCATTTAATCAATTTGAACAACAGCGCGAAGACGAGGCCGATGATCGTGGTGCCCTCGAGCAAGATCGCGAAAATGAACGGCCGGCTGGCAATTTCCGCTGCCGCTTCCGGCTGACGGGCGACACCCTCGGCGACCGCGCCACCGATCCGGCCCATACCGAGACCGAGGCCCAGAATGGACAGGCCGATGCCGATACCGGCACCGAGAAGGGCGTTGGTGTTCCTCGCCACGGTCGCCGCGTCCGCACCCGTGGCCTGAAAGAACGCGAGCATGCTGTGAATCATTGGTCCGTCCTCAATCAAAGTGGAGATTGTCGTTGAGTCGCGCTTCCCGTGGTCGAGACCACCTCTCCGGAGCGGTCTTCCCAGCGGTCACCCGCCTTCGGCCATCGAGGCCAGCGGATTTTCCCGGCCATTCGTCCGGGTACTCGGGTGTGTCGCGAAGCACTCTCGCCACACCGATGGCGCAACCTACGCGCCGAGACCTCCATCGCGTCTTCATTGCCGCCGTCATCGACCCGCGGGTCGGGCCACCGTTGCTCAATGCTCGTGTTGCATCAACCCGATAAATACCGCCGAGAGCAGCGCGAACACATAGGCTTGCAGAACGGCAACAAATAGCTCGAGAGCCATGATCGCGACCACGAGTGCCGCCGTGACAACCCCGATGGCCCAATTCCAGACCACGAGGTGACCGAAGAGGAAAATGATCCCGAAGAGTGAGAGAATGACGAAATGCCCCGCCACCATATTCCCGAACAATCGAACGGCCAGGGCGAACGGCTTCACGAGCTTGCTCATGATCTCAATCGGGATCATCGCGATCGATATGGCGACGGCGCCCGGGCCGTGCATCCCGGGGATGGAAGGACAGATCGTATGCCAGTAGCCCTTCGGGCCGAGTTTCACGAGCCCGCCGATTTCGACCGCCGCCATGACAAGGAGCGCCAGCGCCCCCGTAACGGCCAGATTGCTCATCGGCGCGGCACCCCACGGTACCAGACCCAGGAGATTCGCAAAAAGAATGAGGAAAAACAGCGACATGATGAAGGGAGCGAATTTGGCCCCGGCCGGGCCGATGTTCGCGATGGCGATGTCGTTCCGGACGAAGAGAACCAGCGCCTCGATTGCGTTGGCAAACCCCTTCGGGGCCTGCTGATGCGCCTTTTGTCGCTCGAGGCTCTTTCCGGCAGACCACATGACGAGGAAGACGAGTGCCGCAGCCAGCGTTAGGAAGACGACGTGCTTGGTGGGCGTCAAGTTGACCGTCAACGGACCGAGATGCGTATCGGGCCAGCGCTGCCACGAATAGCTCCAAAACGGCTCGAAGCCAATCGTATAGGCGTCCGCGCTGTGATGAAGGACGAGTTCGCCGACGTCAACTTCGGGTGTTTGCATCAGCATCATCGGACCGGCTGAAGCTCCGAGAAAAGGAGTGGAATCAATACGCCGAGAAATCCGAACGCCGTAGGGAGCGGCGGGAAAACGCTAGGATCGACCGAAACCGCCACGGCAATGAGCAGGATACCCAACATCCGAAGTCCCATCCCATATGCCCATCGGCGAGCAAACGCTTCAAATTGGGCGGGCCGAACTCCCCGAACAAGCCAGCGAGCAAGCGTCTGCAGCGCGGTCGCCAACAGCCCGAACAGACCCGCTGCGACCAACGCACCGCTTCCCCACACCAGCACCAGCACGGCGGTCACTCCTGCCGTGAGCACGAGACCCAACCGAATTGATTTCACGGAGGACCCTGAGCCCGGCTCTTTGCTTTCGCGGCATCGGCCATGAGTTCGCGATACACGCTAACACAACTCACCGTCGCGCCGCCCAACGTGCCCAGGATGGTTAGGACCGGTGTCAGACCCAAGAGCCGGTCGAGCCCGAAACCGGCCATCAAGAATAACATGATGCCACCAGCAAACTTAAGGGCCAGGGAAAAGTACTTTTGCCCGGCCGCTATGCCGGCGCCGATATCATCCTGGGGTGCCATGACCGCGCACAAGCTAGTTGCTTGTGAAATATTTCGCAAGCAAGAACCTCACGCCGTTCTGACAGGCTGCTGGCTTCAGCTCGGCCCCTCCTCCGACTAAGTTCCCGGCGCCATCAGCGTTGTATCCAATTCATTCCGGGCCCGAGGAACCATGTCCGCTGCCCCCCCCGTCCCTCTTTCCCCACCGGACGACATCCAACAGCTGTCGGGGCTCGCCGATGCGGTAACCTCGCTTCGCGCGCAGGTGGCCCAGCGCATCGTCGGCCAGTCGGAAGTTGTGGATGGCGTATTGATCGCGATCCTGGCCGGCGGACACGCCCTATTGATCGGGGTCCCCGGGCTAGCAAAGACGCTCCTCGTGTCCACCATCGCGGAGGCGCTGGCGCTCACCTTTAACCGGGTTCAGTTCACCCCGGACTTGATGCCCGGCGACATCACGGGAACCGAAATCGTGGAAGAGGATCCGGCCACCGGGCGCCGAGGCTTTCGATTCGTCCAGGGCCCGATCTTCGCGAACGTGGTTCTGGCGGACGAGATCAATCGCACCCCGCCCAAGACCCAAGCCGCCTTGCTGCAAGCGATGCAGGAGCACAAAGTCACCGCCGCTGGAACCACCTATTCGCTCCCCAATCCCTTCTTCGTATTGGCCACGCAGAACCCGATCGAACAAGAGGGCACCTACCCGCTACCCGAAGCCCAGTTGGACCGCTTCATGTTTGAACTCCGCGTAGGCTATCCGAGCCGGAGCGAGGAGGAGGCCATCGTCGAGCAGACCACGGGGACCCGCGAAGTGCGAATGTCACCGGTGATCGACGCGGCTCGACTCCTTGGGCTCCAGGCTCTGGTCCGGCGCATTCCCGTGTCCCGCGGATTGATCCGTTCAGCGGTGTCTCTGACCCGAATGACCCGACCGGCCGACGCCGAGGCTCCACCGTTCATTCGAGAGTATGTCGAATGGGGTGCAGGGCCGCGGGCCTCGCAATACCTGGTGTTGGGCGCCAAGGCCCGGGCCGCGATCGATGGCCGCCCGCTCGCCGACCTAGAGGACGTGAGGGCCGTGGCGATGTCGGTCTTGCGACATCGAGTAGTGACCAATTTCGCGGCCGAGGCTGCAGACCGGACCAGCGAGGACCTGGTCCGGGAGCTCGTGAACGGCAAAGGATGGTTCACCGACCGATAGCCCACTGTTGGTACCCTCGAACCCCGCCCCGAACTAGCGCGTATCCGTCCCGTGCGGTACGATAGCGAATGCCCAACATGACAAACCATCAACAACAGCTGCTCACGTCTACCGTGCGCGTTGACGATTCGTTGACCCTTCGACCACATCTGGTAAGCTCCCTCGAACATGGCGATCCGATGCCGGCCGTCTTTTACCTCAAGTGCCTCGGGGTCCCGGAGCTTCACGGTTCGGATGGAAAGCCCATTCGCATGCGAGTGCGAAAGCATTTCGGGCTGCTGATCTATTTGGCGATGGAGTACGACCGAGTTCACCGGCGGGAGCGACTAGCCGATTTCTTCTGGCCCCGGGCGGACCAGACGCAAGGTCGTCATTCGCTCGCAACAGCCTTGTCCGAAATCCGTCGGATCTTTGGGCAGGTCGCGATTGACGCGGACCGAGACCACGTTCGTTTCAAGCCGGAGCGATTGACGATTGATGTCGATGCCCTGATCGGCGGGAAGATCCTCGGCGACGAAACCACGCCTCCGATCGAAGTCGATGGCTTCCTCGCCGGGTTCGAGCTCGCGGATGCGCCGGAGTTCATGCACTGGCGAGAGCGGCGTCACGCCGATTTACTCCCCGCAATCCATGCCGGATTGCTCATCGGCATCGATCATTGCCGGCGGACTGGGGATAGCCGGCTAATCGCCCGGTATGCCGACCGCCTCTTGGCGATCGATGACATTGCAGAGGAAGGCATCCGGGCGAAAATGGAAGCATTCGCCTTCGCGGGAGAGCGGCTCCTCGCGCTTAAGGTGTTCGAAGAGTGGAAGGAACGCCTGGAGGTCGAACTGGCGGCCACCCCGTCCCAACTTTTGGAAGGCATGGCGATACGGCTTCGACGCCGGGGATTAGAGCGGACCACCACGATCGACATCCCCTCGGTCCCCATGGAGCAGTGGAAAGGACGGGTGTTTGTTGGACGAAGCGAGGAGTATCGCATCCTTTATGAGGCGTGGGAAAGTGCGCAGCGCGCCCACGCATGCCACGTGCTCATCATGGGCGACAGTGGGGTCGGAAAGACCACCCTGGTCGAGCGATTGGCGACGGCGGCAGGACTGCAGGGAGCGAGTGAGAGCCGGGTGCAGTGTTACGAACTGGAGCGCGACATTCCCTACGCCGCCTTGGCGGGCCTCATCCTCGGCCTCCTCGACCGGCCGGGAGTTTCGGCGACCGCGCCCGAGGCGCTCGCCGGGCTGGGGCGGATCGTGCCCAAGGTGCGGGAACGGTTTCCTCAGCTCCCAAGGGCCGCGGAGGTCCACGGCGAGTCGGCGCGGTTGCACCTGGCGGAGAGTACCTGGGAACTGTTCACCGCAGTCATGGACGAGCATCCGCTGGTTCTGATCATCGACGACTACCACTTGGCTGATGAGGCCAGTCTCGCCGTGCTGCACCACCTTCTGCGCCGGATGCAGGATCGTCAGGTCATGGTCCTCTTGACCGCGCGGCCCGTGGAGTTCGCCGAGGAATCCGGCGCGGCGCGGATCCGGGATGCCGGAGATTACCTCCGCCTCCGGCGCTTGGACCTGAAGCCCTTGAGCTCGGAGGACAGCGCAGAGCTGCTGCGGCACCTGCTCTTGCCCGGGGAGGCTCCCACCGCTCAAGAGCGTCGGGCTTTACTCACGGCGGCCGGCGGGTTCCCGATGGTGCTCGAACTCTTGGTCGAGGATTGGCGCCGGCACGGGACGGCCAGCTTGGCCTTGTCGATCAACGCCATGACGCCGGAGTTGGCGCGGGAAGCGGCCCTCGAAGGCGCCTATCGACGAGTTGTGAATCGCATCACACGAGATCTGGATTCGGGCACCCAGATGGTTCTTCACCTAGCGACGATCCTTGGCTCCCAGCTGAATAACTTGGAAATGTATAGCATCGTGGACCTCACCCGTGGCCAGGTGGTGACCGGCCTTTCCGAACTCACTCGGCGGCGGATCTTGCGTGATTCGGGACGGGGCCTCGAGTTCGCGAATGAACTCCTTCGTGCCGAGGTGTATGTCGAGTTGACCCCGACGGTTCGTCGGCATCTCCATGGGGCCATCGCGGATCGACTCCTCAGCGCCTACGCGAGCGGCGTACATGTGCCCGGGCTCGAAATCGCCTGGCATTGCACCCGGGCGAACCGGACTTCGGAGGCGGCGCCTCATTTGTTGCGCGGGGCACGGGAGGCGGTGCGGGAGGGTGCGCCCCATGAAGCGGAGCGGGCCCTGGTTACTGGACTACCCAGCCTACCGGCGGAGAGCAACGCGGAAGGACGGTTGGCACTGGCCGAGGTATACCAAGGCTCTGACAGGTTCAACGAATCCTTAGAAATGATCAACTCAATTGTCAATACGCAGACCAAGGCTCAGACGGAGCTCCTGGCCGTGCTCAAGATGCGTGCAGTGGCTTGTACGGCGACCCTGTCCGAAGTAGAAAGGACCGAACTGTCTGATCTGGCTCGGGGAAGCCGCTGCCGGAACCGAGGAACCGAGCGTCAGAGTAGTCGCCATCCAAACGCTGACAGCTTTGGTGGGCCTCTTTAACGATGAGGGAAGTCGACAAAAGGCCTTGACAGCAATCGAAGAGGCGACAGGCCGCGGCCTCGGGAGAGAGGATCGCGCGGTGTCCCTCCTAGCTCTGTCAAAAGCGTCTTTCTAGGCTCGCAAAATGGAAGCAAGCCACGCTCAGTTAATTGAGGCCGTAACCCTTCTGACTGAAGCGAACCGCAAGGATTCAATCTTGGCGGAGGCATACAACGGTTTGTCAGTGTTCGCTTCAAAACACGGTGACTACGCAGCATGTGCAGAGCTTGCTAAGAAGGGGTACGCGTATGCGACCGAGGTGGACAACGAACGAATCGCCTCAGTCGCTGCGTGCAACATCGCACTGTCGCTCGGTCGCCTAGGGTCGTACGCGCAACAGATACAATGGGCACAGACTGCGATCAATCTCAACACGAGATACCGATATCCACACTCGCTTGTTGATGCGGCGACGCAATTGATGCTTGGGTTGGCAATGACGAACGACTCAGATGGTGTTCTTAAGGTCGTCTCGCAGTACGATCAACCAATCCGATCGAGTCATCAACCATCAGCAATCCAATCGTGGATTCTTAGTTGTGCGGATGCACATCAGATACTTGGACGTCCCAAATTTGCGCTATCCCTCGGTACCGAGGCCACGGTGGGACAATACGACACGCCTCTGAACCTGAGTTTTGCCGGACGATTTGCGCGATGGGTGGCACTGGTCGAGTTGAAGCGAGACGCAAAGAACCAAGGGTCGGAGAGAATAAGGCACGTTCTCACTGCAATGCAAGAGTTAGACAAGATCGACCAGTTGGAGATTGCTTGTGCTGCACGACTACTCGCTGAAGCGGGAAGCAATTTCGGTGAGCAAGCAGGGGGGTCCATCCCCCAACTTCTGGCAGGGTTCTCACCCTTTGTCACGGACCAACTGAGACGACTGGGATTCTCAATGGTGCTATGAAGCACAATCCGTCATGCAACCCCGGAATGGGCACCCCACTAGTCAGCGCAATCGGTATTATCGAGAGATAGTTCGAATCCCGTCTAGGAAACTTCGTTGCGAGCGAAGGGGATCGCTCTGGCGCGACTTGGTTCGGGCGACTGAACGCCTATGCGCTTCTTCCACCAAAAAGCCGGGTTCGGAAACCAAACGCCTTACTGTCACGGAATTCACTGTGACATCAACGAGGGCGGGATCGAACTGCACTCCCTTGTACTTTATGAGCTCAGCGACAACAGCCTCGAACGTCAGGGCCTTGCGATAAGGTCGATCTGTTGTCATCGCGTCAATCGTGTCAGAAATCATAATGACTCTGGCCCCAAGTGGAATTGCATCCGCCACGACCCCATCGGGATAACCCTTGCCGTCCCATCGCTCATGGTGATGCTTCACGGCGCGTTCAACATTACCTCGAAAACTGGCAAACATGGCGACGAGTTCGGCGCTCTTGCCGGCGTGGGTCTTCATCACTTCCCACTCCTCCTGGGTCAGGCGGCCCTCTTTTTGGAGGAGCGGGGCGAACTCCGCGTGAATTTTTCCCACATCGTGCAGCAGCGCAGCGTTCTCTATTTCTTCAACGTGATCTAGATTCAAACCGTATTCGGTTGCAATGGCTTGAGACATGGCGGCGACGCGACGACTGTGGCCCGAGGTATAGGGATCACGTGCCTCGATGGCTTTGACCATCATTGCGAGTTGCTCGCGAACGTTTTGTTCAAGACGTTCATGAGCCCTGTCCAACTCATCATACAGACTTTGGAGCTGATTCAGTTTCGCGTAGAATCGTTTCGCTGCGATAACGGGGACAAAAACACCCAGAAACCCGAACCTCCCAGCCCCACCAAGTTCGTTGAACCTGATGTAAAGCCAAGCTACGACAATTGCGAGCGTACTGGAGAACACGTCATACCCGAGAACCCAAAGGGTGTTGGTACGCCACACCTCTCGGAAGCGCTTATCTGACGAAATCGCTATCGCCCCACTCACCATGAGCGAATTCGCCATAAAAAATGTAAACGACCCAAGGAAGAAAGCCGGAACCTCAGGCAATACAGATCGAAGCGAGAACTCCGAACCCCCCAGGAGGTAGTGTGGGGGAGTGGTACCTCCGAGAGTTTTGTAGACCAAACTGGCAACAACAATAGAGATGATACTTTGCGACACGTTGAAGAGAAACTTGATGGCTGGTTTCCTGCGCAGAACCTGTGATAAAATGCTTGCAATCCCTGCCACGATCCCGGCCCAAAAAGCTCCGAACAGTAGGCCACCTGCAATGTGTGAGAGGAAAGCCAACGAACCGTCGGACTCCCCCCCACGCAGGCGAGTGCTCGCCAGCTCGAGGAGGAACGTAAGGGCAACTAACGCAGCAAGCCCCCAGAAGTCCGGTACTGGCGAGGCGATGGAGCTGGCATACGCCAGCGCACAGCCAGCGCCCAACAGACTCAGCCACACGTAGAATTGTATGCGACGTTCTTTTGTCATCGAGATCGGATTGGAGGAGCCCCGGCCCAAACATTTACCAGTCTTGCTTCTCACCAAGGAAAATATTCGCAAGAATGTGAATGGCTGCTGCGAGCATTCTGATCATGAGCGTCACCCCCCTCCAAGTCATACCTAACTACGGGAAGTGATAAGCCTCGCTATGGCCTATCAGACGCTCCGCTCAGTTTTTTTTCCGCTCAATCTTCGCTCTCCTACGAAGACCGGGGCCCCCTCCCTTGTATCCTTTCTCCTTAGCCATGTCGTTCGAGTGCCCTGAACTCCCCACCCGACTCACAATCCCTTACGCCGGCCGACGCGCCTCCGTCCACCGGTTGGTCGCATCTAAGACCGCGAACACCGCTGCTCGCTCCGGACTCTCGCGCATCTCCGCCGTCCCGGTGAGCAAATGGGACTCCCGCCCACCCACGCCCTGAATGGCCACAAAGACCACCGTCCGGTCAAACGCCTCCACAATCTTGGCGCCTTCGAGCGCCACAGAATGCTTCTCCAGCAAACGATCCAGCACCCCAACCGCCGAGCGGGCCGCTGCCTCGACCCGACCGCGCAACGTGTCGGGAGCCTCCTCCTCAGCCGTCTCCATTCGCCCGTTGCAGGAGAGCGTCACGGCCACCTGGACGCGCTGTGGTCGCCGCCCCGGACCGAGCGTGAGATTCTCGAACAAGACCTGCCGTTGCATCGCCTTTTCTCGCACGGCACCCCTCTCGAGCGTCTCGATCGGCCGTACTTCCGCGGTTTGGGCAATGCTGATCTTTCGATGATCCACTTTGAGGCCGAGATGCGCCAGCAACGCCGATTCAATGTTCCGAACCAGCTGCTTCGGCGCCAGCCCGGATTGGGCCAGAATGTGAATTTCGCTCACCTCACCGAGTGGTGTCGTCACCACCCGAGCGGAAAGGATCCCTTCGAGGGTCGTGAGCAGATTCTCCGCACGACGAACACCCCAGGGATCCGGCATAGCATCCGGCATGGCCCCAGAGGGCCGAGGGGGCGGCGCTGAATCTTGCGGTCGTACGGGGGTCGGTCCGCTCACGATGCCTCTTCCTCGCCTTGAGAAGTCACGTACCGGTCACGCCACTGTGTTCCGGCCTGCTGCCTTCGCCTTGTACAAGGCGCGATCCGCATTCACCAACAGGTCGCCCGCTGTGGGTTGTGCGGGATCGTACTCCGCGATCCCGATGCTCACCGTCACCACACCCTCCGGATGCCCAAGGCGACGCCCCACGTGTTCAATCGCCGACCGCAGCACCTCAGCCACCCGCTCGGCACCGCTGTAATCGGTCCGGGTGAGGATCACCACGAATTCATCCCCACCATACCGCGCCGCGAGATCCGAGGCACGCACCGCCGTCCTGATCTCCGCAGCGCAGGCCCTCAGAACCTCGTTACCCGCCTCATGGCCGAACCGATCATTCACTTCCTTGAGCCGATCCAGATCGAGAAAGAGGACCGTAAACCGGTCGTTGCTGCGCTTACTGCGTTCGACCTCGTGCGCCAGCCGATCCCGAAGCACTCGAAAAGTCGCCAGCCCGGTCAGCAGATCCGTCGCGGCTGCGCGCTGGGATTCCTCCGCGCGGCGTGCTTGGTACGGCGAACACTGACGAAGGGAGGCCCGACCCTGTGCCGCCGCGCCCGCGAAATCGGCGCAGGTGGCGTACCCGCACGCCCGGCAGTCCCATGGCCGTCCATTCGGCCCCGGCCCGATCGTTTCCAGTAGGCCGGCCACCGCGGCGGGGTCCGCCGTGCTCTTGCGCGGGCGAATGTCGAACACCGCCCCAACGCTCATCACCACCCGTGCATCGACCACCGGCTGCCGGCTACGCGGCGGCTCGGTGCTCTGCACCAATGCCCGCCGCCAATACAGTTCCTCTCGCGGACCCGACAAGGGATGATCGAGCGACCCTTCGTAGGAAAGGATGTCGACGAACCCAAGGTCGAGTCGGTCGCCCGCTACGGCGCGCGATAGCGCTTTCAGGGCTTCCAATCCCCGGACCTTTCGGAAACGCCGGCTCGAGTACCTGGCTTCCTCAAGCATGGCCAGCGGAAGTCCGCCAGCCGCACTCACGTGGCGTCGTCGCTCTTCCGGAATCCGCGTATAGACGTTCGGCTGGGTCAGTGGATTCACATCCTTCAGCCTGAAAATTTCCGCAAGATCCTCGAAGGTCAACGATCCATCCACCTCACGGGGCCCGCCCATGGGACAAAGACCCGCATAGACGATCTTCAGCCTATCTCCGTATAGGCTACGCAGATAGCGTGCCTCGGCAACCACCGGAATCGTCACCGGAGCAAGGTAGGGGACCAACTCCGGATAGTCGGTTCGGATTGCATCCACCACCACTGAGTCAGTGGAGCGAATCAAGGTGCCCCACGCCCGATCCGCCCAAAGGCGAAGGTACTCCATCGCGACCAATTCATCCCCGATGATGCCCCGGGTTACCATGGTGAAACCCGCGCTGTAACAGGCGTTCACGACCTGCTCAGGCGTCGCCGGATAGAAATGAGCCGCGGCCTCAGTGCCTAAAATTAGGACACCGCAGCCACTCTCAGCCACCGCAAGGGCCCGGCCGAGCTCCCCGGAGACCTCAATCGCATCATGCGGACACGAAGGAACACACAGGCCGCATTTGATGCATGAGTCCTCCAGGATCCGCACGACCGCGGCATCGGGGGAGACGGCGATCGCTTCTGCCGGGCATACCCGTGCACAGGCGAGGCAGGCCACACAGCGCTGCACGTCTACGACAAAATTCAAGCGGCCTCGCCCTGCCTACCTATCGGTGATAGCCTAATATTCCCCTCCGCACTCAGGCTGTCAAGCATGAGCTGTATCATTTTGATACAGTAAGACGATTCTCAGGCCAAATTGTACTCTTTGATCTTCCGATAGAGGGTGCGCTCCCCGATTCCCAGCTTCTGGGCAGCCTGCCGGCGGTTTCCTCGGCACTCTTGCAAAACAGCAGAGATTGCTGCCTTTTCCACTTCTGCCATTGTCATGCCAGGTCGGTAAACCACGCTTACGGGTACCGAAACCTCGGGCTCAAAGTCATCGGCCGAGATGGCGTGGACTTCCGGGACCTCGAGCACCTGCACCCGATTCGGCCGATCATCGAATCGACGGCGCAGCTCCTCGACCTGAAGCCGGAGATCCATCAGGCTTCGCAGGATGAACTCGAGTTCTTGCGTTGACGTCTCACGACCGGGCCGGCTTACCAAAACCGGGAGCACCCCCGGCGAACCTTCGACGATGTCGGCCGGGATGTCCGAAGCCCGAATCTCCGTCCCGGGGGCCAACACTACCATCGACTCGACGAGGTTCCGCAATTGGCGGACGTTCCCAGGCCACGGTGCATCAACCAAACGCTGAAGCGCTTCAGCCGTTATCCCCCGGAACGGGCGATCATGCAATTGGGCGAATTCCCGGATGAACCGCCGGAGCAGCAGGGGTATGTCTTCTTTCCGCTCTCGCAACGGCGGCAGATAGATCGACAGGACGTTTAGTCGGTAGTACAGGTCGTTCCGAAACTCGCCGAGGGCGACCGACTCCCGAAGCGGCCGATTGGTTGCTGCCACCACCCGCACGTCCACTTTGATCGGCTGGCTGCCTCCAACCCGGAAGAAGGTACGGCTTTCGAGCACCCGAAGTAGCTTCACCTGCGTACTCAGAGGAATCTCCCCGATCTCATCCAGGAAGATTGTGCCGCCGTCCGCCAATTCGAACCGTCCTAGCCGGCGCTCAGCAGCGCCGGTAAAGGCGCCCTTCTCGTGCCCAAAGAGTTCCGACTCCAGCAAGGTTTCGGGTAGCGCGGCGCAGGTAACGGCGATAAAAGCTTTCCCCCGGCGCGGGGAGAGGTCGTGCATTGCCTTGGCAACGAGCTCCTTCCCGGTTCCCGATTCCCCTTGGATGAGCACTGTGCTCGTGACCGGGGCCATCAATTCGATCTTGACCAACACTTCCTGAATCGCCGAGCTTTGGCCACTGATGCCGGTTTGCTGTTGAAGACGGCGCCGGTCGGCCAAACGCCGCACCGTGGCGACGCCATCCTCGGGAGAAACCGGCTTCATCATTACCTGCGTCGCACCGAGCCGGTCGAGACGTTCCGTCCGTTCGGAGTCGGTAGGTTCGATCAAGGCGAGGGTGGAGATCTCGGCGTCATGAGCGTAGGCAGCGAGTTGAAACGCGAGCGGTTCATGTACGGCGCCCGTCAACACCACCACGTCAGGATGCTCCCGGCGCACCGCAGCACGTTGGTCATCGAGGGGTGAAACGACGGCCGTCGTGAACCCCGCCGCTTCCAACGCCGCATTGAGCGGCACGGCCGTTTCGAGGTCGGCAAGCGTGAGGAGAATCTGTGCCGTCACGGAGCACCATGTCCGGTCCGCCGACCCCGAACGAGATCAACCGCGTGTTCCACGAAAACCCCCAGAGCCTCCAAACCATCCTGAACCCCGCTGAGACTGCCAGGGAGGTTCACGATGAGAGTCTGGCCGCGAGTGCCGGCCGTGCCGCGCGAAAGCGCCGCCCGGGGAAACCGTGGCGTCGCCGCATTGCGCAACGCCTCGGCGATCCCTGGCGCCTCCTTGTCCAGCACGGCGCGCATCGCCTCGGGGGTGACGTCCCGCTCGGTGAGTCCGGTGCCGCCGGTGGTGAGGATGAGATCCGCAAGATCTTGGTCGGCCCAGGTGAGCAGCGCCCGAACGATATCGCCGGTGTCGTCCGGAACCGTCGATCGCGCGACCACGCGGTGCCCATTCGTTTCGACCCAGTGAGTGATCTGGTCGCCCGATGTGTCCGCGCGTTTGCCGCGAGCGCCCGCGTCCGAAATCGTCAAGACCGCGACCCGAATTGTCATCGACCCGGGGAAGCTCTCTAGCCTTTTCGAACGCTGCCGTGCGTCCAGAAGGGTCGCCGAACCACCTCGGCTGGAATTCGTTCCCCACGGCACTCTACCTCGAACCGGGTTTCAATTTTCGCGGCCGCCGCCGGAAGCATCGTGGTTCCGATCGGCGTATTCAGGGACGGACTCATCCCGCCGCTCCGAACGATGTCCACCTGACGACCGTCAAGCCAGACGGGATACTCGTGGCGCGGGAGGCCTCGGCCGAGGAGTTTGAATCCAACGGTTTTCCGGGTGACGCCCCGCTCCTTCTGCGCGCGGAGCGCGGCCAGACCCGTGAACGTGCAGCCTTTGTCGAGCCGAACGATCCACCCTAAGCCAGCCTCGAGTGGTGTGATGGTAGCATCGATTTCCTGGCCGTAGAGAGCGTATCCCATTTCCAGGCGCAAGGAGTCGCGGGCGCCAAGGCCGATCGGCACCGCTCCCACTTTGAGGGCCGCTTCCCACAGAGGAACTACGTCGCGACCCCGGCAGTACAGCTCAAAACCATCTTCTCCGGTGTAACCAGTTCGGGAGACGAAACAGTCGATGCCCGCGATTCGGGCGGTGGTGACTCGATAGTACCCGATCGAGGCGAGGGGGATGTCGGAGAGCGGTTGCATGGCCGCCTCAGCCTTCGGGCCCTGGACCGCGAGCAGGCCGACGTCATCGGAAATGTTCTTGAGGCGGACATTGGCGCCGCCCTTCTGGGCCACAATGTGCTCCCAGGCCTTCGCCGTGTTGGAGGCATTCACCACGATCATCAGCTTGTCGTCAAAGCGGTAAACCGTGCAGTCGTCAACGAACGTCCCCTCCTCGTTGAGAATCGCCGAGTATTGAACGCCGCCGGGCGGCAGGGCGGCCACATCGTTGCAAGTGACCCGATTGACAAAGGCATTCCGATCCGGCCCGGTTACTTCGAACTCGCCCATATGGGACACGTCGAAGACCCCGAGGCCCTTCCGTACCGCCTGATGCTCCGCCATGATGCCCGTCGGGTACTGCACCGGCATTTGGTATCCCGCGAAAGGAACCATCTTCGCTCCGAGGGCAACGTGGGCCTCGTAGAGTGGGGTACGCAGTATCGTGGTGGAGTCGGTCATGCAGGTGCCTCCGCAAATCAACTCATCAGGGTAGCGAGTAGCGCTTTCTGAACATGGAGTCGGTTTTCCGCTTCATCCCACACCCGCGACTGCGGGCCTTCGATCACCTCATCACTTACTTCTTCGCCTCGGTGCGCCGGGAGGCAATGCAAAAAAATGGCGGACGGCTGGGCCAGCTGCATCAGCTTCTCATCCACGAGGTACCCCTGAAACGCTTGTCGGCGCACCTCGGCCTCTTCTTCTTGACCCATGGAGGCCCAAACATCCGTGGTGACCACGTGGGCCCCGGTGGCCGCTTCATCCGGGTCCTCGGTAATCGAGATTTTAGTGAGCTTGGCATTGCGCTCAAAGATTTCATGGTTGGGTTCGTACCCCTCCGGACAGGCCAATCGCAGCTCGAAGCCAAGTGATCCAGCGGCGTTCAGCCAGCTGTTCGCCATGTTGTTTCCATCGCCGATCCAAGCAATCACCTTGCCTTCCCACGTCCCGAGACTCTCCCGAAGCGTCTGAAGATCGGCGAGGATTTGACAAGGATGCAAGAGATCGGTTAAGCCGTTGATGACGGGAATGCTCGCATAGCGTGCCAGCTCCTCCACATCAGCATGGGCGAAGGTCCGAATCATGATCCCATCGAGGTACCTGGAAAGCACCCGTGCGGTGTCGCGGATCGGCTCTCCCCGCCCCAGCTGGATGTCGCGGGCGGACAGGAAGAGCGCATGGCCGCCGAGTTGAAACATGCCAACTTCGAAGGATACTCGGGTTCGCGTGGAACTTTTCGCGAAAACCAATCCCAGGGTCTTACCCGCTAATGGGCGTTTGGTATACCCACCCCGCTTCATCTCCTGGGCTAGATCGAGGAGCTGTACGAGTTCGGCTCGTGAAAAGTCAGGGATGGCAAGAAAATCACGTTTGGGCATACGTAGGTCGGGGTCGGGGGAGTGTCATTTTGGCAGGCGGATCATAGCCTAGCCGATACGGTCTCGGCAAGCCAACACCACCCGAGAAGGCCTACAAGATATACCGCCGAAGGTCATCGTCATTGACAACTTTGGCAAGCCGTTCCCGCACGGCCGCACCATCGAATTGGACCCGTTTCGCAGACGTCCCCGGTAATTCGAACAGAAGGTCTTCCATCAACATGGCCATCACGGTATGGAGGCGACGGGCCCCGATATTTTCCATCCGGTCGTTGGCCAGGGCGGCGATCCTGGCCACCTCGGCGACGCCGTCGGGCGTCAGCTCGAATTCGACGCCTTCAGCAGCGACGAGCGCCTGGTACTGTTTAGTGAGCGCGTTCTCCGGTTCGGTCATGATCCGGATAAAGTCCTGTTCGGTGAGCGGCTGCAGCTCCACCCGGATCGGGAACCGACCCTGGAGCTCAGGAATCAGGTCCGAGGGTTTCGAAACGTGGAACGCTCCGGCTGCAATGAAGAGGATATGATCGGTGCGAACGTACCCGTACCGAGTTTGCACCGTCGACCCCTCCACGATTGGAAGCAGATCGCGTTGCACTCCTTCGCGAGAGACGTCGGGTCCGCTGGTTCCTCGTTCGCCCGCGATTTTGTCGATTTCATCGATAAAAATGATGCCGTGGTTCTCGACTCGGTCGAGCGCCTCATTGACGACATCGTCCATGTCCACCATCCGCTTCAGCTCCTCATCCACGAGGATGCGTCGAGCCTCGGGCACGCGCACGGTCCGGCGTTTCTTCCGTTTGGGCAGCATTTCCTGCAGCCATTCGGTGAAGTTGATTTCAGTCCCCTCCATGCCTTGAGGCGGCTGCATCATTTCCAGCCCCGGATACCCCTGTGGCGTCACCTCGATGTCGACCTCCCGGTCGTCCAATTTCCCATCCGTGAGAAGCTGACGCAGCTTTTCTCGGGACCGGCCCCGCCGTGCATCGTCGTCGGAATCGCGGGTGACGGCACCCTCCGGCGACACCACAAACACCCCGGCGTCTGGTTTCGCCGCGGGCGGCGGCGGTGCAGCCGGCAGGAGAAGATCCAACAACCGCTCATCCGCACGCTGCTCCGCTTGCGGCAACACCTCGTCCTCGCGCTCCGTGCGAGCCAGGCTAATGGCGGCATCGACCAAGTCGCGCACCATCGATTCAGCGTCCCGGCCGACATAGCCCACCTCGGTGAATTTGGACGCTTCGACTTTCACGAAAGGCGCTCCAGCCAACCGCGCGAGACGCCTTGCGACTTCGGTTTTGCCGACGCCCGTGGGGCCGATCAGGATGATGTTGGACGGGGTAATCTCGTCCCGGATCTGGTCTGGGGCCTGAGCGCGCCGCCACCGATTGCGCACGGCGATGGCGATTGCCTTCTTCGCGGCATCCTGTCCCACGATGTAGCGGTCCAACTCCGCGACGATTTGTTTCGGGGGCATTTCCTCAAGCCACGGCAGCGGTTCGGTCGTGCTGACGGCCGGCGGGGCGGGTGCGGTGATCGGTTCGGTCATGCCCGCTCAGAGTTCCAGGATGGTGAGATTGCGATTGGTGAAGACGCAAATGTCGGCGGCAATATCGAGCGCTCGTTGGGCGATATCGCGGGCGGAGACACCCGGATCGGCCATGAGGGCCCGGGCCGCCGCCAAAGCATAATTTCCCCCGGAGCCGATCGCGACGATGCCGTCGTCCGGTTCTATGAGCTCGCCGGTCCCGCTGATCAAGAAGCTGTGCTCAACATCGGCGACCACGAGCAGCGCCTCCAGCCGTCGCAGCACCCGATCCCCTCGCCAATCCTTGGCCAGCTCAACGGAGGCCCGAGGTAGGTTACCAGGGTATCGGTCCAACTTCTCCTCGAACCGCTCGTAGAGGTTGAGCCCATCCGCCACGGACCCCGCAAAGCCCGCCAACACCCGGCCGCCTTTGAGGGTCCGCACTTTGCTCGCACGCGCCTTGACGACCGTATCACCCATGGTGACCTGGCCATCGCCCCCGAGAGCCACCCGCCCCGCTTTCCGGACGGCGAGAATGGTCGTTCCGTGAAACACCGTCATATCAAGCCATCCCTCTGCATCCGGCACCCAGGCTCGTTGCCCTAGGCTCGCGGATGCGCCTGTTTGTAAACCTGTTTGAGTCGTTCCACGCTGGTGTGCGTGTAGATCTGCGTCGTACTCAGCGACGCATGGCCCAACAGCTCTTGCACGGCCCGGAGGTCGGCTCCGGCGTCCATCAAGTGGGTCGCAAACGTGTGTCGAAGCGAGTGCACTCGCTGGGTGTTTTCGCCGATCCGATCGAAAAGGCGATGCATCCGCCTTTGGATGGTGACCGGTCCCAGCCGCCGTCCTCGGTGATTCAGAAATACCGCCTCGCGCTCGGCGCCGGGCAATCGAACCACTGCCTCCCGCGCTGCAAGATACCGCCGGAGCGCCTGAACGGCGCGTGAGCCGACCGGAACGATCCGCTCTTTCCGACCCTTCCCACGCACCTTCGCTTGATCGGACAAGAGATCAAGCTCACGAAGGTTGAGGCCCCGAAGCTCCGACAGTCGAATGCCGCTCGAGTAGAACAGTTCCAGGATCGCCAAGTCGCGAAGCGCCACAAAATCATCCGTCGCCGCGAGCGCTTCGGCCTGCTCGAAGAGCGCATCGGTCTCCTCCCGCCGAAAATGGGTCGGCAGGCGCTTCTCCAGCTTTGGCATCCGCGCCGCCCGCACCAGATTCACCGTCACCCCATGGTGAATTTTGAGATAGCGATAGAAACTGCGCACTGCGGAGAGCGCCCGCGCGGCCGAACGCCGGGACAGCCCCCGCCGCTCAAAATCTCCCAGAAACCCTCGAAGGCCGAGCCGATCGACCGCCTGCCAGCTCCACGAGCCATAGTAACCGGTACAGAACGCGGCAAAGGTGTCGAGATCCCGCTGGTAGGCCTTGAGCGTATGCGGAGATTGATCCCGCTCTTTCTCGAGGTGGAGGAGGAACTCGACGACGAGAGGATCCCGGACTACAGAGTTGCGAGCCACGCCGTCCAGTCCCTCTGCGCGCGGGCGACGAGCGCGAATCGTTGATCGGCCTTCTTCACTCTGGGAACGAGAGGATCCAGCAGGCCGAAATTGGCGTTCATTGGCTGAAAATGGCGGGGGTTTGCCTCCGCGAGGTAGCGGTACAGGCCGCCCAACATCGTCGTGGGTGGGGGAACGGTCGGGAGCCGACCCTCCAGAACCCGCGCGAGATTAATCCCAGCCAGGATTCCGGTCCCGAGGGACTCGGTGTACCCCTCTACGCCGGTGATCTGCCCCGCGAAAAAAACCGTGGGTTCTTCCCGCGTGGCGAGGGCCACCCCCAATGTCGCTGGGCTGTTGATGTACGCATTCCGATGAATGCTCCCGTAACGCAGAAACTCCGCCTCGGCCAATCCGGGAATGCTCCGAAACACTCGCTGTTGTTCCGGAATTCGGAGCCGGGTTTGAAACCCAACCAAATTCCACATCTGGCCTGCGCGGTCCTCGCGTCGGAGCTGCACGACCGCATACGGCACCCGGCCGGAACGCGGATCTGCCAGGCCAACCGATTTCATCGGCCCAAATCGCAGTGTTTCGCGTCCTCGAGCCGCCATCTCTTCCACTGGCAAACAGGCTTCGAAGTACGGGACCTCGTCGAATTCATGCCCATGGAATTGGTCCGCGCTGCTGAGGGCACTGATGAACGTTTCGTATTCCTCGTGGGTGAGGGGAGCATTGAGGTAGTCGTCGCCCTCGCCTTTGCCGTACCGAGATCGAGCATACAAGACACCCTGATCCAACGAATCCCGGGCAACGATCGGGGCGATGGCGTCGTAGAAGGCAAGCGCCGACACCCCAAGCCGAGTGGCGATAGCACCCGCCAACGCATTGGAGGTGAGGGGTCCCGTCGCAACGATCCCAAATTCTGGAAGAGTCGTCACCTCCCCGGTGACCACCGCGATGCGGGGGTGGGATCGAATCCGATCGTCGACGATGGTCGAGAAGATCTCCCGGTCCACCACCAAAGCCGCACCGCCTGGTACCCGGGCTTCGTCGGCACACGGGAGAAGGAGGCTGCCCAATGCCCGAAGCTCGGACTTGAGCAAACCGTGTGCGTTGACCAACTCAATGGATTTGAAGGAGTTGCTACAGACTAACTCCGCCAATCGAGCGGTTTGGTGCGCGGCGGTCTGGAGAACCGGGCGCATCTCATGCAGAGTGACTTGGAAACCACGTTCAGCTAGTGCCCACGCGGCTTCCGAGCCGGCCAGCCCGCCTCCCACCACTACGATCGTTCGCATGTCGCTGAACATAATCGGCCGGAGCGGGGGTCGCCTTCTGGCTCACTCCACAGAGTCGGCATAGCAGCGAAGGGCCGCCACGACCGCTTCGGCCACGATTTCTGGAGAGCCTCTTTCGGCATCAACCACAATTTCCGCCGTTCGGTATGAGGCCTCTCTCTCGTTCAGGAGGTGGCGAAGCTCCTGAAGCAGATCCTTACCGGTAAGGAGTGGTCGACTGTGGTCCGCAGCCAACCGGGCTGCGGCAATTTCGGGCGTGACGGAGAGATATGCCAACACCGACCCCGTCTTTGCGCCGTCCCGGTTACCGGGCACCGCGGCCCATCCCCCGCCCGGCGCAATCACGCCGGCCGCCTTCCGGAGGATCTCCCGCATCAAATCTCGTTCTTGCACCCGAAAACTCGCCTCGCCGAGCTCTTGAAAAATTTGAGAGACGGAGCGCCCCATCCGTTCCTCGACGACGGTATCCACATCGGTAAAGTCGCATCGCAACTGGCGGGCAACCAATCGCCCGACCGTCGATTTTCCAGCGCCCGGAAGTCCCACCAGAATGAGGTGCTGTCTCACGCGTCGGGCGGGAGCGTGCTCCCCTCCGAGGAGGAGTCCACGGCGCGCCAGCGCGACCCGAGCGACTGGACGTAGCCGTGATAGTTCCGGCGCATCTCGCCAAGCGAATCGCCGCCAAACTTCTCGAGCATGGCGTCGGCGAGGACGATCGCGACGAGGGCCTCCGCGATGACTCCCATCGCAGGAACCGCTGTGACGTCCGAGCGCTCGCTTTGTGCCTTCGCCGGTTGGTGCGAGGTCAAGTCCACGGTCGGCAACGGCGACATGAGGGTGGAAATCGGTTTCATCGCCACTCGAACTACGATCGGCTCTCCGGTCGTCATGCCACCTTCCAGCCCGCCGGCGTTGTTGGTTCGTCGGCGAAACCCGCCCGTCGTTGCGTTGTCCGCTTCGGCGTCGATCGGATCATGGACGGCCGAGCCCGGGCGCCGCGCCGCTTCGAATCCGAGTCCAATCTCCACACCTTTCACCGCCGGGATCGACATCAACAGCCCTGCCAGCCGTCCGTCCAGTTTTCGATCCCAGCTCACGTGGCTACCGAGGCCAAGGACCACGCCGCGGGCCACGACCTCAATTTCCCCGCCCAGGGTGTCACCAGCGCGCTTCGCCTGATCGATCCGGTCTCGAATCGGCCCCTCGACAGTGGCATCGATCACCCGGACCTCGGAGCGATCCGAAACGGCGTTGAGCGGCGCAGGAAGGGGCAACACCGACGTTGTGCGCACACCACCGAGCGAAACCACGTGACTTCCGATCTCGACCCCAAACTCCTCGAGAAGCCGGCGTGCAAGGGTGCCGGCGGCCACCCGTGCGGCGGTTTCTCGAGCCGACGCCCGCTCGAGCACGTCACGGGCATCGAGCCGATCGTATTTCAGCACGCCGACCAAGTCCGCATGTCCGGGCCGGGGCCGAGTCACCCGGCGGCGGCGAAGGTCACCCGGGGAGCCCTCAGCGGCCATGATTTCTTGCCAGTTGACCCAGTCGCGATTGGGAATGAGGAGGGAAATAGGTGATCCAATGGTCTCCCCCGCCCGGAGTCCGGAGAGCCACTCTATCCGGTCGCTTTCGATCTTCATCCGGGCCCCGCGCCCATATCCCTGCATCCGTCGCTGGAGCTCGTGGTTCACGAACTCCGCGGTGATCGGAAGCCCCGCGGGTAGGCCTTCCACCACGACGAGCAGGCCCTTCCCGTGGGACTCGCCGGCGGTGGTAAACTTGAAATGCATCGGGCTCTCCCCCTCACGCCGCAAACGGTTCTTGGACAGACGCCCCAAAAGTAACGAGCCCGGCGGGAAGCCGGGCTCGCGGTACAGCAGGGGGACAAGTGATCTCAGTTTTCGGGGACGCCCGAGTCGTCGAGAATCCGTGGAGTGACCATGATGATCAGATCCTTGCGCTCCTCGACCGTGCTGTTGAATGAGAAGAGGCTGCCGATGAGGGGTAGGCTCGAGAGCAGCGGCATTCCGGACCGGGCCTTGGTCACTGTGGTCACGGTGAGTCCGCCGATCACGGCGGTTTCGCCGTCCGACACGAGCTGCTGCGTCTCCGCCTTCTGGATATCGATGATGAAGCCGAGGTCTGCGGCCGCGACGGTGCGGATATCCGATCGCTCGACCGAGATCGTCATCAGCACCTGCCGGTTATTGGTGACGTGTGGCGTCGCGGTGAGCCGGATGCCGGTTGTCTTGAACGAGACCGTCGCACGGGGCGGTTGCCCCGCGCCGGTTCCGGAGCTGAGGTCGATGACTCGCACCGGGGTTTCGGACCCGACCAGGATTTCGGCCCGCTTGTTGTCGATTGTCGTGGTCAGCGGCTCGGCTTGCACATCGGCGAGTTCCACCTTCTCGAGGGCGCTGAGGAAGCTCGTCAACTTGAATCGTCCAATCGCAGTGGAGAACATGAGCTCCAGAGCCGAGGAGGGCACGAGCGCATCGGCATTGCCGACCGCGGACAGTGAGTTGCCTCCGAGGTTGACGATGTTGATGCCGGGGAGGTATGGCTGGTTAGCCTTCGTCGGATCGGGGCGCTGCACCACCTTATTGAAGAACTGATCGCTCGAGCCCAAGTCGTACTTCAGTCCGAGCTGCTCGGTCTGGGTCCGATCGACAAAGACCAGCTTGGCCTGAATGGAGACCGACGGAGTCCGGATGTCGAGGCCCCGAGCGAAGTCCACGATCGAATTGATCCGTGACTTAGTGTCGGTCAGGATCAGCGAGTTGGAGGCCGTATCGGGGATGACCTTGCCCCGGCCCTTCGTAAGAATCCCTTCCAACGATTTGCCCAACTCAGCGGCGCGGGCATAGTTGACCCGGACCACATGCGTCTCAAGCGGCTCGAGAGAGTCGATTTCCGCCAGTGTCTTCGGGGCATCGACCCGAATGATTCCTCCGGGCCCTTCTTGGGCGGAGAGGCCCTGCGCGGCGAGAATGGCCTGGAAGGCTAGCGGCCATGGCTTGTCTTTGATTTCGGCGGAGACCTCGCCTTTAACGTCTTTGCCGACGATGATCGTCCGGCCACTGACGGCAGCGAAGCCCGCGACGACTTCTTGGATACTGGCCCGATCCCAGGTCACCGAAATCCGCGGCTCCGCCGCATTTGGTGTGGCGAGATCCCGGTCAGCCTTGGGCGGAACCACCTCGGGCGCCCGACGGGCGGATTGCGGTGCCGCAGGCGACGGCGCGAACGCCGACAGTTCCCCCGTGGGGGTGGACGACCAGGCGAGGAAGCTCTGGTCGGTGCCGAACGACACTCGAATCGTCTCGGCCCCCCGCTCGATACGATAGTCGCGGATGCGATCGAGGTTGAGCACCACTCGAACCACGTTGGGCGAGAACTGGCGGATCTTGATGTTCTGCACCCCGCCGCGGCTCACGCCGTCATAGCCGACATCGCCGCCGGAGGCCAAAGTGGCCCCCTTCACGTCGAGCACGAGACGCGGGGGATCTCCGAGCGTGAAGTCTTTCACTTCGACCGCGCCTCGGATTTGGATGACAAGCTCCGCACGCCCATTGCTGGGCACGAGACTGACGGCCATCACTTGGCCCTCAGGCTCTGCGGTGGCGCGGAGTGGCATCGCGGCGCCGAGCATCACAGCGCTTGCGAGCAACAGTCGGGAAGTACTTCTCATGGCCTCTCATCCTCCTGCTTGCGGAGTGTGAGCGTCTCTTGACGCTGCACCCCGAAATCATCGAGCGTGAACGTGATGTCCTTTGGGCGGATCTCCGCCACTCTCATGCGACCCAGCCGCTCGCCCGGACGGACATTGTACCGGCGTCCGGTAACCTTCTCGCGCAGCACGGCCACGGTGCTCGAAGCGGATCGTTCGTTGTAGTAGATCGCCACGAGCTGCAGGTCCGGAAGCTCCGGGCCATTGTGGGCCGAGGTCAAGAGTGAGATGAAGGGATCTCGAGCTCCGCGCGCGTAGGTGAAGGTTTCCCGGACGATCGTCGTGTCAAGGATGATTTCGCCGGTGTCGGCCGCCGCTTTCCCGGCCCGGGTGGCTCCGGCCTTGCCTTTGCCGGCCACGCGTTTGACGCCGGCGTTCTGTGCGGGCGCGCCTTCTTCCAGTGCCGCGTCCAGCGCCGTTTTGGCTGGTTTCGCGGCGGCGTCCTTGCCCCCGCAGGCGGCGAGGCTCACGAGGCACAGGCCGAGGATGACAGACTTAGGTACCACTCGGCGACCCTCCCGTCCCGCTGGATTTCACGAACGTACGAATTTGGAAGCTCGCCTCGAGCATGGCGCCACTCGTATCACCCAGCGCCTTGGCCGAGCTGGCCTGGGCCGCAATGAGCTTTAGATCGAAGGGGACGATGATACGACGGAGGCTTGCGATGTCGGACAAGAACTCGCCGACCTGATCGAAATGGCCGACGACGGACATCTTGTAGCTATACGTGTCGAACGGCGCGGGTCCGGCCTCGACCGGTTGAGGAACGACCTGGGAGAGATTGACCCCGCGAATCTTGGCCCGCGTGGAGATGTCATCGAGCAGATTGGGCACTTCGTTGCGCTCGGGAACGAACTGGCGCAATAGGCTGAGGGTCGACTTGTAGCCCTCGATCCGTTTGTGCAGCAACTCTACCTTGCCGTTGGCCACATCCCGCTTCACACTGTCGGTTTGGGAGGTGAGTCGAGTGATGGAATCGCGGAGTGCTTCCACTCGCACTTGTCGCTCTTGGAGGCCCGGCAGTCCCACCATCTTGATGCCGTCACCGGAATACCCCATGTACCCAATGGCGACGCCGATGAGCCCAAGGAGGCCGAACTTCATGCTGGGGTTATCGAGAAGTGCCATTTGTTACCTCTCAGCGCCGGCGACGATGGACTTGACGACCGGCACGTTTCGGCTGTAGGCCGAGTCCGCGCGGGTGAAGATGCCCCGGAGGACAAAGGCGGTCACCGCATGATTCTGTTCCACGATGGTATTCGCGGACACCGCGGTCACTTCCCCAAGCCACGGTGAATCCTCGAGTTGTCGGAGGAACCGGGTATAACCTTGAATATCGGTCGTCCGGCCCGTGATCTGGAATTGAACTGGGGCGGGGGCATGTTCCGTCGAGTCGTTGACTGCTGGCGCCGGCGCCGGGACCATGGTGAGATCGACCAACCACGTATAGGGCGGGAGGGCACGCGAGACCTCGTCCAGAATATGGCCGAGCACGTAGCGATCGCCGTCAACCCGGCGAATGGTGACGATTTGCGCGGCCAAAGAGTCGCGAATCTTCTCTTCTTTGCGCATTTGCGTAAGCACGCTCTTGAACCGGCGATTCTCGTTACGCGCCGACTCGAGCTTCGGCTCGAGCTGGTTCAACTGCGAGGAGGTCGTGAAAAAAACATAGCCCAAGAACCCGAGGGCGCCGACCCACACCAGCGCGGCAGCCAAAGGCAGCGGATTTTTGAGCTTCGCGGCGACCTGGCGCAACGACGCGAGGCTGTTCCCCATGGTGGGGCCGCTTTTCGGTCGCTTGGAGCCGGGTCGCAGGTTGATCGTGATCATGGCAGCGTCAGGACCTCGAAGCGGGGTTCATGCCGCGGTCCGTAGGGCCAACCCCACGGGCAACATCAGCAACGGCGCAACTTCGTCGATGTTCATCGAATCGAAGACCCCGTCGGCCACCCGCAGCCGCTCCAATGGGGTCGCGATCTGGACCGGAAGCTTGAGACGCTCGGCGAGTGCCTTGGTGAGCCCCGGGATTCGCGCGCCTCCGCCGGAAACGAACAACCGCGACAAACCGGCAGCCGACCGGCTCGCCGTCTGCAGGAAGGCTGCGGCCCGTTCAATCCCGACGGCCAGCTCCTCACCCCGCGTCTGGAGGAAGGGGCCAAGCATTTCCGTAGTTTCGAAACCCTGCAGGTGCTTATCAGCTTCTTCCGCCGACATGCCCCGCTCTCGTTGCATGTCCTCGCGGAACCGGCGCGTTCCTACCGGCAAATCGCGGGTGAGGACGGGCACGCCGTCATCGAGGATGTTCACATTGGTCATTTCATGACCGATGTTCACCAGCCCCACAACACCGCGCATCCCATCCGGGTAGTTCAACTCGAAGGCGTTATGCAGAGCAAACGAATCCACGTCGATGACGCTCGGCTGCACTCCAACCTCGGAAAGCAGGGCCATTTTCGTCTCGACCAATTCGCGTTTGGCAACCACGAGCAGGACGGACATCTGCAAGCCGTCGCCTTCGGGATCCAGAATCTGGAAATCGAGTTCGACGTTATCCATATCAAAGGGGACATGTTGCTGCGCATCCCAACGGATGATGTCGCGAGCTTCCCCCTCTTTCATGCGGTCCATGCTGATTTTCTTGATGATGACATCGCGCCCGCCCACGGCGGTCACCACCTGCTTCGGCTTGATCCCCGCCGTCGCAAAGAGGCCCTTCACCGCGTTTGCGACGATCCCGGAGTCCATGACCTCGCCCTCGACAATGACATCGTCGACGAGCGGGGTGAAGGCGACTTTGGTCAACACAGGTTCACCGGTGCCGTGGGATACCACGACGAGCTTGATCAGGCCGCTTCCGATGTCGAGCCCCACCGTGGTCCGTACCCGACCGAACAGTGCCATATTTGCCCAGTTTTCTCTGGATTGTTAAGCTACGCTACTACCACGACCACCGTTTGTCAAGCTTCCAATGTGCTTGAGGTGACAACGCGTAAAGCTTTTTCTAATAGTCACTTATACGACTGTGAAAGGCACTTCGCGACCCGAGGACCAGCGCAAGAGAATATCGGGCGCGCCAGGGTGCGGGCTTCCCTGGGGCAACGGCTATGCCAATCTCCGTTAGAACACTATCAAAGTATTGCCATCCAACGGCTTAGCGCAACACACCCAAATGCTCCATGCCGGGGTCATCCAGCCGTAGCTACCGGATGTTTCGCAAGAAATCTCTCGGTCTGCATCATGTTTTGCAGTAGGACCAGTCGAGTGTCTAATCTGGAAGCGGCGCCCAAGCCCTCTCAGCCAGGGGATGGGCCCCGCCAGGGGTCAATGGGTCCACTCGGACCCAGGCCCCAACCAGTGACCGAGCCTCGAGATTTCCGCCCGCATCCTCCATCAAACCATCGGACCGGATCCAGTAGAGCGACCCCGTGAGCCGGACCACCGAGACCACATACGATGCCCCGGTCGAAGTGGAACCGGAGGGGAGGGTCTGGACACCTCCTGGGGACAAAAGACCCAGGGACGGCGCCCAATTCGAGAGCAAAGCTGCCAATCCCGCTTCTGCCGCCTCGCGGGCCTCGATCGAGGCCCGAAAGGCGCGCGCAGCCCTTCGTTCGCTGGTCGCCGCAACGAACGCAGTGTTGAGGATGAGGCCAAGCATCGCGAAAGCGAACAAAACGAGAAGCAATGCAGCCCCTCGTTGGCCGTCACCCCCTGTCGTAGGCAGGTCGGCGGGTCCGTTCATCGCGAGTTCTTCAGGAAGACCACTCGCGAGATGCTGTCTGAGACCGGAGAGGGGGATGAACCGAACCCCGCTCCGGAGGTTCGATCGGTGATTCCTCGAAAAATGATTCGGACCGCAGCCACGTCGTTGGGTCTCATCGCGGTGGTACCCAAGGAATCGAGATAGCCCAACTCGAACCCGTTGCTCAGGAGCGGGCCAAGGACCGGTTGAATGACCTCATGAGCTGAAAGGGAATGGACACCGAGCCAGTACTGCCCACTACTCGAGTAGAGGGCCAACCTCATGACCTCGAATGTTCGAAGCGGGGCGGGAAGCGATAGCGCCGCGAGGGGAACGGCCACGGTATCGACCACGGTTGGCAAATTTAACGCGGCACCCCCACTGGGACACATGGTGGTGGTTGGCGGCCCCAAAAGCGGAAGGGCTACCCACCGGTCGTCTGCTGCAATCGTCGAATCTCCTTCCACGAACACCAGGATACTGTCTCGCCCCGGTGCTGGGACTCGCAAAGCGAACCAGAAAGCACTGTCGGCCGTCACCACGACATCGGATGGGGTGATCTGGCAGACTAGCCCCGTTGCGCGAGTGGCGCGATAGCTCACATCCGACGAGCCCGTCACTAGAAGGTCCGACGAGATACCGCGATGAACCGCGACATTCCCCAGTTCGGTACCCACCAACTGAGCGGCGACCCGCAGTTCACTGTGAAGCCCATGGCGTTCGCTTTGACCGCGAGCCACCCGGGGGGCCTGAGTCAGAATTTGGGAGATCAGGCCAACCACGACCAGGAGAAGGACGACAGCCACCAACAGTTCAACGAGCGTTGCGCCCCGCCGCCCCGGGAGGTTCAGGGACATGCGATGACCGTCGAGAGGGTTTCGGCGGCGGTCGAACCCGACCGAGGATACTGGACCACGACTTCAGCCGAGAAGCCGTTACCCAAAATGCTGCTCCGCCATAGCTCCACGAAACCACCAGGATGCGCCGCGCCACCGTTGGCCGGACCGACACAGCTCGGCCGCGAGAGCGTGCCGAGGCGAATTTGTTCGAGGCGATCCTCCGCGATGAGTACCGCCCGTGATTCCGCGCGCGCGTGCGCCACCATGCGTTCGGTGGCTTGGGCGCCACCCAAGATCACGAGGATGCCCATCGCGAGGAGGACCAACGCAATCATGACTTCGATAAGGGCAAGGCCGGCGCGAGACATGGCGTCAAAATGGGCAGCGGTTGCTATCCCGGGTAACCAATGTGTCGCGGTGCAAGAACGAATGTACGCAGGAGACTAAGCGGTGCAGCGGAAATGCTATTCGAGCTCGTAACGTCGAAGTTTGTAGAACAGGGTCCGGAGGCTCACTCCCAGGAGGGTCGCCGCCTCTCGGCGGTTCCCACCGGAGGTGGCAAGGGCTCGCGCAATTACCTCTCTCTCGAGCGCCTCAACCTGTGGTTTGAGCTCCAGCTTTCCGCTGCCGTGTTCGCCGGAACGGCCGGAGCCCATCGGGAATTGGAAATCGGCGCGATCGAGGCGACCGCTCGTGCTCAAGACCGCGGCACGCTCGATGAGCTGTTTGAGCTCGCGAACATTGCCGGGCCATGTGTGCGTCATCAAGGCCCCTAACGCCTGGGGACTGATGCTCATCGGTCGGGACGTTTTCCGGGAAGCTTGCTGGACAAAATGGGTAACCAGCGCCGCCAGATCCTCGGCCCGTTCGCGAAGCGGCGGCAGATGGAGACTGAAGCTCGAGAAGCGGCGTAGGAGGTCGGCATTGAACGAGCCGCCGTCCGACGGCGCGTGCAGGTCCACCGTGGTGGTCGCGATGACTCGTACGTCAGGAGACCGCAAGTGAGCACTACCATTCCCATTCGAGTTGCCGTGCGACGGAGCGGCTTGGGCTAGGACCGACAAGAGCCGCGCCTGGAGGCGAGGCGAGAGCGCACCGACCTCTTGGAGCACCAGAGTCCCGCCGTCTCCCGCCCGCAATACGTTTTCCCGATCTGCCCCCGGCGTACCGAAAAGCTCAGCTTCGAGGAGAGATTCCGGAAGTGCGGCGCAATCGAGGCTGATGAACGACGCCTCGCTGCGCGAGCTGTGCCGATGAATGGCGCGGGCCAATGTTTCCTTGCCGGTCCCCCGCTCACCACTGATCAGGGCGGGCTCGTCGTACGCCGCGGCTCGGGCAGCCAACTCTAAGGCGCTCCGCATCGCAACGCTTTCGGCGATGACCGCGCTCTCGAGTCCTCTGGCTCCAAGTGAAGCCCGTAGGACGGCGACCTCATGCCGCAGCCGCTCCCGTTCCTCGGCCTTCCGAAGGATGAGCAAGACTTGTTCGAGGAGAAATGGCTTGTGGACATAGTCGTAGGCCCCTTCTCGCATCGCCGCGAGCGCCTCTGACTCCGAACCGAAGGCGCTCATCATGATCAGCAGGGCGGTGCCGCCTTCGGCGCGGTACGATCGAAGAAACCCAAGTCCATCGAGGCGCGGCATGTTCACGTCGCACAGGATGACGCGGAACTCCTCGTTCAGCGCCTGCACCAGACCGGACTCACCATCTTCCGCACACGCCACCTGGTAGCCAGCTTCTTCGAGCTGGCGGGCCAAGGGGCGCCGGAGATCGGCATCGTCGTCAAGGATGAGCAGGCGCATGCGGGCGGCCGGTTTGCTGGAAGCGAAATGGGGCACGACCGGTTGTGGTACCCGGGCCCGCGCCCCAGTCAGCCAAGACTTCGGCTTTAGGGACAGACAATCACTCCATCGACCGTCGAAGAAGACGCGGCACTGCCTACACCAACATGGCAGGTTTTCGTAGCCGAGACGATCGTCACATTCTGAATCTGGATCGAATACCCGGTAGAGTTCCCGGCACTCGCGAGCACGCTGTTGCCGGAGCTCGGCGTGTAGTTCGTGGAGGTCGCAATCGTCGCGGCATCCGTGTACGTGCTGTTGTCGGCGAGGTAGCCCTCTTCCGCCGTCATGTAGTTGCGGATGTCGGTCCGGATCGAGGCCATCTTTGACTTGTCTTTCGTCGATTCGAACTTCGGGATGGCGATGGCGGCCAGAATCCCGATGATCACGACCACGATCAGCAGCTCAATGAGCGTGAAACCGGATTTCGAGTGCCGCATAGAAGTTCGCCTCATCCCTCTTGGAATTGGGGGGGAAGGAGCGGCGGCACCGTGCCGCCGCCCGTCTCCGTCCACCTAGTTCACGGGCACTTGATGACGCCGTCAAGCGTCGACGAGGAAGCCGCCGACCCGACGCCAACCTGACAGCTACCCGTACCAGTGCTGATCGAGAGGTTCTGAACCTGGAGCGACCAACCAGAAGCCGTCGCCGCGCCACCAACGAAGGTGTTACCGGACGACAGGGTGAAGTTCGAGGCCAACACGACGTTCGCGCTCGAGCCGTACGCGGCGTAATCGGAGAAATACGCCTCTTCTGCGGTCATGTAGTTCCGAAGATCCGTCTTCAACGAGGCCAACTTGGCCTTGTCTTTGGTCGCCGCAAACTTCGGAATCGCGATGGCGGCCAAAATGCCGATGATGACAACCACGATCAACAACTCGATCAACGTGAAGCCCTTACGATTCGACATACTCTCTGTCCTCCCTCGAGGTGAACCTACCTAGTATAACTTCGGGCACCGACTACACTGCGATCGTCCCGAGAGGGAGAAGAGCAACGATGATGCCATTTGCGATGCGATTTTGTAATCGATTGCTACATAACCACTTAACAACACATTGCATGGCATTATTCCGCTCCTCCTCCTCCCGACGACTCGGGGATTTTGCGATAGTCAGACTTGGCACCATTCCAGCCCGCGCGCCCCGACTTCTTGAGCCCCCCAGTCCGCAGCACTACCATTCCCGCCGAGCGCGTTCCCGCTCGCATTCTTGGTGCCCCTTCATAGATCGGCTATCGTGACTTCTCCGCCCCTTGCTCGGGACCTTGGACCAGCCTCCACGCCGCGGTTACCCCCATCCGCTCCAGTGTTGGCGCTGGTCCTCCTGTCTTTAGCGGCCTCGGTGACCAATCTCGGCAATCTCTACACCTACGACGACATCCCGATTATCCGGGATAACGTCTCGATTCACAGTCTGGCTGCGCCATGGCACTTCTTCGCCGAGGGATACTGGCCTCCGCCTTTTGACCCCAGCGTGTACCGGCCGCTCGCGATATTCGAGTTCGCTATCCAATGGGCAATCGGCCACGGATCCCCGATCGTCTTTCACGCGGTGAGCGTCCTACTCCACCTCGGCCTGGTCTTGGCTGGGTTCTGGGTGGCGCGGGCCCTACTGCCATTGGGTGCCGCCTGGGTGGTCGGGGCCTTCTTGAGCGTGGACCCTGTGCATGTGGAGGCGGTGGCCATCGGAGTCGGACAACCTGAGCTCCGAGTCACGATGCTGACCGCGATAGCCGTTGCGTTATATGTACGGTGGCGACGGGAGTCGGGACCTGGCCTCACCTGGTCCCGTCGGGCGGCGCTCGGCGGCCTCTATCTGGCCGCCTGCCTC
The DNA here is from genome assembly GCA_025358055.1 of Gemmatimonadota bacterium. Lineage (GTDB taxonomy): Bacteria > Gemmatimonadota > Gemmatimonadetes > Gemmatimonadales > GWC2-71-9 > JANYKV01. Next base: position 39,105 of record JANYKV010000151.1, read on the forward strand.
ACCAAGGAGCAGGGCTTCATGTTGGCTCCCCTCCTCATCGCGGCCGAGTGGCTCCTCGTGACGGACGATCGTCCTTGGACCAAGCGGGCTGCGGAACTGCGGCCCACCTATTTGTGGTTGGCCCTTGTTGGGGTGCTGGTCCTCACCGTCCGCATGAAGGTCCTGGAAGGATCTTTCGCCGGCGGGGATCCGGCGCCGATCCTGCAGGGGATCACCACGGGAAGACGCCTCCTTACAATGTTAGGGGTTGTGCCCGTGTGGGCGCGCTTGCTCTGGTGGCCCGCCCATTTGCAGACGGACTACAATGCGAGCGAAATCGTCGCGGCCACCGGATGGGGCGTCGGGCAGGGCGTCGGGACGGTCATTCTGTCGCTCGCGGTGTATCTAACGGTCCGGACCCATCGAGCCCGACCCGCCGTCAGTTTCGGACTCATCTGGATTGGCCTGGCACTGCTTCCGGTGAGCAATGTCCTCGTACCGACCGGGATCATCGTTGCCGAGCGCGCGATGGTTCTTCCCAGCATTGGTGCGGCGCTGGTCGTGGGAGGGTTGGTGCCGGATCTCGGGAGCGCGCTCGGCCGCCTGCCCCGCATCGCAACCCTCCTGACGGTGGCCCTGTTCGGGGCCCTTCTGGTTTCCGCTGCGGCGTTCAGTGCCTCCCGGCAACGGGTTTTTTACAACCAGATCACGTTGTTCCAGGACATGCTGATCAACGCACCCAAGAGCTACCGATCATATTGGGGATATGGTGAACTCCTCGCGAAGGCGGGAAACGCATCAGATGCGGAAGCAACGCTCCGGCGAGCCCTTTTCTTTTGGCCAAAGGACCCTAGGGTCTACGCGACCCTAGGAGACCTCTATCGCAACCGCGGACTTTGCCGCCCCGCGATTGGGGAGTACCGCAAAGGACTGGCGCTGGCACCCGGCCGCCAGGAAATCCGGGGTCCACTGGTAGTATGTCTACTGTATGAGGGCGAGTATGCGAACGCGAGCGCGCTCGCCCGGGGCGGAGTTGCGGTGGGACTGGATGCGCCGAAATTCGTGTACCTCAAGCGGCTTGCTGATAGCGCCCTCACGGTGCTCGCCCCTCCACATGCGGTGAAAGTAGCCCTTCGATAGCATGAAGAATTCACGGTCGCGGCTACTGCTTCTGTTGGTCGGGGTGCTCGCGATCGCGAGCACTGCGTCGAGCCTGCGGAACGGGTTTGCCTACGACGACGTACTGATCGTTGAGACCAATGCCCATGTTCACACTCTCGCCTCACCCTTGGCGTATCTGCATCAAAGTTATTGGCCTGCGGAGAGTGGCCCGGCCGGATACCGACCGCTGACGATTTATGCGCTGGCGATTCAATGGTGGATGGGGCACGGATCGCCAACCATCTTCCACGCGACGAACGTCCTCCTCCACGTTGCCGTGACCTGGGTCTTCTTGTTGTTGTGCTTGGAATTGATTCCGATCGGACCGGCCGGAATCGCCGCGGCGGTCTATGCCGTGCACCCGATCCACTCCGAGGCCGTGGGTAACGTTGTGGGACAAGGCGAAGAGTGGATGGCCCTCATCACCAGCGTGGCGGTTTTGGTATATCTGCGCGGGCGGGCGCGGGGCAGGCTTTCTTGGAGGACCCAAGCGATTGTGATCGGATGTGCCGTCCTCGCTCCCCTCGCCAAGGAGCAGGGCCTCATGTTGCTCGGTGTGCTGGTGGCGGCTGAATGCACCGTTGTCACCGACAGTAGGCCGCTTGCGACCCGGTTTCGAGAATTGCGCCCCTTGGGACTCTGGCTGATCATGGCGACGGGACTCGTCGGACTGCAACGAGACTCGGTGGTCCATGGCCTCGCCTCCGGTCCACCAGCGTCGGTATTCCGTGACGTGGGGTTCCTCGAACGACTCCGGGTCATGTTGGGAATCGTCCCCCAATGGGGTCGGTTGTTGGTATGGCCCGAACGACTGCTCTCGGTCTATAGCCCCCCGGCGTTCGGGGGGGAACCCGGCTTCGGGGGGCCGCAGATGCTCGGGGTGGCACTCCTCTTTTGTGGCGCCGCTGTGTTCGCGGTGACTTGGCGGCGAAGGCCGGTGATTGCGTTCGGAATCAGTTGGGCCGCGATCAGTTTGCTCCCCGTCGCAAACATCCTATTTCCTTCTGGATTTCTGATCGCCGAAAGGACCTTCTACCTACCGACCGCCGGCGTGTTCATTGCCTTCGGGGCGGGAATTGATTGGATCGCGACGAGGCTGGCCGACCGGCGGAGAAGGGGCCTGCTAGTGTTGGCCTCTATCGCGATGGCTGCGTTGATCATCATCGGCGCGGTACGGAGTTCAAGCCGAATGTGGGTTTGGAAGAACAGCGGCACCTTGTTCGCCACCACCGTGAAGGACTCCCCGAACAGCTTCATGGCCCATTGGGATTACGGTCGCTATCTCGCGATGTCCGGTCGGGAACGCCAGGGACTCAACGAGATGCGAATCGCCGACTCCCTCATCTCCGATCATCCCCGGCTGGTTGAGGAGCTGAGCCTCTGGGTTCGCAAACTGGATGGGTGCGAGGCGGCCCTGCCTTATTTCCGCCGCGAGGTACAGCTGGAGGGAGAATGGCCGGTGGGTCGAAGCCGCTTGGTATTCTGCCTTCTGGAATTGGGCCGGGCGGAAGAGGCGAGCGCGGTGGCGCACGAGGGGGTAGCGCGCGGACTGCCGGCGTTTGCCCCGCTGGCAAAGAGGGCGGATAGTCTGCTCCAACGACCGCAGTAGCTAGCACCCACCCGGGAGCGCTTACCTCCAAAGGGCTATGACTCCGTCTCGCCAGACCAAGGTCATCGCGGTGAGGGGTGGCGGCGGTCGCCGGTCGCGAGGCTGCTCGATCGCGAGGTATGCGCAAGGAGGGCCAGGCACAGTCGCCGGAAGCCAATCCCGCGATGCATTCTCCACTTGCACATGCTGGAACTGTACGTTGAGGCCGCGCGATCGGACCAGAGCCCAAAGCGGGTACTCGGCTGAATCGTATCCCGACTTCAGCGCAACGAACCGGCAACCTGCCTGCGCGAGGTCATCCGCCGCCCGTTGGTATGACGCCTCCAAGCTGGGGCGGGCGGCAAAGTACTGGTCCTCACGGGAGGCAAGGAACACACGCGGAACCCGCCGACTTTGCTTCGCGGCCACCGGCAACATCGGCCTCGTTTCGTTCGTCAACAATGCCGGTACGGCTGCCAAAGCGATCGAGAGGAGCAAGATGATTCGGGCGCGGGGGGCCGGCCCGAGCAGGCTCAGGGCAACGGCCGGACTCAGGAGCACGAGCGTCGGTAGTTGAAACCGTGCCGCGAAGGGTTGCCAACGAACCATCATAGCGAGGAGGAGGTACCCGAGCCACACCGCGGCGAGATACCGCAGCAGACGAGGATGTTTGCGCCGTTGAAGGACGACCACGCCAGTGGCCACCAACCCCAACAGGAAGTGGAGCGGGCTTCCAGCGACATCCTCATGCACGCTGAGCGGGATGATCCGAAACCCGCCAAAGTAGGGGTAGAGTTGCCGGAGGTCGATGTCGAGCACGGAAGCGTGAAGCGCGGCGATCGCCTGCATCACAAAATGATTCACCGCCTGCCAAGGCGTTGCGAGCTGCAGGGACGCGTGGACTATGAGACTGGAGATGGCGGTCCCAACAGTCAGTGGGGATAGCCGAAGCAGCCGTTGGGTAACCGGACTTCCAAACGGGTTGTGATAGACGGCGAGGTTTCTGTAGAGTTGACCGGCATTCAGCACGAGAAAGCAAGCACCGATGACCCCAACGGCGCGCAGCGTGAAGCCCCATCGCTTCTCGCGAAGAGCTGGGCCCAGGAAGACCAGGATCCACCACGGCACGAAAAAATACGCGGTGCCTTTGGCGCTCACCGCGAGCCCAGTAGCCAGCCCCAGCCAGATCATTGATCGCCAGCCCCATGATGGCACTCGGACTTGGCGAAGCGCGAGAGCGACACCGCACGTGATCCAGAATGTGGCGACGAGGTCGGTTTGAGTCGAAGTCGATTGAACTATCGCAGTCGGCATGCAGGCCACGAGGAGTGCCGCGAAGAGGGCGTGCCGAAGGGTTCCACCCAACGAGCACGTCACGTCGGCAACCGCCACCAGGCTCCCGACGTACCCAAGCCATTGAACCATGTTGGCGAGCCGGTCTGCCCCGAAATCGAGCAGTTGTAAATGCAGGACGAGAAACTCGCTCCACGGGTTGAGCCAAAGCTGGCGATCGATATTGGTCGCGTACGGCGCGAGAGTCTGATCCGACATCCAATGCGTCACCCGGCTCATATGATATGTCATACCGTCCCATGTATTTGGGGCGGATACGATGGCAATGATGGCGGTGAGAATCACGGGAACGGATATGGCGCCGAGCAGCACCCCCTCCCGGAGATCGAAGGTCGGGCGGCGGCGGACCACCCCCGCGGACCTCAGGCGCCACCACTGGACGGCGACACCGGCGAGGACACCGAGCCAGAGGATCAGAACCGGTACTATTTCTAAAGCACTCATGGCAGAGAGTGCCTCGGTGCCGAGAGCGACCACGACCCCAAACAACAAAGCACCGCGAAGAACCGACTCGCGAACGCTGGCCCCTCCGCGGTGGAGCACTAGAATGAGACCGCCCAGGGCAATCAGCGGCAGGATACCCATCAATGGAGCGCCAGCAGAGAATCGCGGGAGATGGCAACGAAGGCGAGGTGGCGGTTCTTGCCCGTTCGGATCTCGGTGAGCAGGTAGGTGGGCCGGCGCGGGTACTCCATAACGAGTTTCGCGTTTCGCTCGTGGAGGTCACGCGCGTAGACGTTGTTTCCCCTGCGCGCGAGGAGAATCGGAAGGAGTAGCGCATAGCCGGCGCGATCTTCGTTCACCCGTCGGGTACACCGCTCCGAGTACGTGCTCCCGGGCAGAAAGCGCTCCGTGCCATCGGGCGAGAACGGACTGGGCACCAACCGTGCGGAGTCGGCCTCTAGAGGTCCGAACGCGTCGTTCAAAGCGCTTACGGATTGCTTCGGCTGATTCTCCAGCGCTCCCAGTTGGGTTTCGATCGCGCACGCATCGGTAAAATGATAGATCCGTTCGGCCTGGCTCCGAGGAATCCCGAGCACCCACATGCGCGCGAGCAATTGCGCTCCCCAGCTTTCGCGGACGAACACCAGGGCGTCCCGAACATCGTCCTTCGCAGCCAGGCTATCGATCGGCCACCGACTCTGGGGCAGAAGCGCGGCATTCTGCGCCACTCGAATCGGGAAAAGGGTAGTCACGCCGAGCGCGATCGCAGTGACCGCTCCGAACGTGGCGGTCCGTCCCATGAGTGGGGCCGGGAACCGCTCACGGAGGGCGCCCAAGCTCCGGGCGGTGAGCAGCGCCAAGAGCGGCGCGATGGGATATAGAAATCGCGGCCCGAGGTAAAACCCGTCGTGCCAGTACATGAAGTAAAGGATCACGAGCAAGGAGCCGGCCCACAGGAGGTAGCGCTCCACGGCGGAGAACCGTCGCGCGAATCCCAAAGTGATCATGGCGGGGACGAGGGATGGAATGGGTAACTCGAACAGATACGTCTGCAGCCTGATGAGGTACAGGTTGATGAGGAGGAGTCCTCGAAGTGGCGTGTGGGGCTCGCCCCATGGGGTCCGATGAAAGCCAATGCCCATGCTCTTACCCCACAGCAACACGTACCCGAGGAGGAGGGGGTCGCCAGTGGTGCGTGCGTTGACCCACAGGAACGCCGCCATGGGAATCGCGATACCAACTCCCGCGGCGACCAGATCCCGGATTCGGCGACGATCTCGCACGCCGTTCCAGAGCAACCACACTCCGGCAGGAAGGGCAAACGCGAGGGCGTCGGAGGGTCTGGTGGCGCCCGCGGCCCCAAAACCAATCCCTCCCAGAAATGCGGCCCACATGCGGGGACTCGACGCGCGAGCGGACCGAACCGCTCCAAGCGACCCGAGCAACAGCCACATAAGCGCCGAGACGTGATTCATGTGGGTGCCGGACATGAACACTACCCAGGGAGCCAGGGCGAAGAGCAACAGGGCGGCAAAACGCACGGTCGCGGGGAGGTCAGTTTCCCGCAGTAGCAACCCGAACAGAAGCACGGATATCGCCCCGACCACGGGGTTGATCAGCCAAGGTGAACCAAATAACTCGCCAAGGGCGAGCAGTGCGGAATGGCCGGGGGGAAATTGAGAAAAGACTTTGTCGGCGGTGACAACCACGTTCGGCACACTAAAGAATTCAGGATATCGGGAGGCCGGTTCGTACAGGTGGCCTAGGGCATAGGTGCGAGCCTGAAGCGCTTGCACCATCTCATCCAGATGGAGCGCGCGCGCGTCGAACACCCACAGCGCCACCGCGACGTAGCATCCGAGGGCGAGCAACGACGCCAGCCAGAGCATCCAGGAGCTCGGCATGGGGGTCAGTTGTTGGAATCGGTTCAACGCTCCGTCTCGCCACAACCACGGGAGCCAACGAGAAAGAATGGCGAGAACAACCCCGAAGCCCACGACGATCGCAGAACCGCTGAGCCATCCCGAAACCACGGAGGCATACCATGCCGCGGCGAGAAGGCTGGGGACGATGTTGATGAAAGGAATGAACCCCAACAGCAGAAGAACGAGCGCCGCGACACGGGCAAGAATCGGCCTCGGCAACCCGGGGCCGTTCACGCTAAGAGGACCGGCGTCGAGGCGGGAACATGTTGAACCGGAGGATGTGAACGAACGCGGCGACACCGTCCTTCCATCCGATTTTCTTGCCTTCGGCGTAGGTGCGTCCGGAGTAGGAGATGGGCACCTCCCAGACCCTGGCTTGCGCTTGGGCCAGGCGGGCGGTGATTTCCGGCTCGAACCCGAACCGATCCGTAGTGAAAATGAGGGACTTCATCAGGGGTCCCCGGACCATTTTGTAGCAGGTCTCCATATCCGTGAGGTTCAAATTCGTGAACATGTTGGAGAGCGTGGTGAGGGCGCGATTTCCCAAGGAATGCCAGTAGTAGAGAACGCGATGATCCCCGCCGAGGAACCGGGAGCCAAATACGGCATCCGCTTTGCCTTCCATGATAGGGCCGAGCATCCGCCCGAATTCGTGGGGGTCGTATTCTAAGTCCGCATCTTGAACGACGATCACATCGCCCGTGGCGTGCTGAATTCCGGTCCGAATGGCTGCGCCTTTCCCACGGTTTTGAGGGTGGTGCACCACCACGTCCACCAGGCCTTCGGCCTTGAACCTATCGAGGATGGCCCCGCTGGAATCGACCGAGCAATCATTGACCGCGATCACCTCCATCGGGAGCGGGACGCTTCGGAGCACCGTGAGAATCTTCTGGAGGGTGCGCTCCTCGTTGTAAACCGGGATCAGGACGGAGAGGCGCGGGATATCAGTCATGGCACCGTCCCGACCGCGATCAGAGACTGGCCGAACGGCAGGGGGATAAAACGTTCAAATCGGAGCAAAGGGACCAATGAGTCGAACGAGCGCAATTGGGCCAAAGGAATTCGCTTTTGTTGGCGCACGCAGGCGTTGATCCACCACCCGATCGTGCCGATCCGATTGAACCAGGTCAGGCGTTCGAGCTGAAGCCCCGCAGAATCGAAGGCCCGCGCGAGGCGCTCTCGGCTGTAGCGCCGGAAGTGTCCAAGCTCTACGTCGAGGGACCCATAGACGGACTCGAGGGCAGGCACCAGGATCACAACTCGACCGCCGGAACCCATCAGAGCCCCCATCGCGATGAGCGATTCGACATCGTTCTCGATATGCTCGAGGACGTTGAGTGCAACCACGGTGTCTAGTCGATAGGGGCTGAATCGTTCGGCGGCGGAGTGATCCGGTAGGACGAGGGACTCCACGACGAGGTCCGGACGACTCCCAAACCGGATGCGCAGCTGGTCGCGATACCAAGGATCCATATCGGTGAGAACGAGGAGTTCGATCGGCCCCCCGAGCAGGTGCTCCGACATGTTGCCGATCCCGGAACCCACCTCCAAGATCCGTCGGCCGAGAAAGGGGGCAATTCGCTCGTACTGCCAGGCGTTGTAGCGCGGGGCGGCGGACATGATCTCGAGCGTTTCAGCGCCGGCGGCATCTCCCGGCAGCGTAGCATCGGTCATGCGACGGGCTGTTCTTCGTACCGGCTGAGTTTGCGATAGAGCGTCGACGGATCGATTCCGAGCACCTCGGCGGCCCGGGTCTTGTTGCCTCCTTCCGATTGGAGCACCCACATGATATAGGCGCGTTCAATGACGTCGAGCGCCGGATTGATCGAGGAGCGCTCGGCCACGAGCGGCTCCTTGCGGCGTCTCGTGATTCGTTCCGGCAGTGCCTGCGGCTCGATCAGATCACCCTTGCTCAGCACCACCGCATGTTCCAGCGCGTTCTGGAGTTCGCGGACGTTGCCGGGCCAATCGTACACCATGACGGCATCCAGTGCGTCGGATGACAGTGCTTTCGGGGTCGTGGATCGTTCGGAAGCCAATTCCTGGAGAAACGCGTCGATCAACAGGATCAGATCGTCGCGCCGCTCCCGGAGGGCCGGGAGTTCGAGCGCAATCACGTTGAGGCGATAGAACAGGTCGGATCGGAAATTCCCCCGCCGGACTTCTTCCTCGAGATCTCGATTGGTCGCCGCGATGATACGCACATCCACCGGAATCGTTTCCGTAGCGCCAACCGGAATGACCTCACGTTCCTGGATCACCCGAAGCAGCTTGATCTGCAGCGAGGGGGGCATCTCACCGACTTCGTCCAGAAAGAAGGTGCCGCCTCGTGCCGCCGCAAATAGGCCCTGCTTGTCTCGCACTGCGCCCGTAAATGACCCCTTGACGTGCCCAAACAGCTCGCTTTCCAACAGATTCTCCGGGAGCGCTCCACAATTGATTGAGAGGAAGGGTCCGTCGACTCGGTTGGAGAGATTGTGAACATACCGCGCGATGACCTCTTTGCCGGTTCCGCTCTCACCTTGGATAAGCAAGGTAGATCCTGTGGGGGAAACGACTTCTGCCAGCCGAAGCACGTCCATAAATTTCTTGGATTTGCCGATGGGGCGCTGGACCGAGGTCTTCTCCCGCCGCCGGATGTCCTGTTTGAGTTGTTTGTTTTCGACCCGAATCAGGCGATACTCGCACGCGCGGCGGAGAATGACCAGTAACTCGTCGTTTGAGAACGGTTTCTGGATGTAGTAGAACGCGCCCTGATTCACGGCTTGAATCGCGGTTTGCAGCGAGGCTTGTGCCGTCATCAAAATGACGGGCGTCATCGGATCCTGCTCCTTGGCCGCCTGCAAAATATCCAGTCCGGTCACCTGCGGCATCCGGACATCGGTCAGGATGATGTCGTGATTGCCCGTCCGGATCTGTTCCAGTCCGGCCTTCCCCCCTTGGGCAGTCGTGGCCTCGAATCCTTCCTTGCGGAGAAGGATTCTGAGGGTGTCCAGAATACCGGACTCATCGTCGACCACAAGGATCGAGGCTGGTTGCGTCATTCGGTGTCCTCCGAAGGCCACTTCGAATGGAGGTAAATTGTAAACGTAGTCCCCTGGTCAGGGGCAGAGTCGACGAGCACCAACCCGCGGTGCGCCTCGACCGCCCGCTGCACGATTGCCAATCCTAGCCCGCTCCCACCCGGCCGGCCCGACACGAACGGCTGAAACAACCGCTCTCGCAATTCGGGCTCGATCCCGGGTCCGTTGTCCTGGACCCGAAGGCGCACCGGTTGTTCAAACTCGCTGCCATTGGGCAACTCATTCGGGGAAGGGGTGTCAACGGTTACGACGACCCGTCCCTTCCCCTTCTCCCCCATGGCCTGGACCGCGTTGAGTACGAGATTGCTCACGACTCGATGGATCAAATCTTCGTCAGCATCGAGAATCGTGCGCTCGCCGATCACCTGGACCTCGACCCCCTCGACGCACTCCGGGTGTTCGCGCACCAGGCGCACCGCATCGACCGCCAGCGTATACAGATTCACCGCCTTGAAATTCGTAGCTCGGACCCGGGAAAAATCGAGGAATTCGTTGAGGAGCCGAGTCAAACGATCGCTCTCCCGAATGACGAGTTGGCCGAGGAATCGTTCGTCGGCATCGGCATGCGGGGAGCGACCGAGCTGCTCCACCGAACTCCGGATCGATGCCAACGGATTCCGAATTTCGTGCGCCAAAGAGGCCGAAAGGGCTGCGACCGCCTCGAGCCGCTCGGCTCGAAGATGCAGCTCCTGCATTTGCTGAAGGTCTGATATGTCCGTAAAGATAGCCGTGACCGACGGTTGAAGCTCGGATTCCCGTGCAAAAGTGGTGGTACTGAGTCCGATCGGGAACTGCTTGCCGTTGGACCGGAGGACTGATCCCTCGGCCCGATTGACGCGACGCCCTTTGCGAATGCCTTCGACGATCGCGTGCCACAGCTCTCGCGATCGCGCCTCGAGTTGATCCAGGACGGGCCGCCCCATCAGCCCCTGGCCCGAGAGGTCGAGCAGCCGTTCGGCCGTCGGGTTGATGAAGGCAAGGCGCCCTTGTCCGTCGACCGTTATGACCCCGGACCGAATGTTCTTGAGGATCTCATCGGCCTCCAACCGAACTCGGCGGAGCTCCGTGGCCAACTCCGATTGTTCGGCTGCGGCGGCGCGCAGTCGTTGGCCCAGGAAGGCCACGACAACGAACACAAAGCTGAATACTGTGACCTGGCCCCAGAAACCCGCGTCTGGAACCGCCGAACGAGCCAAGATCGCCTCGCCCAGGTACAATCCCGAAGCCATGAGCGCCGTCAGAATTCCGGCCCGCAGGGGCAAGAGTAGCGCGTAAGCCGCGATGACCAACACGTACAACGCGGCCACCCCGCCTCCGTGCGGGCCGGAGAGGTGGACCAGTAAGGTCACCAGCCCCAAGTCCGCCAGAGATTGGACGTAGAGAAACCCAATTCCGGCGTCGATACTTCGAATTAGGGTGTGATAGGCACCATATGCCGTGATGAGGAACGCAAACAGCACCCCGATGCTCACGATGAACGACACATCGGGAGTTTGGGTCCACACGAGGGCAGCCCGAATGAGTGTTGCGACGGCGAGGGCAACCCGGCCGACGAAGAGCCAGGTGAGGAGTGTACGCTGGTCGGGAAGCCCGAACCGCACCGTCCGAGAGGGGATCGAAGGGCGTGATACGGGGAGCGGCAGCGGAGAACCCGTCTGCGTCAATTCAGCCATCAGCACCGCGGTGAGGGTTGTGCCCGAAGCAAACCTAACGGGCTGAAGTTAATATCGGTCATGGGGAAATCGAGACCACAGCAGTCCTCAGAGACATCCTCACTCGGACCCGCAGAACCGGTGCGCTTGGACAAGTGGCTCTGGGCCGCCCGATTCTTCAAGACTCGCGCGCTGGCGGCGGAGGCGATCGAAGGTGGCAAGGTAGAGCTAAACGAAGAGAAGCCCAAGCGCTCTCGGGACGTTCGGCCGGGTGACCGCATCCGGATCCGCCAGGGGCCTCTCGAACACCTGATCACGGTTCGGACCGCATCCAATCGCAGAGGCCCCGCGCGAGAGGCCGCAGCGCTTTACGAGGAGGAGGAATCGGTTCAAAAACGCCGGGAGGAAATCAGGCAGCGACTTCGAGCGGAGGCCGCGGTCTTCCGCTTCGGGGAGGGACGCCCGTCCAAGAAGGAACGGCGCGATATCACCCGGCTCAAGGGGAAGGACGACTAGCGGCGCCCTAGCCGAGCTATTCGTGCCGGGCTGCTGGCTCCGAGAAAACGGCACTACCCGCTAGACGGCGCCGCCACGACCTGCTCCCCGTGCAAGAGGTCGGCCCCAGAATCTAGTCCGCAGATCCGAGACCCAGTGCGTGGACGGCGATGCGTTCGGTGTACTCATCGGGCATCCCGAACGCGAACTGATTGTGTTTGGCACGCTTGAGGTGCAGGTGAAGATCATACTCCCAGGTGAACCCAATTCCTCCATGCGCTTGAAGGCTCACGACACAGGCGTGTCGGTACGATTCGGCGGCCGCCAGACGCGCAAGCGCAACCGCCCCGGATCGATCGCTGGACTGTTGGTCGACCGTCCACGCGGCGTAGTGGTACACGGAGCGGGCGCTTTCGATTTCGGCGAAGAGATTCGCGAGCGGGTGCTGGACGGCTTGAAAGGTCCCAATCGGCACGCCAAATTGGGTTCGGGTCTTCACGTATTCGACCACTTGGTTGAGCACGGCCTCACTGGCGGCCACGCACTGCGCCGCAAGGCCGACGTTGGCGAATTCGAGCAGCCGCTCCGTCAGCTCCGCGCCGCCCAGCCGAGCATCAACGGCTACCTGGACCTGATCCAATCGCAAAGAAGCCGATCGACTCGTGCTATCCGTCAAGCTTACCGCTTCGATCGTGACCCCCGGCGCGTTCGTCTCAACCGCGAATAGCGCTCGTTCGCCGGAAAGATCCGCAAGGACCACCACGAGGGTCGCCCCCACGAGGTCGGGCACAAATACCTTCCGACCGGTGAGCCGGAAGCCGGCCTCATTGGCCACCGCCCGCGTATCGAGGGCACAATCCGGAGAGGGAAGCGAAGCATCCTCCAACGCGGCGAGTGTTGCCCGTCCCGACCCATCAAGGAGGGCGCCCAGGTGCCGCTCCCGCACGCCATCACTCGTGCCCAACGCTATCGCGGGCACGCCGAGCGCCGCAGCACTGAAGAACGGTACCGGCGCCAGGGCCCGTCCGAAGTTTTCCAATACGATGCCCAACTCGTTGAATCCCAACCCGGGGCCCCCAAGCGATGCGGGGACCAGAATCCCGAGCCAGCCTTGATCCGCGATGGCCGACCATACGAAACCCAGGTCATGGGTGGGATCCGAGATCATTTGCCGAACCCGCTCAATGGAAAAATGTTCCGCGCAGAACGCAGCCGCGGCCGCGTGGAGCATCTTTTGCTCACTCGTCAACCCGAGATTCATTTGGCAACCCTCGCCGTGTCCCGGGTTGGGGCGCGGCCGAGTCCGAGAACTCGTTCCGCGATGATGTTTCGCAGAATTTCCGAGGTTCCCCCTTCGATCGAGTTGCCAAGCGAACGGAAATACCGTTTGAGCCATAAACCTGACCCCGCCCGGCCCCCGTCCGGCCCGTCGAGCAATTCCGCATAGGGTCCCAGGAGGTCAACTGGGAGCTCGAGAAGCGCCTGATTGGTTGTGGCCCAGATCAGCTTGAAAATGGACCCGATCGGACCGGGGTCATCCGCCGCGGTGGTGCCGGCCCGCATTCGGAGGTTGCTCAGGCGCAAGCTTTCCACCACCGAATAGGCCCGCACCAGGCGCTGGCGGACTTCTGGCACCGCCGAGAGTGGACGCCCCCGGTGTTGAGTCCGTTTCGTCAACGCGACGACCTCTCGTAGATCACGCCGAATCTGGGTGTATACGAGTGCCGCAATGTTTACCCGTTCGTGCATCAGGGTGGAAATGGCGACGCGCCACCCATCGTTCTCCTGGCCGAGCAGGTTACTTCTGGGCACCCGCAAATTGGTGAAGAAGAGTTCGCTGAACTCGGCATCCCCGGTGATCTGGCGAATCGGGCGCACCTCGATCCCGGGCGATCGCATATCGACCAGAAGGCAACTCAGCCCCTTGTGTTTCGCGACGGCGGTATCGGTGCGTACTTGGAGGAGACACCAGTCAGCGATCGGGCCGAACGACGTCCATATCTTTTGGCCGTTGACGACGTAATGGTCGCCATCGAGAACCGCCGTGGTCTTGAGGGCCGCGAGGTCGCTCCCCGCATCCGGTTCGGAAAACCCCTGACACCAGATCTGCTCCCCCGAGAGAATCTTGCGAAGATGGGCTTCCTTCTGGTCGCCTCGACCAAAAGCCATAATGGTGGGACCGACCATTCCTACGCCGATGACGCTGATGGGCCCCGGCGTTCGGTAGGTGGCAATCTCCTCGAGGAACAAGAACTGTTCCACTGGTGTCGCCCCGCGCCCGCCATACTCCTTCGGCCAGGTCACCCCCGCCCAACCCCCGTCATAGAGTTTTTGCGTCCACTCGCGCATCACTCGATAGCGTTCGCGATCCTCCAGAGGTTCCGGCCACCCCGCGGAGCCGTAGTCGCACGGCACGTTGGCGCTTACCCAGGCTCGCACCTGGCCGCGGAAGGCAACCTCTTCGTTCGAAAGACTGAAATCCACTTAGTATCCTCCGCCGCAAACCAGCACTTGGCCGGTGATATAGTCGGACTCGGGAATGCAGAACAGGAAGACGGAACCGGCGGCTTCTTCCGGCGTACCCAAACGACCGAGCGGCACGAGGCGTCGGAGCGCATCGATAGCCTCGGGCTGCACGCCAATCTTGATTTGGCGGCCATCGACCTCAATGTGGGCCGCTTCAGAGGTGAGCGGCTGGGAAAGGCGTGTCATGATGTACCCGAAGGCTACACAGTTCACGTTCACATTGTACCGGCCCCACTCCTTGGCCATCGATTTTGTGAACCCGGTGATCCCCGCCTTGGCCGCGCCGTAGTTGGCCTGGCCGGCGTTCCCGTATAGCCCGGAAACCGAGGAAATGTTGACGACTTTGCGATGCACCAACGACCCGGCCTGACTCTCACGTTTCGCCGCACTTCGGATGAACTCGGAAGCCGCTCGAAGAATGCGGAACGGAGCGCCTAGGTGCACGTCCAAGATGGCGTGCCATTGCTCATCGGACATCTTCTGAATCACGTTGTCCCAAGTGTACCCCGCATTGTTGACGATGATGTCGATCCCGCCAAACGATTCCAGGGCGGTATCGATGAACCGCTGCGGAAAATCGGCGGACACCACGCTTCCCACGCACATCGCGGCTTCTCCGCCCGCGGAGCGGATCCGCGTCGCGGTCTCCTCCGCAGGCACCGCGTCGAGATCATTGATGACGACTCGGGCACCTTCGGAAGCGAGTTTGATGGCGATAGCTTGACCAATGCCTCGCCCAGCACCGGTAACAAGCGCCACTTTGCGATCGAGTTTGCTCATGGGGATGTCCGTGTGATGGAAACGAAACGGTCCAGCGGCCAGAGGAAGTCGCTGGCTGGAATTCTCAAGTATGCAGACACCGCGGCGAGCCCAAGTTTGAATCGGGGACGCGCTCAGGCACGAGAAGAGCTCGGGAGTCCGGCCCCAATTCGTTCAGACGCTCACACTGCGCGAAGCGCGGACGCCGTCCCGAGGCGTGGCATCGATCCCCAACCACAGCAAAGCGCCGATGATGCCGAGCACCCCTGCGCTCGAGAGTGTAGCAACCCATCCAAAGCGTTGGTTGAGACTCGGGAGGAGCGTCGTGGACAGAAACCCGCCGATATTTCCCGCCGTGTTGAGAATCCCGGCGACGGCGCCTCGGTTTGCCCCGCCAATGTCATTGGTCACAGCCCACCAACACGGCTCCGCGAAGCCCAAGAGCCCCATCGCCATCGCCAAACAACCGACGGCGACGAACGGATTCGGGACCCAGGCACCGATAACAAGGAAGAGTGCGGTTCCGGCCAGCCCAATCATGGCGGGGCGGCGACGACCGATCTTGTGGCCGGCTTTTCGACTCCAGCGGTCGGAGGCCATCCCCCCGAGCGGCATCCCCACGGCCGCCGCCAGCCAAGGCAAGGCCCCGAAAAAACCACCCTTGAGTATGGTGAAGCCGCGCACGTCCGTGAGATAGGTATACAGCCAGAAAATGAAGATGAAGAGCACATACCCCTGGGCGATATAGCTCAGGCAGAGTAGCAGTACGTCTCGATCAGCCACGAGGCGGCCCCATTCGCGCCAAGTGAGCGACGGTGGCCGGCTCACGGCACTCCGGGTTGGGCCACGACCTTTGGGAACCATCCAGAACCAACACAGCGCGCCGATCCCGGCGCATGCGGAGGCAACGTAGAACGACGCTCTCCACCCAAACTGGGTCATGAGCCAAGCCACGCCATACGATGCGGAGGCGGCACCGAGCATCGAAGCCCCGATGAAGATGCCGTTCGCTCTCCCCCGATACGCGTCGGGCACCGACTCGGCAACCGCCAACGTCCCGACCGGGTACGTCGCCGCCTCGAAGATGCCGAGCCAACCGCGCGCCATCGCCAGCGCGATCAAGGCGGCCATTGAACCCATCCCGACCGTGCCGGGAAGGAATCCAGTGAGCCCCGTGGTCACGGCCCAACCGAGGACCGCAATAGTGAGAACGCCGCGGCTCCCAAAACGGTCGCCCAGCGAGCCCGCGGGAGACTGGAATAGCATGTAGGTCAACTGGAAACTGCCGAACACCCAGGCCATGTCGGCGTCCGTGAGCCCGAGGTCGGGCATCATGAGCTGCTTCGCGACTCCGATGTTGGTCCGGAGCGCATACGCCAGGAAACTCAGTAGAGCGAGGAGAGCGACGGTCGTGGCAGCGCGATCGCGACCCGACCGCTCAGCATCAAGGGACACAAGGCCCTCCTGGGCGGTCGGGCGCGTGGGAAGAAAAGATCAAGCTAAGTACATGTACGTTAGCCCAGCCTTTTGGGCTTTGTCGATTGCGACCACCATCCCCGGCACCAAGACCACTCCGGGCAAGGTATTGGCCAAGAGGTCCTTCCGGACAGCTTCTTGCGTGCTCCCGGCGGCCTGGGCAATGGCCCTGGACCAGAAGTTTGTTGCGTTATTGCAGAGGATGAAGAGGGCGCCTTTTTTTTGCAACGCTTCAATGGAAGAATCGAAAAACCCCGCCGCGAAGTTGTCGCCTTCCTGCGGATGAGCGAACATGTTGCGGGTTAGTGGCACCTTCTTCGCGTCCATGACGCCGATCGTCGCACCAAACTTGTATTTGGCCCACATCGAGTCGTTGAAGGCGCAGAGCGTACTCTTCCCGTACAGAGTGCCAACCGTATTGATCTCCTTCTCGGCGACTCCATAGGCGTCGTGATACGTCGCGTAATAGTTTCTGATGTGCAACTGGGGGAAACCGGTACCGGGATCTGGCATGTCGAACAATTGACGATGCTTTCCCGTGAGACCCGCCAACCACTTGTCCGAAGTATCCTGCGCATCCGAATCGGACCGGCGTATACTTGCGCTCACCGAAGTGCTGCCGGCCGCTTCGGCGGCCACGACGGCGACAGCCGCCGCCGCGATTCGCCCCAGGAAACCGCGGCGGTGGGTCTGACCAAACCCGTCCTCGAACATCGGCTACCTCCTAGAGGGTGTGGGAGTACGTGGAGCACTCGCAGGCTTGGCCTTGATGACCGAGGCCCGCGTGGGATAAGCAACATCAGGTGGAGGGTCGCCGTTGGGCCAGTCGTTTTCCTTCCCCTTGAAGTCGGGACGGGGATGCGACAGGACGAAACCCGCGACGTCGAACGCCTGCTGATCGGTGAGAACCACCGCGCGATCATTCGGCATGTTGTACCGGATGAATGGGGCGGCCGTGCGCAATCGCGCCATCCCGGCCCCGATATTAAACGAGTGGGGTCCCCACAACGGCTTGGCGAGCACGGTACCTTCACCATTGGGCCCATGGCACCGCACGCAGGTCTCTGCGAAGATCGTCTGGCCGCGGGCCGGGTCCGCCCGAAGCGGAGTCATGTTGGAGACGTTGGCGCCCAGGACCATGCCGGGCGGGGCGACCCCGCGAGAAAGAAATGCCATATAAGAAATCAGGTCCCGCATGTCGCGCCCGTCGCGAGGGAGGACCGTGCCATTCATGCTGCGCTCAAAGCAGTCATTGACTCGGTCCTCGATCAGATTGACGAGGCCGTTCCGAGACCGATATTGCGGAAACCGTGAGTACACGCCGATCAACGAGAGGCCGTTCGCCCTGGTGCCAAGATCGAGGTGGCAACTCACACACCGAAGATGGTTGCCGACGTGATCGGGCAGGCTGTCCTTGGTGTCCACTAGGAGGGCCCGGCCGCGCCGGATCGACGCCCCGACGGCGTCTTTCGGAATTTCACTGTCGGCGGGGACCCGGTAGACCGATCCACTCGTTCGCGCGACCAAGGAATCGCGAACGACCGCGCTCCCGGAGCTCCCGCCCCGCGGCTCGCAGGCCCCGAAGCCAAAGGCGATCAGAAGGGCGAGAGAATCCAGCGATGTGAGTCGACGCATCGAAGCCCCAGTATACGAAGCCCGTTTAGCGACGGCAAGCGGGGCGAGCCCCGCATTGCTTCGCCATTTATCGGGAAGCGATTCTAGGCCTCAGTTCCACTTGAGGTTCCTGAGTTGGGCGAAATCCAGGTTGCCACCGCTCAGGACACAAACGACCCGTGATTTCGGCGGGAGTTTCACCAACCCGTGTAGTAGGGCCCCAACTGGCGCCGCAGCCGCCCCCTCGACCACCAATTTGCACCGCTCCATCACCCAGAGCATGGCCTCGAAGATGTCTTGATCCGGAAGGGTGACGATCTCATCAACGAATTTCTGAACCACCGCAAACGTATACTCCCCCACTCGTTTCACCCGCAAACCGTCGATGACGGTGTCGACCCGGTCCAACGTCACCAAATGGCCCGCTTGGATGCTACGTTGCATCGCCGGCCCGTCGGATGATTCAACTCCGATCACCCGAATCCGTGGGTTAAGGCCCTTCACGGCCTGCGCGACGCCCGAGATCAGTCCGCCGCCCCCAATCGGAACCACCACAGCATCCACCTCGCTCCAATCTTGAAAGATTTCGAGACCGACCGTACCCTGCCCGGCAACGAGTTGAGGATCGTCGAACGGGTGGATGTAGGTGAGCCCCTGCTCCTCCACGAGCCGCTTCGCCACCTCGTTGGCCTCATCCCAAATCGACCCGTGGAGCACTACTTCCGCGCCATAGGCCTTGGTCGCTTCCACCTTCGAGGGCGTGGCATTGGCGGCCATACACACCACGGCTCGAATCCCGTGGATCTTTGCCGCTAGAGCCACCCCCTGCGCGTGGTTTCCGGCCGAGGAACACACGACCCCTCGACGTTTCTGTTCCTCGGAGAGAAAGGTGAATTTGTTCAATGGACCCCGGATCTTGTAGGACCCGACCCTTTGGAATAGTTCGGCCTTCAAGCGCACGTCAAAACCGGTGCGATCGCTCAACTGACGCGACGTCAAAAGAGGCGTATGATGAATGTGAGGCCCGATTCGCGCGTGGGCGGCTTCAAAATCCATCGGGGTCAAGAATTCCATGTTCCGACTCTCCTCGGAGTGGCCTGCTTGTGCGATTGACACAGCGCCCATACACTCGGGTGGTCCGGCTGGATAGTACCGAACCTTCGATTCCCCCGGTAGGAGCGACAAATGG
Source organism: Gemmatimonadota bacterium (assembly GCA_025358055.1). Classification (GTDB taxonomy): domain Bacteria; phylum Gemmatimonadota; class Gemmatimonadetes; order Gemmatimonadales; family GWC2-71-9; genus JANYKV01. Next base: position 58,349 of record JANYKV010000151.1, read on the forward strand.
AACGCAAAGGAAGCGCCGTCTGGAAAGGCGGACTCAAGGATGGCAGTGGCGCGGTCTCGACTGAAAGCGGCGCCCTGCAGGAGAAGCCGTACAACTTTTCGGCTCGCTTTGAGAACGGCCGCGGCACCAACCCCGAGGAACTTCTGGCCGCGGCTCACGCCGGCTGCTTCAGTATGGCGCTGGCCGCACAGCTGGGCTCGGCCAGCCTGACGCCCGCCCAGATTCGAACGCAGGCGACGGTAACGCTCGAAAAGGCGGCTGACGGATTCAAGATTACCAAGGTCCACTTGGACGTCGAAGCGGCGGTACCCGGCGCTTCGGCCCAGCAATTCGACGCCCTTGCGAGCACCGCGAAAGCGGGGTGCCCGGTCTCCCGGCTGTTCAACGCAGAGATCACCATGACCGCCAAGCTCCGGGGGTAAGCGGCAGAGGTGAAACCTTTTGCGGCTGCTCCCCGTACCGGGGACAGACCGCAATTCTACACCTCCCCGGGAGGGGCCATGAAGACTTACTGGATCCGCATCGGAATCGTGGCAGTCATTGTCTTCGCCCTTGGTATGACAGGAGTTACCGCCGCCCGCCGTGGAAAACAGAAGCTGAAGGAACTGGTGACCAACGGGAGACTGTTCAACATCCCGGCGGACATAATCCCATTCCAATTCGAAGGCCAGCCGATCGGAAGTATTCGCGGCATGGACCTTTCCGGCCGGAACGGCAACCGCGAGCGCCCCCTCAACCTCGTGGTTCATCTCGACCAGAACCTCGCCGTGACTCTCAAACAAGCAGCGGCCATCGGCCGTCTTAAGGACTGCCAGCTTACCGCGGACTCCTTCCGCGGCATGGGGCAACACTCGAGCTTCCATTGCGCCAACGACAGCGAAATCGCGTCCCGCCAGTTGGTGGTCGTGGGACAGGTGCGGTTCGAACCAAACGCCATCGTCCGCGACCTCTTGATTCCACAAGAAGACGCTCGGCAGTTGCGATTCCGAAACCATGGCGACAAAGATGTTTCGTTCCAACTCAACGCGGATTCCGGCGGGGCCTTTATGCGGGTCCGGGATCGGAACGGCAATGAGTTGTTCCGGCTTTCCGCCGGGAACGGCGGTGTGGTAATCAAAGCCCACGATGAGAAGGGCCAGGAGGTCGTGAACATCACCGCCGACTCGAGTGGCGCCTCCGTGAAAGTGAAGAAGGACTCCGAACACATCCGGTAGGGCTGGGAGCGGTCGGATCAATCAGCTCGGCAAGATGGGGAACGACAGGTTCGTTCCCCTTTCTTATCTGGTTAGATCGAACTGCTTGGTGAACTTGATGATCAAGGCCCGCTGCAACGGTCCCTCCTGCTCCTCGCGCAAGACGGATCCCGGCACTCGTTTGATCCGATGGGAGTCGTTCAGAACCACAAAAAACCCTGTTCCTGCCGGACCCTGCCACCCGAAGCGGACATTTCCCGAGAAATTATCCTCTATGTTGTTGTATTGGAGGAGCGACTGGAGATAGGTTCGTGCGGTAAACGCGTAGGCCAGTCGAAACCCAAGCACCGCCTCGTCAAATTTGCCTTCCTTGAGCGTCACATGCTGGTAATTCGCCCGGAGTAAGGCTGTCACCCTAGGGCTCGGCCGGGTGGTGAGCGTAAGGGTGTAGCCCTGGAGATGCCCAGTGTAAAAGCCGCCTAGGGCTAACTGCCCGCTCACGGAAATCGGCGCACTTTCGTTGGTGTTGAAGGCCGAGACAAATTGAAAGTTGTCGTAGACCCCAGGCGGAATTTTGACCCCGCGCACGATCTCGAAGGTTTCGGTCAGCCCCTCCCGGGTGAAATTGAGTCCCGGTGCTTCAAAGAAGGCCCCATTCTGGAACAGGTTGTGACTATCGACGTGAATGAGTCGGGATTGAATGGCTCCGTTGAGATCGTCGAATTGACGGAACGTGATGTGCGGTCGGGTTTCCCGAAACCAAGGAAGCCAGGGGGTGCGCAAATGCCGCAGAATTCGAAAACTATAGAATCGGAACGCGGTTCGTTCGAGGAAGCCCACTTCCGGATTGAAGGCTTCGTCGACTTGGCGTAGGGCGGCCCCGAGCTCCCACTGTCGCGTCGTGTAGCTGCCGCTCAGGTTGTAGGCCCCAGAGTGACCGTTAAGGCCGGGGGTCTTGGTACCCGCCCAGTAGCCCTCGATCGTCACTCGATCACCGATGCCAAGACGGCCGTCGACCCCGTAGGTGAGGTTGTAATCGGCGCTGCTGTCGGTGTCCAGGCGACTCACGAGGATGAGACCAAGCCGTGACCGGTTGGGAAATTCCTGAAACACGCGCCCGATCGAGTAGTTGTTGTGAGGAATTCTGGCGCCCAAAGTATCCACGGCGGATTTGGTTTGGAGATCGAGGAAGCCCATGGTCAGCCCGCCCACTTTCCCGGTCAGACGGCCTCCACCGGCGAGAGGCACCTGCGACCCGTCCGGATTGATGCCGATCCGGCGGCTGAAGAAAAGTTCGACCGATTCCGGGGTGCCAACCGCGAATGTGCCGGCGTTTTCCAAGAAGAACAGACGCTTTTCGGGAAAGAATAGGTTGAAGCGGGTGAGGTTGACCTGTTCTTCATCAACCTCGACCTGAGCGAAATCCGTATTGTACGTGAGGTCGAGGGTCAGGTTCGGAGTCACCCCGATTTTGGCGTCGCCGCCGAAAACCAACTTCGCGTCACTCTTGGTGGCTTTTAGGTAATCGCGAGACACCGAACCCAGAGTGTACGGCGAGAAATAGACCGAGCGTTGGGATGGGGCTTCGAGACCATCCAACGTTCCGGCCAGTGACACTCGGTAGAGGGAGAATTGACGCGGGACTGGGGCCCAGAAAATTTGTTCGTTCCGGCGACGAATGAAACGGCCGATGTTGAGTCCCCAGGACCGGCCCGGACCGCCGGCATATTGCAGCGTGGCGAAGGGGATTTTGATTTCAGCCACCCAACCCAGACTGTCCACGCTCGTGGAGACAAACCAGGTTCCATCCCAGTTCAGATTAGGCGCCGCCGTGATCCCGCCAGGCCGCGTGCTCGGCCCTCCAAAACTGCCTTCCCCTTCCTTCGTGATTTGCCCGTCGTAAATGATGCCGGCGGGTGTCGTGCCGAAGACGAAGCCGTTTTGACGGTCGTGGTACGTGTCCAGCACAAGAATGAACGCATCCATGTCCTTGAGGTCGATGTCCTTCTTGGCCTCCCCCCGGACGATTCCCGCGGGCTCCCGATCATACATCCGGGCCCCAACGTAGACCGCTTCGGAATCGAACAGAATACGAACCTCGGTGCGCTCACTGGGGGTGTGACCATCAAGCGGTTCGTGCTGGACGAACTCGGTGATGGCTGGCGCCTGCTGCCAAGAAGGATCATCGAGCTTCCCATCGATGGTAGGCGGGCAGGTGGTGCGAACGGCGTGAGCGATCGGCGCCCCGTTTTCACCCTTCACCCCGGGCGCTCTGGCGGCCTGGGCGCGCGCGACAACGGGAAGAAGGGTCGCGGCCGACAAGAGTGCAGAGCAAACCCAAGCAATTCGGGGCACTGGCGAGCCTCGGACTTTGCGAGATTGGCAGAACCGGTTGTATCCGTCGTTGAAAGTAATCTGGGCTACCCACGGCCCCCAGGGTCCTTTCACGGCGCGAAAAGCAGAGCAGCAGGGTAATATCCTCCGACCGGGATGCACCCGGCGCTGAACGTCATTCACCCGCTTACCGATACCGGTGACAGATCGTGGAACGAATCAGCACCTCCACTCGAATCGCGTGTTTGGTCGCGCTCGCTGGACTATGGGCGCCGAGCGTACTCGTGTCGCAAATGGTACGAGCTCGAGTAACGGAGGCTCCGTCGGGTAAAGCCGTCGAAGGCGCCCTGGTTTCTCTTCGTACCACCAGAAATCAAACCGTGAGGCAAGCGCTGTCCGACTTCACGGGTCGGGCCACCCTTCCCGTGCCGCGGTCGGAATACTATCGCCTGCGGGCCGATCGCATCGGTTTCGTCGGCGCAATGAGCGACTCGTTCTTCGTCGGGGTCGCGGACACCATCGCTGTCGTTCTCACCGTTCCGAGCGACCGCGTCATGCTCCCGGAATTGGCCGTGGTCGCACGGTCCAAGCCTGAATGCAAACTAGATCCAGAGTCGGGATCGGTGATCGCGCGATTGTGGGATGAAGCCCGAAAAACGCTGTCGACCACGGTGCTTTCCCGGGCGAATGTCGCGGCCTCGGTCGAAGCAACAACTTACCGGCGCGAACTCGACCGAAGCTTTCGCGTCATCAAACAGACGTCATCCACCCAACCCATGTTCTCCGGGCGTCCTTTCATCACGGCGCCTCCCGAATTCATCTCCGAACACGGCTACGTTCAGCGCGGAGAAGATGAATCAACATACTTCGCCCCGGATGAGCAGGTCTTGCTTTCGGATCTTTTCCTCCAACAACACTGTTTCGATCTCAAGGCCGGCTTCGGCGAAACAGCGGGGATGCTCGGCCTGGGGTTTAAGCCGGTGCGGTCGCGCGAAGTGTCCGAGATCGAAGGCGTGCTTTGGTTGGACCAGGAAAGCGCCGAGCTGCGAAGCGTGGACTTTCATTTCGTGAACGTGGATTTGGCCGGGGCTGGAGATCGCAGCGGGGGTCACCTTCAGTTCGCGAAGCTGGGGAACGGGAGCTGGGTGGTCGGCCGATGGCAGCTTCGCACGCCGATTATCGGAACTATTATCACCAATCGGACTCGACTTGCACCAAAGGAACGGCTGGACACGTTGATGGGATTCGTGGAAGCCGGGGGTGAAGTACTCCAACCGCTCTCCGCTACTGGTCGGCCGATTCTTTCCGGCATCGCCTACGACAGCTCGAGCGGCAGGCCGCTCGCCGGCGTCGGGGTTGCGATCAGAGGAACTGAGGTGCGCACCATCACGGATTCGAACGGGGCCTACCGCTTGGAGCTCTCGGAACCCGGCGACTATGAAGCCACCTTCGACCATCCGCAAATTCGGCTGCTATTGGGCACGGCTTCAACTTCCGTACATGTAGGCCGCGACCGAGTGTCGCACGCCGATGTCGCCATCGGGCCGGGCCGGCGGCTGTTACACAGCCTTTGTCCATCCGCTGGCCCAACGGCGGGCGAGTTCGGGCTGATCACGGGGCGTGTCGTCGACGGTGCCACCAAGCAACCGATTCCCCAAGCCATGATTTCGGTCAACCTGCGATCGAAAGCCACGCTCCGACCCGGGAGGCCGGCCGAGGTTGGCCCGCGAGGGATTTCCTACACGGTCTCGGCGAGCGGGGAGGGGATCTACCGGGTGTGTGGCCTCCGGTTGAATGAGGAGGTTAGGCTGACTCCTGAGAGGGGCACCAAGCTAGGCCCGTCAGCCACACTTGTGGTTACTGCGGATCAAGTCGTCGTGGTGAAGGACCTCGAGGTACCGCGCTAGCAATTCCGATTCACCAGTCCGTCACCCTGAGGAGCCCTCCCCGGCCATCAATCCGCGCGCGGTTCGAAAAACCGAGTGCCACATTTCGCGCGTGAGCCGCCCGGTGTTGGTGTTCTGGCGGCTCGGATGATATGAGGCGATCAGATAGGTGCCATCGGAGAGGGTGCTCACCGCGGCGTGCCGAGTGTCAGGCCGCTGTCTGGGAGGAAGGCTCGCCCACCAGCCTGCGGCCTTGAGATAACCCTCATGGGCAATCCTCCCCAGTGTGATGACCACTCGGAGCTTTTTCAGACACTCCAGTTCGGCCACAAGGTGCGGCCGACAATTCGTTAGCTCTGCGGGCCGGGGCCGGTTGTCTGGAGGAGCACATCGCGCCACCGCTGTAACATAACAATCAGTCAGTCGGAGGCCATCGCCTCGCGACACAGACTCCGGTTGACTGGAAAAACCATACCGATGCAGCGCTTCGTACAACCAATCTCCACTCGAGTCGCCGGTGAAGACCCGTCCGGTCCGATTTCCTCCGTGCGCCGCCGGCGCCAGGCCAACAACCAACAATCGGGCGTTGGAGTCGCCGAACCCAGGAACTGGCTTACCCCAATACTCCTGATCCTGAAACCGCTTCACTCTCACTTTCGCGACCGTGCTACACCAGGCCCGGAGCCGAGGGCACCGGTGACAATGCACGATTCCATGGGTGACGCCGTCCAGGCCGACGTTGGAGGGTTGGGATCGCATTCGAAATCCCCTTCTGGGAGGTCTCGCCCTCAATCCCTGGAGGGATCATGATCCCCCGCACCGGCCGAGATGACGATGGCGAGATGAGTCTCAGCGCGGTACGGCAGCCGGACACAGTCCATTCAGCCCTTTCGCATCAGCACAACTCCGCCAATCAACAGCGCACTACCCAGAACGCGCGCAACTGAGATGGGTTGTTGCGGAAACCCGAGCAGGCCAAAATGATCGATGAAGAGTGCCGCGGCAAGTTGGCCGGTGACGAGCACGCTCACGAGAACCGCCGCGCCAAGGCGAGGGGCCAACACGACCGAACCGACCACGTACATTGCGCCGATGAGTCCGCCGGTGATCATCCACAGTGGGGTCCGAAGCAAGAGCGCCGTGGGTGGCCGGCCAATGCGAGCCAAGGCCGCATAAAGGAACAACGCTACGAGCCCCACGACAAAGTTGATGACCGTGGCGTGCACCGGGTGCCCGAGGTACGACCGAAGCGAAGCGTTGATCCCGGCCTGGGCGGTCAGGCCCGCACCCAGCAATAGGGCGATCAGGACAAGGAAGGGCGCCATGGAGTGGACTTGTCGTTGAGGTGGAGTGTCCTTCTCGAGAGGATCCGAGAGTTGGACCGAATTACGCGGGAGCCTATGCAACCTACTGATTGGGATCGGACTCCGCGAGCCTCCTTTCCGTCACAACAACGAGCCGCCCTTCGAGGAACCGACGTTCCGGGGCCAAAGTGGCTAAAGCGAGTGCGGTTCGATATGCCGAAGCGGATTCGGTGTTCCGACCAAGGCGAGCCAAAAGGTCGGCTCGAGCGGCCGGGAGCAGATGGTAGCCGGACAGCTCCTTTCGATCAGCGAGGCCATCGAGGATGGCGAGGCCGGCCGCGGGTCCCTGTGCCATCGCTACGGCGACACCATGGTTGAGCGCGACGACGGCGGACGGTTGGATCCGAAGTAAGACCTCGTACAACGCGACGATCTGGCGCCAGTCAGTCTCCGCGGCCGGTGCCTCAACGTGGAGGGCTGCGATGGCCGCCTGGAGGGCGTACGGGCCAACGCGACCGGCGCGGAAGGATCGCTCGACCCGTTCCAGCCCTTCCGCAATCTGGCCCCGATCCCATTGCGATCGATCTTGCTCCTCGAGCAACCGCACTTCCCCACCCGGAGACGCGCGAGCATCCCGGCGCGCATCGTGGAGCAGCATGAGCGCCAGTAACCCGTTCGCCTCGGGGTCCGGCAAGAGTTCAACCAGGAGCCGTCCCAGCCGGATGGCCTCGGAACACAAGCTCGTTCGAATCACCTCATCTCCGGAGGTGGCGGCGTATCCCTCCGTGAACACCAAGTAGATCACCGCCAATACCGCATCGAGGCGCTCCGCGACATGCTCCGCATCCGGAACGACATACGGGATGCCCGCCGGAAGCCAGCCGGTAGTGGTCATCAACGAAGCACTGGCGCGAACCGCATACCCGCGGGAAGACGCCATTGGCAAACAGTTGAATGTTCAATGGGGTCATCCGGAAACACCATACGAGATCATAGGCGTGGTCGGCGACGTCCATCAAACGGGACTGGACAAGGCGCCGGTTCCTGCATTGTTCCTTGCGAATCTTCAAGAACC
>JANYKV010000173.1 GCA_025358055.1 Gemmatimonadota bacterium
CAAGAACCGAGCGGCCCGATAAACCTCGTGATGCGGAGTTCGGGAGAGCCAATGCAACTGACGCGGGAAGTGACGGACGCCATTCGGTCGATTGACAAGGACACGCCGATCTCGGATGTCCGAACCCTGGACGAAGACGTCTCCAGATCGGTGGCGGCTCCTCGCTTCAACACACTCCTGCTCGGCGCGTTCGCGATCCTCGCTGTCGTCCTGGCCTCCGTGGGCATCTTCGGCGTGATTTCCTATCCGGTGGCTCAAAGAACCCACGAGATCGGCATTCGGCGAGCCCTGGGGGCGCCTTCGTCCGCCCTCATGCGAGATGTTCTGGTGAGCGGAATGGGGTTGGCAGTTGCGGGGATCGCACTCGGTTGGTTAGGATCGCTCGCTCTGACCGGAGTGCTCAAGTCGCTCCTATACGACATCGCTCCGCACGATCCGATGACGTTGATCGGGGTAGCCCTGATCCTAGGCGGCGTTGCCTTCGCGGCGTGCTATCTGCCCGCTGCGAAAGCGGCGCGGATCGACCCGATGGTGGCTCTTCGCCACGAGTGAGCCGATCCGCGCTCGGAGTCCACCTCCGCGTGCGTTACTTGCGCATTACCGGGAGGGCGATGCTCGAAGCGTGATCCGCGCCGCGGTAAATCTGAATTGTGGCCCGGGCCCCAACCGGCGGGACCTCGGTATTGTCCGCATCGGCCCCGATGATTGTCACTCGGATCCGATGCCCCGCATTGAACACCGTAGCCGTCGGCTCCATGTCGAACACCAATGACGCGACCTCTCCCTTTGAGAGCGGCTTGGAGTCCGCCTTGAAGCTCCGATGCCAAGGGAGGCCAAGGTTGTTCCAAGATGGATCTGCAAGGGCACGATGGGAGGCGCGGAGCATCCCTTCGCTGACGTAATGCGAGACCCCCTGACCGTCGATCTCCTCAAGCAAGGCATGAAAATCACCGTCGGGCTCGTTGGAGGTGACGTAGAGCGTGACCACTGGACTTCCCGTCACGGTCACGTCAGCCGCCAGGGGAGCGGTCGTATAGGTCACCGCTTTGACGTCGTTGGGAGTCATATCGGGGTATTTCATCGGTCCCTGGCCTACCGCATTGTCCCACCGGCTCGCCGATCCCGTGGTGGTCGTCAAGTCCACCAGGTAAGCATCCTGACCTGCTTCTGCGGGGTTGGCCGCCACGAGCAGACCGTCATTGACCGACGACACGCTCCCGGACTTTCCCGCGGCGAAGAAATACACCGTGTTGTCCACGCCCTTGGGGGGCCACGTGTCGGCCGATAGCCAGGTCCATTGACCGGGATCGTTGATCAGTGCGTAGTGAATCGGGGCTTCCGTGGTTACACCGTTGTCTATGCCCTTGAGCCAGTGGTCAAACCACCGGTGCTGTTCGATGGCGTTCAGCCGGCTCCGTTCCGCGCCCATCGCGCTATCCGGAAAGGCGTGCGACCACGGACCCATGATTAGGTGTTGGTTGCGGCCCCAGTTCGCGAACCAGAGGGTCTCATCGCGCGCGAAAATGTCATACCAGCCGCCCGAGTGGTATGCCGCAACCCCTGATTGCTTCATGTCGGCGAGAAACGAAGCGGGCTCAAATCGGGCATAGGCATAGCTCGGGGTGTCGTGGTCGCGGAAGCGGGCAGCTCGAAATTCATCGATGACGTTCCAATTGTCTCGGTGCGCTACGATCGCCGAGTCGCGGATTCGCCCGCCGGAGTCTTCGTCAACCGGTGCCTCTGGAGTGCCAATATCGAGAGTGCGCGTGAGTACACCCCAGTGCTGAAGCATGTTTTCCCGGAAAATCCCCCCAGAATACACGACATCGTACAGGTCGATGGCGGCGACCTCCGGGTAGATCGCTTTGAGGGCCGGATGTAGGGTGCTGGCCGCCATGTATTGAGTGATCCCGAGATAGGAACCGCCGTACATGCCGAGGTTGCCATCGCACCAGGGCTGCTTCACGATCCAGTCCATTATGTCATGCGCATCCTGCGTTTCGGCTGGAGAAAAGAGTCCCTGGTACTTTCCAAACGAGGCCCCACCGCCGCGAACCTGGACCGCCACGACGACATAGCCGTACCGGATCAGGCGTTGGAGGGCTGGGTTACGATCGACTAACGACACCACTTTCGGGGCGCCTGCGGCGGCAGGCTGGGAATCCAGCTTCGTCGGCGTGGCGGACGTGGCATTGGGAAGCCGGCCGTTCTTGAGCACGCTGAGGTTCCGGCTGGCACCAAAAGCCGCAGCAGGTGGGACGGTGCGGTGATAGCGGGAATGGGTCCATACCACGGGGAGCTTCTGATCGACTGCTTTGCCGTTCACTGCAGGGCGAATGATGTCCACGGCAAGCCTCACACCATCGCGCATCGTGACGTAATGGGACTCGCGCACCCATTCGGAATACGCCTCCTTGGAATAGCCCTCATAACGGCCGAATTCTGACACCCGAGCCGGGCTGGTTTCCGGCTTCGCGGCGCAGGCCACGAGGGAGAGCGAGAAACCAAGTAGAGCCGTCCGCGAGAGAGGCCACATCGTCACTCCAAGAGATGGGTGTAGTTCGCCAGAACGGAGCTCGGCGGGCGGAACAACCGAATAACTTGGTTCGAAGAAGGACCATCCGCTAGACGGGCCTCCTTCCGACGGGCCGGCCCGATCGCCCGCCGCTAGTGGTCGATTGGGCTGACGAAGTGTATCCTAGTGTACCTCGATCCGACTCGACCGGCACTGCGATCCTTCGCAGCGTACCAGCGAGCCGACTTTCCATCCGGAGCCGGTCATGCGATTCCCCGCCTTTCTCCTCGGCCTGACGGTTGCGCCGCTCGCAGCCCAAGTGAGTACGGCCGACACCCGAATGCTGGCTCAGCCCGCGGTAAGCGCGAGTCACGTCGCCTTTGCGTACGCCGGCGACCTCTGGACCGCGCGAACCGATGGGACCGAAGTCCAACGGCTCACGACGGCGGAGGGCGACGAGACGAACCCGGTCTTCTCCCCCGATGGCCAGTGGATTGCCTTCGCCGGGAACTACGACGGCAACGTGGATGTGTACGTCGTGCCGGCAACCGGCGGCGAACCCCGTCGCCTGACCTGGCATCCGGGCGCGGACATCCCACAGGCTTTCACGCCGGATGGTCGCCACCTGCTGTTCACTTCGAGCCGGGCGGACTATTCCGGACGCTACAGCCGCTTGTACACAGTGCCGGTCACCGGCGGGCCGGAAACTCAGCTGCCCATCCCCAACGCGGCGCAGGCAACTTATTCGCCCGATGGCCGGTTCATTGCCTACAATCCGATCGGTCGAGCGTTCGAACAGTGGAAGGGTTATCGCGGTGGCCAGGTATCGCAGCTATGGATCATCGACACCCAAACGTGGGACGTGGAGAAAATCCCGCAGCCCGCCGGACGCTCGAATGACGTCGACCCCATGTGGCTCGAGGCCGACGTGGTCTGGTTCCGTTCCGATCGCGACGGCGAGTTCAATCTCTACCGCTACGACCGCCGCTCGAAGACCGTGACCCGAGTAACCCAACACGCGGACTTCCCCGTCATGGCAGCCTCCGGGGGCGGGGGAAAAATCGCGTACGAGCAAGCCGGCTGGCTCCATCTTCTCGACCCCGCCAGCGGCCAGTCACGAAAGCTCACAATCGGAGTCGCCACGGACCTACGCGAAACCCGCCGACGGTGGGTGAAAGGCGCGGACTTCCTCCGAAGCGGCTCAGTCTCACCGTCGGGAGCTCGGGTCGCTCTCGAGATTCGGGGGGAAATCGTGACGGTCCCGACCGAAAAGGGCGACCCGCGTAATCTCACCAACACGCCCGGCGCCAACGAGCGGTCTCCAGCGTGGTCGCCGGACGGGACTCAGGTGGCCTACATCTCCGATCAAGGAGGAGAATATCGCTTGCACTTGGCGCCACAGGACGGCAAGGGAGCGCACCGGATCATCGACCTGGTCGGGGCTGGATTCTATTTCGAACTCGAGTGGTCGCCGGATGGAAAGCGGATCGCCTATCGAGACAATGCCCAGACGATCTATGTACTGGAGGTCCAGTCTGGCCGCGCCCGCCGCGTTGCGGCCAATCGGGTTTATACACCGCAAGGCGGGCTGAGCTATGCCTGGTCCCACGATTCACGCTGGCTGGCTTACACGGTCCTGACCCAACCACTGATCAGCACCCTCTTCCTCTACGACGCGGATCAGGACCGGTCCGTTGCGGTGACGGACGGACTGAGCGAGGTGACGCAGCCTGTCTTTGAGCGAAACGGCAAGTACCTCTATGTGCTGGCCTCGACCGACGCAGGCCCCTCGCTGGACTGGTTTGCGCTAAGCAGCGCGGGCCTCCGGCGGAGCCGAGGCATCTATGCGATCGCCTTGACGAAGGACGCGCCCAACCCGCTTGCGAAGGAAAGCGACGAGGAGAAAGGTGCCGTCAAACCCGACTCGGCGAAGCCGGGCGCTGCGCCTACATCCGCCCCAGCAGCGGGTTCCGCCGCCACCACAGTGGATTTCGACGGTATCAGCGATCGCGTCGTCGCGTTTCCGGTGTCGCCCGCCGAAATCGAGCAGCTGGCGATCGGCGAGGCGAACCAAGTGTACTACCGGCGCACTACCGACGGCAAAGGAGTGGTTCATCGATACGACCTCGCCAAACGGAAGGATGAGGTCCTCATTCCCGAAGCCGATGCCTTTTCCTTGACGAATGACGGCAAAAAGGTCCTGTACCGCCAGGGCCAAAACTTGTTTCTCACGGCAAGCGCAACGGTCAAGCCGGGCGAAGGACGCGTGAACTTTGCCAACGTGGAGCTCAACATCGACCCGCGGGTCGAGTGGGCGCAAATCTTCGACGAGGCCTGGCGGATTCAGCGCGACTACTTCTATGCCACCAACTACCATGGCACGGATTGGGCGGCGCAGCGGGCGAGATACGGAGCGCTGATCGCGCAGTGCGCCACCCGGGGCGATGTGGAGCGCGTGATCCGGTGGTTGCTGAGTGAGTTGCGGGTCGGACACAGCTTTCAGGGGCCGGGCCAGCGGCTGAGCCAACCGGCGCGAGTAGGGGTCGGCCTTCTCGGCGCCGACTATGAGGTGGCCAACGGACGGTACCGGTTCGCCCGGGTGTTCGGCGGGCTCAATTGGAACCCTACGCTCCGGTCGCCGCTGACCGAACCCGGAGTCAACGTCCGAGCCGGCGAATACCTCCTGGCCGTAAACGGAGTCGACCTTCGACCTCCGGCCAACGTCTATGCGCCATTCGAAAACACGGTGGATCGCAGCGTCGAACTCACCGTCGGCCCGAACGCGGACGGCAGCGGATCGCGCACGGTAAAGGCGGTACCAATTGCCAATGAGGGCGCGGTCCGGAATCGGGCCTGGATCGAAGGGAATCTCCGGAAAGTCGACTCCGCCACGGGCGGCCGGGTGGCTTATGTCTACGTCCCCAACACCTCAACGGCGGGCTACGAGTCGTTTAAGCGGTACTTCTACCCGCAGGCCCACAAGAGCGCCATAATCGTCGATGAACGATTCAACGGCGGTGGCTCCCTCGCGGACTACTACATCGAGATTCTCCGGCGATCGACGCTGAGTTGGTGGGCGCTGCGATACGGGGAAGATCTCCGAACGCCCATGGCTTCAATTCAAGGGCCGAAGGCCTTGCTGATCGATGAGACCGCGGGGTCGGGTGGCGACTACTTCCCGTGGATGTTCCGCAAGGTGGGCCTCGGACCGTTGATCGGGCAGCGGACCTGGGGCGGACTGGTCGGCATTCTCGGGACCCCGCCCCTCATGGACGGGGGCGTCGTCACTGCGCCCAATTTGGCGATCTGGTCGGCGGAAGAGGGCTGGATCGTCGAGAACGTCGGCATCGCTCCTGATATCGCCGTGGAGCAAACGCCAAAGGATGTGATCGCTGGACGTGATCCGCAACTCGAACGGGCCATTGCGTGGGCTCTGGAGGAGCTCAAGAAGACTCCGCCGGTCGCCCCGAAGCGACCTCCCTACCCGGACAAGACCAAACATCCGTGACGGTGGGGACGATGCGCCACAAAGACTCCGGGGCCCCGTTCTGGGGCCCCGGAGTGTTTGTGGCGGCAGATGATCGAGTCGAGAGCAGTCTCGGGGTCGATCGTTACTGAATCGCGTTCATCATGTCGAAAATGGGGAGGTACATCGCGACCACCATGCCACCGACTACCACGCCGAGGATGACGATCATCGCCGGCTCCATCAGGGAGAGCAGCGCGCTTACGGCCACGTCGACTTCGTCGTCATAGAAGTCGGCGATCTTGGTCAACATTTCGTCCAAACCACCGGTCTGTTCGCCGACCGCGATCATCGAAATGACCATCGGCGGGAAGACACCGGAGTTCTGCAACGGACCCGCGATCGTTTCACCACCGGCGATGGATTGCCGGGAGCTCATCACCGCATCGTGGATGACGCGGTTGCCGGCGGTCTTGGCGGTGATTTCGAGACCGTCGAGAATGGAGACGCCGGAGGAGATCAGCGTGCCCAACGTTCGGGTGAATCGGGACACGGCGGACTTTCGCAGCAAATCCCCGAGCACCGGAGCATGGAGCAACAGGTAGTCGATGTTCTTCCGGCCGTTTGAGGAATTGTAGTACTGCCGGCCCGCCGCAATGAGCAACCCGATCACAATCGCGATGAGCCACCAGAACTTGGTCAGCACGTGGGAGGCCCCGATGACAATTCGCGTCGGCAACGGGAGCTCCATGTTCACCGAAGCGAACATGCTTTGGAATGTTGGGATGACGAAAATCAGCAGGACGGCGACGGCCACCAGGGCGACGGTCATGATGACGGCGGGGTATACCAGCGCGCCCTTCACCTTCCGCATGAGGGCATCGCTCTTTTCGAGGAACGTCGCGAGCCGCATCAGGATCGTATCGAGAATGCCACCCGCCTCGCCCGCGGCTACCATGTTCACATACAGGTCCGGGAACGCCTCCGGATGTTTCGAAAAGGCGTCGGCCAGCGTATTTCCGGCCTCGACATCGTACACCACACCCTTCGCGACTTCTTGGAGTCGTTTGTTCTCCGTCTGTTGGGCCAGAATGTTCAAGGACTGCACCAATGGAAGACCCGCGTTGATCATTGTGGAGAACTGCCGGGTGAAAATGACGATGTCCCGAGTCTTGATCCGATTGGTACCGAAGCTGGGCATTTTAATGCCCTTCGGCTGGGCGCGCATGCTCACGAGCGACATGCGATTCTTCCGCAGGTAGGCCGCTACCTCATCCTTGTTCGGGACGTCCAGTGCGCCTTTGAGAATCTGGCCGGCGGCGTTTCTTGCGGTATACTCGAACATGGGCATTGCGTTGCTCTCCTCTACAATTGGCGCCCGTTAACGGCGCGCGCCTGCCGCGACCTGCTTGTCCGCGGACATGATCGGCTGCTCTTCCATCGGCTTCTCGCCGATCATCCGCAGGAATTCGTTCTGGTCGGCCGCGACCCGAAGGCACTCGTCCTTAGTGACCTCGCGCCCCACGTATGCCTGATACAACGCGTCCGCCATCGTCTGCATCCCGTGCTTCTTGCCGGATTGCAGCGCGGAATAGATCTGGTGGACTTTGTCATCCCGAATCAGCGCTCGGATAGCCGGCGTGGCCACCATGATTTCGGACACCATGACCCGTCCCCGGCCCGACGCCTTTTGGAGCAAGGTCTGGGTGATGACCCCCTCGAGCACGAAGGCCAACTGCGCCCGCACTTGGGCCTGCTGATTGGACGGGAACACGTCGATGATGCGGTTGATCGATTCGGCCGAGCTGTTCGTATGCAGCGTCGCCAGCACCAAGTGACCGGTTTCCGCGATCGTCAGAGCCGCGCTGATCGTTTCCAAATCCCGCATTTCGCCGACCAGGATGACGTCAGGGTCTTCTCGAAGCGCGTACTTGAGCGCCGAGGAGAATGACTTGGTATCGGTGCCCACCTCGCGCTGGTTGACAATGCAGCTCTGGTGCCGATGGATGAACTCGATCGGGTCCTCGACCGTGATGATGTGACCCTTGCGCTCTTTGTTGATCTTGTCCAGCATGGCGGCGAGGGTCGTGGATTTACCCGAGCCGGTCGGACCCGTGACGAGAATCAGGCCGCGCGGCCGCTCAGCGAGCTTGGCGACCACGTGCGGGAGGCCGAGATCATCGAAGGTCCGAACGCTGAATGGAATCATCCGGAGCACCATCGCAACACAGCCCCGCTGCTTGAAGACGTTGCCCCGGAAGCGGGCGAGATTCTGAATGCCGAATGAGAAGTCGAGCTCATCATCGAGCTCGAATCGTTTCTTCTGGGTTTCAGTGAGGACCGAGTAGGCCAGTTGCAGCGTGTCCTTCGGGGACATGATCGTCTCGGCCGCGGAATCGACGATGTCGCCGTCGACGCGCAGCTTCGGACGTTCGCCCGCCGTGACATGGAGGTCGGATGCGTCCTTCTCAATCATCTCTTCCAACAGCGCGCGCAGATTCAGACTCATCCAGCAGTCTCCTTCACGACTTCTTCGAGGGTAGTGGTGCCACGCTCGATCTTCTTCAACCCGTCCATCCGAAGCGTAAGCATTCCCTCGGAAACGGCTTGGTCTTGCATTTCAGCGACCGAGGCGCCCCGAAGGATCATTCGCCGCAACTCCGGTGAGAGGGTCATAACCTCGTATAACCCGGCCCGGCCCTTATATCCGGTCCCCACGCAGACTTCGCAACCAACACCCTTCATGAAGGGAATGGCCCTCACCTTCTCAAGATCCGTGCCGAGGGCGCGCAATTCGACGTCTTGATAGGTCGCCGGGGCCTTGCAACCACGGCAAATTCTGCGTACTAACCGCTGTGCTACCACGAGGTTGACCGCACTAGCGACGTTGAAGGCTTCGATGCCCATATCGATCATACGAGTGATGGTGCTCGGGGCGTCGTTGGTATGGAGAGTTGAGAGAACTAAGTGCCCTGTGAGAGCCGCTTTGATGGCTATGCTCCCGGTCTCCAGGTCACGAATTTCGCCCACCATGATGACATTGGGGTCTTGCCGGAGGAACGCGCGGAGCGCCGCCGCGAAGGTCATCCCGATCTCACTCCGGACCGCAACCTGGTTGATCCCAATGAGATTGTACTCGACCGGGTCTTCCGCGGTCATGATGTTGGTCTCGACCGTATTAATCCGCTGGAGGGCCGAATACAGCGTCGTCGTCTTGCCCGAGCCCGTTGGCCCGGTGACCAGGACCATCCCATAGGGATTGAGAATTGCCCGCATGAGGTCCGCTTCCGCTTTGGTCTCGAACCCGAACTTGGTGAGATCGAGGGTCAAATTCCCCTTGTCCAAGATTCGGAGCACAATCTTTTCCCCGAAAAGGCACGGCAAGGTAGAGACCCGGAAATCAATCACCCGGTTCCCCATTTTGAGCTTCAGGCGGCCGTCCTGGGGAATTCGCCGTTCGGCGATGTTGAGCTGGGCCAAGATCTTGATTCGTGAAATCAGGGCGGGCTTCATCTTGAGGGGCGGCTTCATGACCTCGATCAACGACCCATCAATCCGGTACCGCACGCGCATCTCGTGCTCGAACGACTCCACGTGAATGTCACTCGCGCCACGCTTGACCGCGTCGGTCAGGATGCCGTTGATGAGCTTGACGACCGGCGCGTCATCGATCTGGGCCAGCGTCGCCGATTCTTCTTCATGTTCCTCCACCACCTCGACATCATCCGCCAACCCCTCCATATCACGGAGGATATCCGCCAATTGATCGTCGGACGATTCGTAGTACTTGTCGATCATGGTGCGGAGAGTGAATTCGCCCGCAATGACTGGGAAGAGGTCGAAGCGCGTGATGAACTTGAGGTCCTGCAACAGCCCTTGATCGGTGGGGTCGGCCATCGCGACCGTGAGGGTCCGCCCCTCGCGCTTGAGGGGCAGCACCACGTTCTTCTTCGCGACGTCCGGAGGAATCAGCTTAATGATCTTGGGATCGACTTCGAAGCGCGACAGATCCACCGCCGGTAAGCGATACTGGCGGGCCAGCAGCTTTGTGATCTCGACCTCCTGAACCAGGCCGAGCTTCACCAACAAATACCCGAGCCGATGACCAGTGGATTTTTGCTCTGACAGAGCTTGCACCAGCTGTTCACGCGTGATCAGGTTTTCTTGGATCAGAATGTCGCCGAGCCGATCAACTGCTGTGGCCATAGGGATCCGGAGTCCGGAAGGAAACCGCTGTTAAGATATTCAAAATCAATACGTTAAACTAGAATCTCACTCCTGGGTGTCAAGCCGGTCCAAAAACTCACCGAACCGAAACATAGTCTCGAATTCGGTCAATCAGGACTGGATGAATTCCATACACCTTCACCAAGTCATTGACCGACGCGAATGGCCCGTGCCTATCGCGATATGCCACGATCGCGGCGGCCCTTCCGGGGCCGATTCCGGGCAGCGCCACCAGCTCCGCGAGCGTTGCCGCATTGAGATCAATCGGGTTGAACGGCCCCGGACTTGAGACCGGCAACCTCCGCAAAGCCCGTTTGCGATCCAAACGCAACGAGTCTTGGGAATTTCTGTACCGCTTTCGGTGGACGGGCGGCTTGGCCTGGCGGTGATGAGAAAACGGAGAACGATCGGGGGGAAGCACGATGGATTGGCTGAGGTGCTGCGGGAGACCGGTCGGACGGCTGAACGAGACCCACGGTTCGATGCGTTTCAAGGCGCCTTCCCCCACACCGGCAACCCGACCGACAGCCTCGAGACTGCCGAATGGACCATGGGCCATCCGATCCGCGACGATGGCCTGAGCGAGGGCGAGGCCGACCCTCGGTAGGCGGGATACCTCCTCGGCCGGTGCGGTGTCGAGATCGATATGTGCGCCAGCGGTGAGAGGACGATGGCCATGCACCGCAACGCGGCGTTGGGCCGCAGGTGATGCAGCTGGGAGGCTATCGAGGAGGACGACCCCACCGGGGGGTTCGTCGGACCGGAGCCAGAGGAGACGGGCAACGTGCCCGACGATGGCGAGCCCGATGATGAGAAGAATGGCGTGGCGTTCACGGATCATGTTCGACGGTACCGCAGAGCGACCGCCGGAGGATAACCGAAATACCGCGTCTACACCCCAAAAGGCGCGCTATTTCCCCTTTTTTCGCACGATTGCCATCGCGACGTCCCCGACGATCTGGAGACTCGCCGCACTGACTTTATCCGGAGTGTCTTCGGGGGTGTGCCAATAGGGATAGTCGAAGTCCACCACATCAATGGCCCGGATGCCCACTTGTTGCAGCGTCAGATGGTCATCGATCAGCGTGTGCTTCCCGGAGTCGATGAACGTGCCGCTGTGTCCGATTGACGCCGCGGTTTTCCAAACTAGTGCGACGACGTCCGGAGCTCCCGTCAGTGAGTTGTTCTCCTGGTAGATCTTCAGACCCTTGCTTCCGACCATATCAAACAGCACCGCGAAGCGCGGTTTGGGGCCGGACGGCGGATGGGACGCGTAGTATCGTGTACCCATCAGCACGTCGACCGTGTCCGCGAAGACTCCGTAGTCCTCGCCATCGTCGAAGAGGAGATCGACGCCAAGATCAGCCGGTGGTGGCGACTTCTTGAGGGCCGCCGCCACGCCGAGAAGGATGGCTACCCCCGACCCGCCGTCATTCGCGCCAGGAACGGCGGCTGAGGAATCCTTACTCGTGGGCCCATCGGAAATGGGTCGGGTATCCCAGTGCGCCAGGAAGAGAATCCGGTCGGTTGCGGCCAGGTTGAAGCGGGCCACGTAGTTGCGAAGGTCGAGGATATTCCCCTTTTCATCCTTGTGACTCCATGCTTGGACCACCAGGGTGTCCGCACGGGTGCGAAGGAGACTGTCCAGCCATTGCGCCATGCGATCGTGTCCCGCAGTTCCATCGATGCGGGGGCCAAAGGCAACTTGGGTGCGCACTGCCGCCAGGGCCGCCTCCCCGTCGAATTCGCGGGGCGGGACCGAATCCTGACAACCGAAAAGGCTCAGCAGGGTGGTAGGTATGGTCATCCAACGCATTGCTGCTCCGAGGATCACGAGACAATGGTGAGAATAAGGGAGTCTCGAAAGGGCGGAAAGTGTACCGATCCACCTCCCGCCTTACCGCCCCGCGGCCTTACCGCCTAGTTTTCTGTCATGCGGCTTCTCAGTCGGTACCTTCTGCGGGAACTCACGGCGCCGTTTCTGTTCAGCGTGGTGGCCCTGACGGCGATTCTCATGCTAAACCAGATCGCCAAGCGGCTGGGCGACCTGGTCGGCAAGGGACTCACATGGCAGGTCATCGGAGAGGTGTTGGGGCTATCCCTGCCTTTCATCATCGCGCTGACTCTACCGATGGCGGTCCTCGTAGCCGTGCTCTACACCTTCAGCCACCTCGCGGCGGACAACGAGATCACGGCGATGCGAGCAAGCGGCATCAGCGTAGGCCAACTGCTCCGCCCCGTCCTGATCGCGGGGGCGATGGTCGCGATAGTGAATTTCTTCTTCATCGACCAGGTCCTCCCCCGCAGCAACGCGCGCCTTAAGAATCTGCAGTCCGACATCGGCCGCAAGAAGCCGACGTTCAAGCTCGAGGAGCAGGCGATCAACGACCTGCCGCCCTCACTGTACTTTCTCCGGGCAAGCCGGATCGAAACGTTGAGCGGACGGCTTCGCGATGTCACCATCTACGACCTGGGACTGGCGGATGCCCGTCGGGTCATTTACGCGGATAGCGGTGTCATGGCGTTCGAGACGGGCCATCCCGACCTCCAGATGCTTCTGTATACCGGGAGAGTACACGAATACAAGAACAGCGAACCCGGCAGCGTGCACGTAACCACCTTTGTCACCAACACGATTCGGGTCAAAGACATCCGGGATGTCTTTCAGAAATCGAGCGACCTGGATCGTGGCGACCGCGAAATGAGCACCTGCGAAATGTTGGATCAGGTGGACTTAAATCGACGCGGTTTTCGCACTGCCCTGGCCACCCGCGAACGGCTGACCCAGAACGATCTTCATGCGATGATCCATCTGCAGGATCTTCCCACACCGACAGCCGATACGAGCAGGATTCACCGTTGCGGGGCCTGGCGGCGGATCGATGAGTATTTCGGACGGCTCCTCTTGCCGGCGGCGGCGCATGCCGAGGCCCCACCAGTCGGGCGCCCTCAACAGCCGGCTCGCCCCACCAGTCCGCTGGTGGCCGGGCCTCTCTCGAAGGGCCTGCAACCGGTGAGGCAGATTCCGGCGGTCAGTCCCCAAACAAGGCCCGCGGGACCCATCGCCGGGCAACAGTCGACCCCGATCATTTTGTCGACGGTGTCCGACGTAGCTATTGCCCGAAACGACTATTACAGCGACCTCACCTCGGTCTTCCGCTACTCCGTCGAGATCCATAAGAAGTTCTCCATCGCGGTGAGCTGTTTGAATTTCGTCATCATCGGCATGGCGCTCGCTCTCCGATTCCCCCGCGGTGGTATGGGGCTCGTGATCGGGGCCAGCCTCAGCATCTTCATGATTTACTACGTCGGGCTCACCGCGGGAGAAAGCCTGGCCAAGCGCGGCCTCCTCGATCCGGCCATCGCGATGTGGGTGTCGAACGTGATCATCGGAATCGTTGGGCTCTGGGGAGTCTGGCTGGTGAGCCGAGAGTCCGGCTCGACCAGGGGCGGCGACCTTTCCGACCTCCTCGAAACCCTCTTTGGGTGGGTTCGGCGGAGGTCAGCATGATCGGAGTCCGTCTCCTCAGCCGATACGTATGGTGGCAGTGGGTCCGAATCTTCACCCTGACCGCCCTCGGCTTCCCGCTGGTGAACCTCTTGATCCAGCTCACCGATACGCTCAACCGGCTGTTGGATCGGAACTTGAGCGCATCGACCATCGCGCTCAGTTCGCTCTATTCACTGCCAGATGGCATTGCCCAGATGATGCCGGCGGCGGCGCTTTTTGCGACGGTGTTCACCATTGGACCGTTGAACCGGAACTCAGAGCTCACCGCAGCCAAGGCGAGTGGGGTGAGCTTTCATCGGATCGCGCTCCCGATCATCTTCGCCGCAGCCCTCGCATCGGGTCTCAGCTTTTGGATCGGACAGGTGGCCACCCGCGCTTCCGCGAAAGAACTCGAACTCAAGAAGGAAAAGCAGGCCAGTAGCGCGCTGGACCGCGCCAACTTCGTGTACCGCGCAAATGGCGGCTGGGTCTTCAGCATCCGGCATCTGGACATCCGGAAGCGCCTCCTGGACCATCTCCTGTTCGAACGTCCCGGACGGACCCAGACGAATCCTTCGCTTTCGGTCGTGGCGGATAGCGCCAGTTACTCCGACAAGCTCCATGCTTGGACCTTGTGGAATGGTTCGAGCCATATCCTCTCGGATTCCACCCATCCTATGACATTCGAGTTCGCAAGCCTCCGGCTCAGAGCCATGAACCAAACCCCGCATGAGCTCCTGATCGAGCCCAAACAGCCCAAGGAGATGGACTATTGGGAGCTTGGGGAATACATCGAGTCGCTCAATCGTTCGGGGAACGACACCAAGAAACTGATGGTGGAGCGAGCGATCAAGATTTCCCTTCCGGTCACCTGCCTCGTGATCGCACTCTTCGGGGCGCCTCTAGCGGTCACAGCGCCGCGGGCCGGTGCCGCCATCGGCGTCGCCATCAGCCTCGGCACAACCGTGACCTTTTTGTTGTTTATCGAATTGGCAAAAGCAGTGGGAGCCAGCGGAATCATGAGCCCGGTGCTCGCGGGATGGCTTCCGAATTTCATCTTCCTCGCCTGGGGAGTGATTCTGCTCTGGCGGGTGCGGACCTAGGCTGGCATCCTTCCGGGCCGGCAAGGGCTCGGTCGACGACCTGATTCGCTACGTGGCGCCCGCCGGCACGGCCCGGCGTTTCCAGAGGAAGTACAGCGGCACCCCAATCAGAATGATCCCAAACGTGATACCGGTGTTGACCGGATCAGTCACCAAAGCATTCACCACCATACCGATGGAAGCCAAAAGGAATAGAATCGGCACGACCGGGTAGCCCCACGTCCGATAGGGGCGGGGCAGATCGGGACGAGTGCGTCGCAGAACGAACACCGCCGCGACCGCCAGTGCGTAAAAGGGCCAGATTCCGAGAATGAATTTATCCGCCAGCTGTTGAAAATCGTTCAAAAGGACGTACACGACACCCAAACCCGTCGCCAGCCAAATGGCGGCGGAAGGACTTTGAAAGCGGGGCGACACTCGGGCGATGGTGCGAAAGAACAGGCCCCGATCGGCCATGGCAAAAAAGATCCGCGGTCCGGTCATCATCGAACCGTTGAGGGTGCCGAAGCAGGCGAGCATCACCATCGCGGCGACCACCTTGCCTCCGGCCGCACCGAGCATCGGAATATGCTCCGCCGCGGTCGAAGCGATCAACTTCGATGTCGCCATTTCGGGTAGCGGCACGAGATACACGTACGCGACGTTCAGGAACAAGTACACGACGACAATGGCACCCGTGCCCAAGATGAGAGCGAGCGGAAGCGTCCGAGCCGGGTTCTTGACCTCGCCTCCCATGAAGGAGAGGTCGGCCCACCCGTCATACGTCCACATGATAGAGATCAACGCGGTACTGAGAAGCGAAAGGTTGAGACCGTTGGGCCAGGTCGGGGTGAAGTGGGTAGCGCTGCCCTCCCCCGCGCTGAACGCGAGCACCACCAGCCCCACCAAAGCGGAGTACTTCGCCACGGTGATGAGGTTCATCGCGGCCGACGCGAAACGGACGCCGACATAGTTGAGTGTCCCCACGAACAGGATGGCCACCGCGGCGACGATCCGGACGGCCATCGGCGAGAGGTGGGTGAACCGACCGAGGTATTCGGCGAAAATCGTCGCCACGGCGCCAAGGGCCGACGCACGCACGACCGACAACTCGGACCAGCCGAACAAGAACGCCGGCAGTGGCCCGAACCCTTCCAGAATGTAGGTAAACACTCCGCCGGAGCGGGGCATGGCCGCGGCCAGCTCGGCATACGTGAGCGCCCCAAAGAGGGAAATGACGCCGCCCAGGACCCAGGCGAGGAGCACCGGTCCGGGATCGTGGAGCTTTGCCGCAACGCCCGCTGGAACCCGAAAGATTCCGCTTCCGATCGTGGAACCCACAAGCACGGCGGTAGCGGCCGCGAGACCGAGGTGGCGCGGAAGGCGTTCTCCCCATTCGTCCCGATCGGTGGACATGCGGTCCGGCTCCTTGAGTCTTGGGCGTCAGCGCCGACGGCGGGAGGTCGAAGTGCAGAGCTGTACTGAATAGTCGTCGCGCGATTCTCATCTTGACAAGGGGTCGGCCTGGTCGGTCTATTTCCCCCGGCTCCCTGCTCCACGAACCGCACGCCGCATTCTCGAATGCGGAGTGAAGCAATCGGCGCCGTCGATCGTCAAAACAGTGATCATGCACCCGCTTGGAGTCCTGTGACCAGCCAGCCGTCAACCTCGCTTTGGACCGATCTCGTTACTCTCACAAAGCCGCGGATCATCTCGCTGCTTCTCGTCACGACGGTCGCTCCAATGTTTCTGACCGATCGGGGAATGCCCTCCCTCGCCCAAATCGGGTGGGTGGTCCTCGCAGGGTATTGTATGGCGGGTGGGGCGAACGCGATCAATATGTGGTTCGATCGCGACATCGACCTCAAGATGACCCGCACCAAACTACGTCCCATTCCTTCCGGACGAATCCCGCCCAACGCCGGGCTTCTGTTTGGCCTGACGCTCGGCGCGGTAGCGTTCACAATGTTCTGGCGATTCGTCAACCCGCTGAGCGCTTGGCTCGCGCTCGCCGGCCTCCTGTTCTATGTGTTGGTCTACACCATGTGGCTCAAGCGGTCGAGCCCGCAAAACATTGTCATCGGGGGGGCGGCGGGAGCCTTTCCGCCGTTGGTCGGATGGGCCGCGATGACGGGGCATATCGACATGGCGGCCATCTATCTGTTCGCGATCATTTTCTACTGGACCCCGCCACACTTCTGGGCGCTGGCGCTCATGAAACGCGGCGAATATGAAAAGGCCGGAATCCCGATGATGCCGGTCGTAAAGGGAGACCACCAAACCAAGCTTCAGATGCTTGCATACACCATCATGCTCCTCCCGATCACGGTATTCCCCTTTCTCGCCGGAACGCAAGGGACATTCTACGCCGTGGTTGCGGTCCTGTTAGGTGGCCGGCTTCTCTGGTATTGCGTCCGAGTCCTGAAGGAATCATCGGGAAGTGGACTGCCGTGGAAGATGTACCGCTATTCGTTGCTGTATCTCGCTCTGCTTTTCACCGCGATGGGAGTGGATCGGGTAATCCCCTTTGGACATGCCGCCCCCCAGCCCTCGCTGCTGATTCTTTCCCGAACCGACGCCGTCGATGGGAGTTCCGCCCATCACGGGCACTGAACCGAAGAAGCGCCGCCTACCTGCGCCGCGGCCGCTGCTCCGGTTTTGGCCGCGGGTTCGACCGTTCCTCGGTACCCTCATCCTCGCCGTCGTCGCGTTGTTGCTGAGTTCGGGCATTGCGCTGGCATTCCCGCAAGTGGTGCGATTCCTCCTCGACGCGGCGTTCGTGCGTCGCGATCGCCACCTGTTGGACCAGATCGCGTTGCTCCTGCTCGGCCTCTTCACCGTCCAGGCGTTCCTCAACTACCTACAAACTTACCTGCTCACCGCCACGGGCGAACGGGCAGTCGCCGGATTGCGTCAGGAACTCTTCGGGAAACTGCTCGAAATGCCTCCCGGGTTCTTCGCGGAACGACGGACTGGTGAACTCACGAGCCGCCTCACGACCGACATCGGGCTACTGCAAGGCGTCCTGAGTCATCAGATCGCGGACTTCGCCCGCCAAATCATTTCGCTATTGGGCGGTGTGGTGTTGCTCACCCTCCTCGCCCCTCGACTCACATTCACGGCGTTGGGGGTGGTACCGGTCGTGATCGGGACGGTGGTGTTCTTCGGGCGTCGTCTGCGCCAGATCACCACCGGAGTGCAAGACCAAGTCGCGGAGGCCACGGCGGTAGCGGAGGAGGCGTTCAGCCAAATCCGCACGGTGCAGAGCTTTGTACAGGAGCCCGCGGAACGAGCCCGGTATGGGAATCGAATCGGAAAAATCATTGAGACGGCGCTCCACCGGGCGAGAGTGCGCGGCGTTTTTTTCGGCGCGATCACGTTCGCAACCTTCAGCGGGATCGTGGTCGTTCTGTGGCAGGGCGGCCTGCTCGTGCTCTCGGGCCAGCTGACGGCTGGAGCACTGGTGTCATTTCTGCTCTATACCGTCACCATCGCGGCGTCGATCGGTGGCCTCACCGCGTTCTTCAGCAGTTACCAGGAGGCTATCGGCGCGGCCCAACGAGTCTTTGAACTTCTCGAAACCCCGGTGGTGATCGCCAGCCCGGCCATACCGCTTCCCCTCCGCACCCCGGTCCGGGGCTCCATCGAGTTTCGCGACGTTTCCTTCCGCTATCGGGATGATTCCACCCCAATCCTCGATCAAGTCTCCTTCCACATCGCGCCCGGCGAAGTAGTCGCTCTGGTGGGGCCATCGGGAGCCGGAAAGACCACGATCGCGTCGTTGTTGACCCGATTCTGGGACCCAACCGAGGGTACGATCGAGTTGGACGGCGTAGAGTTGCGCCGTCTCGACTTGAAGGCTCTGCGCGGAGTCATCGGAGTGGTCCCCCAGGACACCGCGCTCTTCAGTGGCACAGTCCGCGAGAACATCGGCTACGCCCGACCGGATGCCCTGGCGGCGGACATCGAATCCGCGGCAGCGGCAGCCCACGCCACAGAGTTCATCGACCAATTGCCGCAGCGATACGATTCCGTGGTGGGCGAACGAGGGGTCAAGCTCTCCGGCGGACAGCGGCAGCGCATCGCAATTGCCCGGGCAATCCTCAAAGACCCAACCGTTTTGATCCTCGACGAGGCCACCAGCAATCTCGACAGCGAAAGCGAGAAACTGGTCGAAGACGCCCTAAGCCGACTTCTCACGGGACGCACCACACTCATCATCGCGCACCGGCTGAGCACGGTACGACGCGCCGATCGGCTGCTCGTGCTGGAGAAGGGGAAGATTGTTGAAGAAGGTCCGCACACCGAGCTGATCGCGAGGGGGGGGCTATATGCGAGGCTCTATCAGCAGCAGTTCCGCGAAGGGGATTTCGTCGAGGAGTCGATCAGCTAGCGCAAGAAATTGATGATCTCGACCGCGGACGGTTCGGTGAGAATCTGCCTCCACGACCGATCGCGAGACTCTTTGGGGTCATTCGTGTGCACGAGCGCGAAGGTCCCGAGAGACGGTCGTTCCACGAAGACATAGAAATATCCCGGCGCCTGGCGATAGCGCCACACCTCATACGCGGGTGCAGCGCCACGGGCGGGGCGCCTCTGCACCACATCGGGCGAACCGAGTTTGACAAAGATGCGTCCCCGATCCGTTTTCCACCCCGGAACCCCGCGATTGCCGCCCTCCGTATACGCCTCATTCGCGGATCCGACCGATTGGTAGAAGTCCTCCCGCGCCTCATTCACGGGTGTTTTGGGCGTTGGATCACGCCGGGACCAAAACGCCACGAGAAATCGCCGGCGGGTGACCGGGTCCGGCGCGACCAGCCGAAGGTTCGGGTCGGATGGCCTGGCAATCAGCGCGAGCGGCGCGATCGCTGCATTCACCCCATTTTCATCGAGACCGGCCGCCCACGTCGAGTCATCGAGATGTTCGGCGGAGGATGTGGCGGGCAGCAATTCCCGTCCCGCCGAAGCGGTTTGCCCCTCGACCTCAAAAGCGGCAGAGCGATCGAACGCCTTCGTCCCGATCGTCACGGTCGTCGTGAGACGGTAGCGGCCCGGATTCAATGATCGGACGTCGAGTTGTCCGGTCAGGATGGCGACGTCACCAGCCAGTCGCACGGGAGTCGGCGCGGTCCGCATCGCCATCGTGCCGGCGGAGTCCTGCACGGTTGCTTGGATGAGACTCGTCGTTTCCTTCTCGCTGTATACCTCGAGCAGATAGTACAGGCGACTAGCACCCCGGGTGAGGCTGACGGTGCCACCAGCCGCAACGATAAGGGCGCCTCGGCGCAGCTCGGCCACCTTGGGGACCGAATCCCCCGGTTCGACCGACCGAATGCGCGTCGAAATCAGCAAATCAGACCCGGGAGGTCGGTCGGAATACCCCGCGACGGGCACGGCGATGGAGTGGGCGACCCCGGTTACCGAATCTGTCGCGGTGACGACGAGACGATACGCGCCCGCACTGACGGTGAAGCGAATCTTGTCGATTGCTGCACCTTCCACCCGCGCCGAATCCACGGTCGTGGAATGCTGCCACGATTGCTCGTAGAGCGAGGTGCCAAGGGAATCGATGACGCGGACGGCTAGGGTGAAACTGAGGAGGCCATCCCGGCCCGGCTTGGTCGACGTCATCATCCGGTAGGGTACCTGCAAGAACGCATTCACCTGAGTTTGTTGACCGTCGGTGCGGTAAAAACGGATAGTCCGGACAGTGAGACTCGTGTCGGCGCCGACATCTTGGAGCACCGCGAGCACTGCGAGAGGGAGTGCGAAGAGGGCGCCCATTAGGGCAGGATGAGCTCCCTTTGAAGGACCTTCGGGGTCACCAAGGGGCCGTCAGGCCCCCAGTACACATTCACCTCGCTCCGCATCCCGAACTCCCCCGGCAGATAGATCCCCGGTTCCACTGAGAAACCGACGCCGGGCAAAAACTCTCGATCGTCGTGGGTCTCGTAGTCATCGAGATGGGGTCCGGAACCGTGCAGGTCTCGATCGATGGAATGTCCGGTCCGGTGCACGAAATAGTCCCCGTAGCCAGCCCGTTCGATGACTCCCCGCGAAGCACGATCCACTTCGTGCCCCTGCACCGTTCGCCCGGCCCGTGCCGCGGTGGCGAGATAGTCGAGGGCCGCATCACGCGCATCGCGAACGATGGTCCAAATTTCTTGGACCTTGGCAGCCGGCTTCGAGCCACTGAACCCCATCCAGGTTTGATCGGCCTGCACCGTCGTGGCGCTGCGACCACCGAACAAATCGATCAGCACGACCTCGTTTGCCCCCAGGGTGCGGTCTTTACCGGGGACCGGCTCGTAGTGCGGATTGGCCGTAGGCGGGCCGAACGCAACGATGGGTCCATGATCGGCAAGAATTCCCTCCCGCTGAAATGCGTCCAACACGCGACGTTGGAGCGCGGTTTCGGACAATCCTTTCCCGACCTCTTGCACCGCTTGGGCGATGTGGTCCTGCGCAATGCGGGCCAGGATCTCGGCAGCGATGAGGTGATCTTGGAGTTCCGGCGCAGTCCAGCGCGCGGTGTACTGGGTGACGAGCGGCGAGCTCGAGACCACACGGCCACCTAGAGATCGAATCAACTCGATCACCCCGAACGGCACCCGGTCCAAGTAGGGAACGGCATCCTCCGCACTGATTTCCATCGCAACCGTCTTGCCGTTCACGACCTCGCGGACGGCGGCATGAAGCTCTTGCCATCGCGAGAATGGAATGATCCGCCCCGGGAACCCCTCGAGGGGCTGGAGTTCAATCCGGTGCGCAATAGCTACTAGGTCGCCGTCCTGGGGCAGGAGGACGAAGAGGCGGCGGGAGCCCAAACCACCCAGATTGAGCATGCGGCGGGCAACCGGATTGAGGCCCTTGAAGTCGTAGAGGAGCCAGGCATCGGCTCCACATGCCTGCAGCGAGGCGCGAAGCGCCGCGCGGTCGAGAGAGGCCAGTGCGTTCATTCGTATCCCTCCGCGGTTGCAGCCCGCCACCGGCAACACTCGGCACCTTGATGGCGGCAGGACTCGTGAACCATCGCACCCTCGAAACCGCTCAGCACCCGTAGCAGCTCCGCGAAGGCCGCACTGTAGAAATAGCAGCCCGTTCCCTCGGAATTCCCCCGGGTGGCCAAGGAATCTCGGAGTTCCACTTCGGGGACACCCCCCCGAGGCAGCAGGTCAGCCCGAAGCACATGCGATGCCGCGCGAGCCGCCGCCCGGAGCCCGAACCGGCGGCGAATCCCCCGGGGTGTCACCCGGAGCACTCCGCGGACGAAGGCCGACCCCCGGCGCGCAGCATAGCGCGCGGCCCGACGCCCCGCATCGGCGTATACCAGGGTGGCATCGGCCCGCCGACCGACCAGTCGAAACACCGCGACAGCCTCCTCCTCCGCCACGTGGCCATCGCGGTCCGCCGTTTCGCGATACCGGGCAATCTGCGAAGCGACGGTCGCGCTCAAGCCGAGCCGCTTGGACACGATCTCCCCAGCAAGCTCCTGCAGACCATCCTCGACCGGCGTATCGAGGTTGCGCATCGCCTCAAGCAGGCTCAGAGGAATGATGGCGTGAACAGAGGTTTGTGATGACACGGAGGGTCTGGGAGTCGCTCGGGCCTACCGGCTGAGTGAAGTGACGCTGGGGCCAGTTTCAGGGCAGAACATAGTGAGGCCCACCCTTCCGAGCCAGGGGTTCTTGCGCTCGTCTAGCCGACAGGGAACATTCCCACATGGGAGTGGCGATTGCCGTTGGCGCGGCTGGCCTCACGGCCACTGTGGCATGGATCCTGGGAACTCTCACCGTTTCTGGCGCCGGGGCCGCGACCTTCGTGGGGACGCTGGTGGTGTTGGGTGCCGGTTGGCCCGGCGCGCTCGTTCTCGTCCTCTTCTTCGTGTCCAGTAGCGCTGTATCCCATGCGACCGCGTCCGCAGAACCTTCAACCTCGGATGCCAAGAGCCACCGGCGTGATGCCGTCCAAGTTTGGGCTAACGGCGGAGCGGCGGCGGTGGGGGCGTTCTGGTGCCGGGATCACCCAACGCTTGGGTTCTGGATCTTGAGTGCCAGCCTGGCCGCAGCTGGGGCGGACACCTGGGCCACCTCCCTTGGGGCGCTGAGTCGCCGTCCACCCCGTGATGCCCTCTCCGGTCGAGTCGTCCTTCCGGGAACCAGCGGAGGGGTCACGTACGTAGGTACTATAGGAGGGGCGTTTGGCGGGGCGATCATAGCAGTTGCCTCCGGCATTTTGGGGCTGAACTGGCGGATGGGGATGGCGGTGCTCATCATTGGCTGGCTCGGCATGCTTGGGGATTCCGCGCTGGGTGCCGCCTGCCAAGGCAAGTTCTTCTGCGAATCGTGCCAGACTCCTAGTGAACGAAGGGTGCACCGGTGCGGGCAGCCGACGCGACGCCTGAAAGGATGGCAGTGGTTCACCAACGACGGCGTCAATGCAGTTACCACCTTATCCGCCGCCCTCGTGGGATGGTGGATGGCGCGAATCTTGGCGGGGTGATGCAATGAACCTCCCCAGCACCACCGACGTGCTAGTGGTGGGCGCCGGACCCGGCGGAAGCGCGTGCGCAACTCATCTCGCTCGCGCCGGAGTTCGAGTGGTGGCGATCGATCGGGCGCAATTTCCGCGCGACAAGCCCTGCTCCGAGTACATGAGTCCGGAGGCAGTGCGATTGCTGGATCAGCTCGGCATCCTCCAGAACCTTGAACGCTCCGGGGGAACCGCGCTTCGCGGTACGAAGGTGGTGGCTTCCCGAGGGGCCTCGCTCACCGGTGTGTTCGCCCAGGCCGGTGGTTCGCCTTTCCGGGCCACCGGGCTCGCAATGCCCCGCCGTATCTTGGACCACCAATTGGTGATCGCTGCGCGCGATGCGGGCGCTGCAGTCGTGGAGCGCACCACGCTGGTCGACCTGCTCTATGAACGGGGCGCCGTGGCCGGTGCGGTCGTGCGGAGAGACACGGGACGGATCGAGACGATCCATGCCCGGCTCACGATTGGCGCCGACGGCCTTCGCTCCCTTGTGGCCCGGAAGTTGGGACACCAGACCTTCGGATTTCCCAAACGCAGCGCTCTGGTCGCCCATGTGATGGACGTCGCAGGCCTCACGGACACCGCAGAATTGCATGTCGGTGAGCACGGGTATGTCGGCATGAATCCTCTTGGCGCGGGCCTGGCAAATGTCGCTCTCGTGATTCCACATACTCGGCTGATGGGCGCGCGGGGCCGGTTGGCGGAGTTTTTCGCCGAGGCGTTGGACGGCTTTCCCGGGGTCCGGGGTCGCGTGCCAAGAGACCGCATCGTCCGGCCGATTCTCGCGACCGGCCCGTTCTCAGCACGAGCGAGTCGGGTCGTGGCAAACGGCGCCCTGCTGCTCGGCGATGCTGCTGATTTCTTCGATCCCTTCACGGGCGAGGGGATATACTCCGCGCTTCGCGGCGCTGGACTCGCGTCCGCGACGGTGACGACCGCGCTGGGAACCCAAGGCCCTATCACCGAGCGGCAACTGGCACCGTACCGTCGGGCGCGCCAAGAGGCGTTCCGGGGGAAGTGGGTGGTCGAGCGACTGATCGGATACGGGATGCTCGCACCTAGACTGTTCGACCGAGCGGTGGCCCGGTTGAACTCCCGCGGACTGGGTCACACGTTCATCGGGGTGACAGGTGACTTCCTTCCACCCGGCGCCATTCTAAACCCCGCCGTTCTTTTGGGAATGATTGTCTGATGAACGCTTCCATTGATGAGCCTCAATTTCGCCAGGTCTGTGGACACTTCGCCACTGGCGTAGTCGTGCTCACTGTTGTTCGACCGGACGGAACCCCCGCGGGGATGACGGCCAACAGCTTCGCGTCCGTGTCCCTTTTCCCACCCCTCATTTCGCTCGCGATCGACCACGCGGCCGACATGCACCAGCTTCTCATCGAGAGCTCCCATTTTATGATCAACATCTTGGAGCGACGTCAGGAGGCGATTTCGCGACGCTTCGGCGGACCGCATCCCAGCCGATTCGATGGCATCGGCTATCGGATGAGCGTCCGAGGCCTTCCCATACTGGATGGGGTGCTCACCGCGATTGAATGCGTGCGGCATCAGATCTACGAGGCGGGAGACCATAGCATTCTCGTCGGTCGAGCCGTCGGAAGTGAGGTCCATGAGGGCAAGCCACTGCTGTACTACCGGGGTGGCTACATGGACAGCGGGCCGGCATGAGCACCCTTGCGCTCAACCGCCACGGGTCAGAGTTACTGGACGACCTTGCGGCGGACCCGCGCCAGGTGCGCGAATCATTGCGGAGCATCCAACGCGCGAATCGCTTTTTCG
Organism: Gemmatimonadota bacterium; assembly: GCA_025358055.1. Classification (GTDB taxonomy): domain Bacteria; phylum Gemmatimonadota; class Gemmatimonadetes; order Gemmatimonadales; family GWC2-71-9; genus JANYKV01. The sequence goes on from JANYKV010000173.1 coordinate 25,104, forward strand.
GCGGGTGGCCCGCGGTTCGTTTCGGACTTGCGAAACTACTCACCGACCGGGCGCGGCAGTCCCTGACCTTGCTCGACGTCGGCACCGGAATGGGCGACCTCCCCTTCTTGGCTCGGCGGTGGGCCGCCCGAGCCGACATCACCCTCACACCGATCGGGCTGGAGCGCCAACCCACCGCCGCGCGAGTCGCTTACGAGAGTGGGTTACCGACCATGCGCGCTTGCGGCGGGGCGCTTCCAGTGCGGGATCGAGGCGTGGACGTGGTGCTCGTGAGTCAAGTGGCCCACCACCTGGATCGCTCTTCAATCATCCAGCTCATTCACGAGTGCAATCGAGTGGCCCGCATCGGGGTCGTGATGGCCGACCTTCGTCGGTCACTCCTCGCGCAGATCGGGTACGCCGTCGGGAGCCGGCTCCTCGGCTTCGACCGGTGGAGTGTCACCGACGGAGGCACGTCGATCCAGCGCGGCTTCACCGCCAAATCCCTCCTGAACCTGGTTCGGGAAGCTGGAGTACATGGCACAGTGCACCGTCGCCCCGGCGCTCGTCTAGTCGCCTGGTGGAGCATCGCCCCTTGATGCGCGCCGTGGACCGGGCGGTCATTCGTGCACCCCGCGATCGAGTATTCGCCACCTCGATCGAGGTCGAGCGCTGGCCCGCATTACTGCCGCACTATCGGTGGGTCCGGATGCGAGAGCGCCACACCTCCGGAGGCATCGTCGAGATGGCCGCGTGGAGACCGTTCGGCCCTTTTCGGTATCCCACCTGGTGGGTGTCGGAAATGACAATCGATCCCGACCGGTGGGAGATCCGGTATCGCCATATCGAAGGGATCACCCGGGGAATGGACGTGGTGTGGCGGCTTCAGTCATTGCCGGGCGGTACCACGATCGAACTGGTGCACGATTGGGATGGACCCGACTGGCCATTGATTCGGCGGCCGGCCGCGGAGTGGATCATTGGTCCGGTCTTTGTCCATGGCATCGCGTCTCGCACCCTGGCCGGCATCCAGCGCCATTTGGAGGACCAGCATGGTTGACGCCCGCCGGGTGGTCGTCACCGGGATCGGCGCGATCACGCCGATAGGAATCGGTATCGAAGGACTCTGGAACGGCCTTCGGGCCAGCACATCGGCGGTCCGGACCCTTACGCGGTTCGATCCTTCGCCATTCCGGTGTCATGTGGCGGCGGAGGTCAATGATTTTCGCTCGGAAGATCACTTGGAGGCGCGCCGGGCCAAACGCCTCGACCGCTGTTCCCAGTTTTCCATCGCGGCGGCCCGGCTCGCGCTGGCAGACGCCCATCTCGACCTTCGGCGCGAGAATCCGGATACCTGCGGGGCGATGATGGGCACCGCGTTGGGCGGGGTCGCGAAGGCGGAGGCCGAGCACGGCCGCTACCTCGCCGAGGGCGTCCGAGCGGTCGACCCCGGGCTCGCGCTTACCGTGTTCGTCGGAGCCGCCAGCTGCAACCTGGCCATCGAATTCGGAATCACCGGCCCCAACATCACGAACGGAATGAGCTGCGCCTCGGGCGCAATCGCGATCGGGGAGGCCTACCGCGCCATCCGGCTCGGTGAGGCCGATATCATGTTGGCCGGGGGGGTGGAGGCGCCGCTGGCCCCCCTCTCCTTCGGCGCGTTTGCGGTGATTCGCGCAATGTCGACGCGAAACGACGACCCCGCCGGCGCCAGTCGGCCCTTCGATCGCGAACGCGACGGCTTCGTCATGGCCGAAGGCGCCGCGATCCTGGTGCTCGAAGAGCGCAACCGTGCGCTGGCGCGCGGGGCCCCGATCTACCTCGAAATTTGCGGATACGGGATCTCGAACGACGCCCACCATATGACCGCGCCTCGCCCCGACGGGAGCCAGGCCGCCCGAGCCATGCGGACGGCCTTGGCGACGGAAGCGGTTGCACCACACGAGGTCGGCTACATCAACGCCCACGGCTCGTCGACCCCGCTCAACGACCCGACCGAAACGAGCGCGATCAAGCAAGTGTTCGGCGAACACGCCTACCGCGTCGCCGTGAGTGGAACGAAGGGATATTACGGACATGCCCTGGGTGCGAGCGGGGCAATCGAGGCGGCCATTTGCGCGCTGGCGAGCAGCCGCAAGTGGCTTCCACCCACAGTCAATCTGAGCGACCCCGATCCGACCTGCGACCTGAACTACCTTCGTGGATCGGGTCGAGACGCGGAGCCCGAGTACCTGCTGAGCAACTCGTTTGGTTTTGGGGGAATAAACGCAGCGTTGTTGTTTCGGAGAAATGGCTGAACAATGGGGAGGCGAACCACGCTCGCGTCTCACGAACCCCGGTGAGTTTCCCGCCAGCCTTTTTGCAGTAAACGCAGGGCGTAGCGGCCCACGATGAGCGCAACCACAATGTAAGCGGCAAGCATGTACTGACCGTTTTCCGGCGGACTAGTCTGCATCGCCACCTTCCCGGATCTCGTTTGCCAGTCCCAACCCATAGCGGACGCTGACCAACCCTACATACAGCAGCGTGAACCCACCGAACGAGGCAAGCAGCGTGCGAAGCATCTCGGGTGGGAGGGACGGCGCGCTTGGCTTGAGCAGAATCGGCTGCGGGTGGATGGTTCGGAAGAGATAAACGCTCAAGTGGATGAACGGCACCAAGATCATGCCGAGGATCCCAATCACCGCGGCAAAACGCGCCCGCTCCGCCCGATCCTGCACCGCACCGCGGAGTGCACGGTAACCCAGGAAGATGAAAAACAGGAAGAGGGTCAGGGTGAGCCGGGCGTCCCAGGTCCACCAAGTCCCCCAAATGGGCTTGGCCCATATCGGGCCGGTGGTGAGCATTCCCACGCTGAAGACGAGCCCTACGTCGGCGGAGGCCTCCGCGAACAGGTCCAGCCGGGGGTCGCGGAGCCATAGATATAGCCCGCTCACGATGCCAACGATGGAAAAGGAGAGCAGAGCCGACCAGGCCGCCGGCGCATGGATGTATACGATCTTCTGGGCAAGCCCTTGGTGGGCTTCGACCGGAGTGGCCAAAAGGGCGAGGCAATATACCCCGACCATCGCGGCCAGCGCGATACCGGTGATGACCATCCCGTTGCGAATCACGCGATGACTGCCGGCCAGTGAACCGATCATTCGTCACTCACCGAGGGAAAGACGAGGAGACAGACCGTGAAAAACACGATGTCGTAGAGCCCAAGCAACCTAAGCCACCCCATGAGTTCGCTCAATGGACGATGAGCCAAAATCCGAGTGGTGGCTTGAACCGCTCCAATCAGCGGAGGGATGAGAAAGGGGAGCAAGAGCACCGGCAGCATCAACTCCGCGAACCGGGTTCGAACGGCCATGGCGCTGGAAAGGGTCCCCACGGCGATGAAACCCAGATTGGCCAACACGATGACGCCAATCAATCCGAGGAGCACCCCACCGAAGTCTACATTAAAGAACAAAACGAAGAGCGGAAGGACGACCAAATCGACCACCCCAACGAATGCGAGGTTCGCTAAATACTTCCCGAGAAATACGGCATTCGGGGATATTGGCGCCAAGCGAAGGGCCTCTCCGGCCTCGTTCTCCCGTTCCAGCATGAAGGCCCGGTTGAGAGTCAGCATCGCCGCGAACGTGGTTGTCACCCACAACACGCTGGGCGCGAGAACGACGGGGGAGAGACTGGCAGGGTCGCGGGCAAAGTTGAAGACCACAAGGACCAAAGCAGCGAACACCGTGGCCGAGAGCAATGCCGTACGGCTCCGCCACTCGATCAAGAAGTCTTTCGCCGCGATCGCGACTGAAGGTCGAAGGAGGTCAGCCACGGACCAGCTCTTCGCAGCGGGCGAGGAGGCCGTCCCCGTTTATGAGTCGTTGGTACAGGGCCCAGCGCCCCTGTACCAGTACCCCCGCGATGGTGCCTAGGGACCAGACCAACGCGGGGTCGTGGGTGGAGGCGACCACGGCCGCTCCACCATCGAGGAGCCGGCGGAGAATGGCGCAGACTTGATTCACCGAAGCCCGATCGAGGCCAACAAATGGCTCGTCCATGAGGATCACAGAGGGGTCGTGCAGCAGCGCCCGGGCAATGGCTACCCGCTGGACCATTCCGCGGCTGAGTCGCCGTAGCGGCTCCTCCCCCCGAGTCCGAAGACCGACTTGATCCAACGCCGCATTGACCCGATCAGTCGCCGATGGGAGACCGTACAGCTTGGCGGTAAATCGGAGGTTTTCGGTCGCGGTGAGATCGTCGTAGAGGAGGGTTTGATGGGAGACCACTCCAATCGCCCGTTTACCGGCGGGTGTGCTTCGGAGTGCATGCCCGAGGACTCGGACCTCGCCCTTGGACGGACGGGTCAGCCCGGCGAGGAGTCGAAGCAGCGTGGTCTTCCCCGCGCCGTTGGGGCCGACCAGCACGAGGAGTTCGCCGCGACCCACCGCCAGATCAACCTGGGTGAGGACGCGCGAGGCGCCGAAACGACGTTCGAGGGCGATGCCCTCGAGAATGACACCCAGGGTAGTAGTCGGCATCAATGAACGACGATGTCCTGTGACTGGGGAGCGTATCGGCCGCTGGATCGGACGCGGTTCCGGACCTCACCATCAGAGGCCCGGAGAGGGGAATCTACTTCAGGAGTTACTCGAAGTCGAAGAGGAAGAGGTCGTCGAGCTTGGTGAGGACGAGGAGGTATCGTATTTCGTCGTTCGCATTCCGCAGAACGACTCGCTGCCGACGCTCGGCCGCGCGACGCTGCACCAACATCAATGCTCCCAGGCCCGCGGAATCGATCCGGCGAGTCCCGACCAGATTGACGAGCAGGCGCCCGGTACCTTCAGGCAGCTCATCGAGGAGAGTGACGGCGGCCTGCCGAAACTCGGAGCGCGTGTCGAGTCCAAGAGTCTCGGGCGCGGCGAACTGTCGATCAACATCCTGCGTGGTTGACATAGTGCCTCCCACGCCCGACAAGAGCAGGAAGTTTTCCTGCGCGAACCTACCCACCTTCGGCAACCGAGCCATCTCTCCGGGTCACCTGACCGCGGCGTGCAGAGACCTCTGGGTTTGCGACCCCGGATCACTCCGGGTGTGCTCTTGTCGGGCGAGTCTATATGTTTTCGCGACCTCTTGGTCGCTTGACCTGGAATAGGCGAGAGCAATGCCAAAGACAGTAAGTTTTTGAAAGTGGTTGAGTTAGAGAAACCTCCTGCAGGAACGTGCAGCGATGCCTTTCACGCAGTCCGCGCCGGAGCGTGGAGGAATGCGAGGTAAGTTGCCGTCAACGAAGGCGAAACGACCGTACCGGCCGGAGCGATCGTTGATTTGCTGTCGGACGAGAGTCGCGACGGGTATCGCAAATCGAAAGGGATAGCGCGGCTTGTGGGCCGCGCGGAGCCCGGTTGAGGACCCGACGTGTTGCGGGATGTCCCACGCAGCGCCGCGACATGTTGTTGCACTCGGCCAGCAACCAAGGCCTGGAGCGCGTTGCAACGCTGGCGCAGGATGCGCGATCGCGGCGGATCTCTTACCTTCCCTCCGTACCCTCAAACCGAACCCCCACGATGACCGATCAACTCAGCACCCTGCTCGTCGAACGGCGCCGCTTCCCGCCCTCCCCTGAGTTCGCGGCACAGGCGACGGCACCGCCCGATATACACGCGAGCGCGGCGGGCAACCGTGAAGGCTTCTGGGCCGATGAAGCCCGCAAGCTGCTATGGATGACTCCATTCACGTCGGTCCTCGAATGGACGCCACCGCACGCCAAGTGGTTTCATGACGGGCGCCTCAATGTTTCAGCCAATTGCCTCGATCGTCACCTAGCCGGCCCGAGGCGCAACAAGGCGGCAATCGTCTGGGAAGGTGAACCAGGCGACCGGCGGGTGCTCACGTATTGGGAATTGGCCCGCGAGGTTGGTAGAGCCGCCAATGTTCTCAAGAGCCTTGGGGTGCGACGGGGTGATCGTGTGGCGATTTACCTCCCCATGATCCCCGAGGCCGCCATCGCGATGCTCGCCTGCGCTCGAATCGGCGCGGTCCACTCGGTCGTTTTCGGCGGCTTCTCCGCTGAATCGCTCCGAGACCGGATCAACGACGCGCAGGCCAGGATCTTGATTACGGCCGACGCCGGGTACCGGCGAGGACAGATCCTCCCGCTCAAGCGAGTAGCCGACCAAGCGATCCTCGACTGCCCCTCCATCAATCACGTCGTCGTGGTGCGCCGCCATGGCGGCAAAGACGGCGACGAGGCGTTCGCGGAAATGCGCGAGGGACGAGATCACTGGTGGCATCGGCTTCTCGATCAAGCAACGCCGCTTTGCCCTCCGGAACCGATGGATGCTGAGGATATGCTCTTCATCCTGTACACGTCGGGGACGACGGGCAAACCGAAAGGGATCGTCCACACGACCGGAGGCTACCTGACCCAGGTCACAGCCACGACGCGTTATGTGTTCGACCTCAAAGACCAAGACGTGTTTTGGTGCACCGCTGATATCGGCTGGGTGACCGGGCACTCCTATGTCGTATATGGACCGCTCGCCTTGGGCGCGACCGTGGTGATGTACGAAGGCGCACCCGACTGGCCCGAACGCGACCGGTTTTGGTCGATCATCGAGCGGTTTGGGGTGACCGTGTTCTACACCGCTCCGACCGCCATTCGCGCCTTCATGAAATGGGGCCCGGAACACCCCGCCCGCCGAGATCTTTCTACTCTCAGATTGTTGGGTTCCGTCGGCGAGCCGATCAATCCCGAAGCCTGGATGTGGTACCACCAACACATCGGTCGTGAGCGTTGCCCCATTGTGGACACGTGGTGGCAAACCGAAACGGGAGGCATCATGATCACCCCGCTCCCGGGCATCACCACGACCAAGCCGGGCTCGGCCACCATCCCTTTCCCCGGCGTTTCCGCGCAGCTGGTGGACGCCCACGGCAAACCCCTGGAACGGGGCGGCGGGTTTCTCACGCTCACCCAACCATGGCCGGGCATGCTACGCACCATCTACGGCGATGATCAGCGGTACCGCGATACCTATTGGAGCCGGTTCCCCGGCCGCTACTTCGCCGGCGATGGAGCGAAAGTGGATGAGGATGGCTATTGGTGGATTTTGGGCCGGGTCGACGACGTGATGAACGTGGCCGGCCATCGGCTCAGCACGATCGAGGTCGAGTCGGCCCTGGTCGATCACCCCAGCGTTGCCGAAGCGGCCGTCGTGGGCAAGGCCGACGAGATCTCCGGCCAGGCGATCTTTGCCTTTGTCACCCTGCGGGCCGGGGTGGAGGCGAACGACACGCTGGCTGTGCAGCTGCGCGAGCATGTGGCCTACGTCATCGGCCCGATCGCCCGTCCCAAGTTCCTGATGTTCACGCCGGAGCTGCCCAAGACCCGCTCGGGCAAGATCATGCGCCGCCTCCTGCGCGACATCGCCGAGAACCGGGTCCTGGGCGACACGACCACCCTGGCCGATGCCGGCGTGGTCGAGATGATCCGCGACAACAGCGGCTCGGCCGAGGAGTAGGCGGGTGCCCTTCGGCTTCGGCAAGCGCGACGATAAGGCGCCCGCGGTTGCCGGCGCTGGGCCGGCCTCCCCGGCCACCGCCGCGGCCGGCCCGGCGGCCGTGCCGACGGCCGTTGCGGCTGATGGCATCTCCTTCGACGGCCTGACCGAGGAGTGGCGGCTGGTTGGCGTCATGGACGTCAGCGGGCGGCTGTCGGACGCCTTGAACCGGCGCGACGCGATCGGGATCAGGGACGTCAGCTGGGCACCCCTCGACGGGTCGGAGCCGTTCAGCCTGGTGCCCGGGTTGCGCAGCATCGACCCCTACGACCTGATCGTGGTCCTGGCCGGCGAAGGCTCGCTGCCGGTCTTCTCCAACGACGAGAAAGCCGCCCATCGGGTGCACAAGCTGAGCTACGAGGTCACTCTCGAGGTTCCGCCCTTCCGGGTGAGCGGAACGGTTCACCTGTTTCCGGGATCGGAGCCGGAACGCCTGCTCGATCGCTCGAACGATATGTTCTTCCCGGTGACCGGCGGGATCGTGATGCTCAACGACCGACGGATCGGTGACGCCCAGGAGAACACGATCCTGGTCAACCGGCAATACCTGCGCCGCGTGGAGCAGGTGGACGGCGACGCGGCCGGGGACGGATCCCGAACCTAGGCTCGGGCGGATTCCTTGGTCCGGTTGAAGATCCGGAACGCGGGCTTGGCGGCGGCAGCCTTGTCGCTGGCCCGGTATTCGGTCCCGACGAGCTTGGCGGCCAGGATCTCGAAGTCCTCGGTCACCTTCTCCTTGGGGTACTGCTCCACCACCGACCGACCCTCATTGGCGGCCCGCACGAAGAGCAGGCCACCCGAGCGGATCAGGGCCAGGGCCGGCATGCCCACGGTCTTCTCCATGTCGGCCACCGAGACACCGCTGTTCGCCCGGTTGACCACCAGGGCCAGCTTGTCGCGGACGCCCAGCTCCTGGGCGACGTCGCGCATCTGGACGGCCGCCCGCAGAGCTGGGACATCGGGCGTGACCGGAACGAGGATCCGATCGGAGCGCGCGAAGATCTCCTGGTTGAGCGGGCTGTACGACGGGTGCATGTCGACGATGATGAAATCGAACCCGCGGCGGGCTGCCCGGATCGCTTCGCCGATCTTCTCCGGGACCAGGATCTCGGTGTTCAGCGGGCTCGCGGTCAGGACGCACACGGTCAGGCCGTTCTGATGCTGGGTGGCGATGTCCATGAAGCTCCGCTCTGAGCGGCTTTCTTCGAGGTCTTCGGTCCAGGCGTCGCCGACGGTGGTTACCGACTCGAGGCCCAGCGACGTCGCGATATGACCGGTCACGGTGTCGGCGTCGATGAGCATCACCTTGAGGCCCATCCGGACCTGGAGGGCCGCGGCCAGGTTGATCGCGGTGGTCGTCTTGCCGACGCCACCCTTGGGATTGAAGATCGACACGATCGTCGCCCGCTTGGACCACGATTCGGATTCGAAGTGGCCGCCCGACTGGAGCACCGGCCCGCTGCCGTCGTCGACGGTGACGGCCCGGATCAGCATGGCCTCGATCCGCCAGCGCAGCGAGTCGGTTGAATACGGCCGGGTGAAGAACTCGTCGTCGATGTTGGCCTTGGGTGCGGCACCGGCCAGGCGGTCGAGGGCACGCGGCGAAACGACCATCAGGGCCGGGATGTCCCGGTCGGCGTCATGGAGCAGGGAATAGAACTCGAGCGACCGGTCGAAGTCGCTCTCGCCGTCAAGGATGGCCACGCCAACCTCGCGGCGGGTAGCCAGGATGGCCTCGAGCTCGTCCGGCGCGTTGACGGCGAGCGTCTCAAAGCCGGCCTCGGTGAGCTCTCGAACGACGGCAACCTGCTCGTCGCGGGGGAGGGCGACGACGATCGCCTGGCGGCCCATCCGGGGCTAGTTCCCGGACTCTGGATCGTGGGCGACCACGGTGACCACCCCGTCGGCGGCATTGCTGACCCTGGCCCGGAAGCCCGGCAGGGTTGGGACGACTTCGCGCAGGTTGACGGCATCGTCGTGGTGGACGGTGAAGATGAACTCGCCGTCGGGGCCGGACGACACGCCGACCGACTGGACCCCGGTCACTCGACCTAGGTGGCGCTTGAAGCTGGCGATGCTGGCCACGCTGACCAGGCCCGACACGACCACCTTGGAGGTCTGGTCCGAGGCTGCCCGGGCAGGACGCGCCTCAACGTCGCCTTCGGGCGGAACCAGGCCGGCCAGACGGGCGGCGAGGGCATCGTCGCCCATCGTCGGGATCTCGTCGTCACTGGACTGGGTCGCCTCGGCGGCGGCTTCGGCCTCGGCGGCATCGTAGTTGGGCGACAGGCCGAGGGCGGCCAGGCGCGGATCGTTCTCGTCGGTGGTCGCTTCGGCTGCTGCCTCGGCCTCACCGGACGGCCCGTCAACCTGGGCGGCCTGGTGGGCGGCCTCGATGGCGGCCATCGCGGCACGCCGTCGTTCGGAGCAAGGTCACCAGCCGGCTGCTCGCCGGCCTCGGCGGTCTCGGCCTCGGTACCGGGCGGGCTCGAGCTGGCCACGACGGTCGTGTCGCCGATCAGCTCGGCCACGGCGGCCGAGGGCTGCCACGGCACGGAGGCGTCGAACGAGGGCGGCTCGGGCAGGCTCTGGGCCATCACGGCGATCTGGGTGGGATCCGCTTCGGCGACGAGCTGCTCGAAGAAGCGCTCCATCTCCAGCTCAAAGCCGGCGACCCGGCTCTGGACGCGATCAATCTCGTATTCGATCTGGCCGGCGTGATCCTCGAGCTCGCGCTCCAGGCCCAGCTTGCGCTCGCTGATCTTGCCCTGCGTCTCCTCGCGGATCCGGGCAATCTCGGCCTTCGACCAGTCCTGGATGCCGGTGATGTCCTCGTCGGATCGCTTGCGCAGCTCGGTCGCTTCGACGGCCGAACGCGAGTGGATCTCTTCGATGTAGGTCTTGGCGTCGGCCTGGAACTGGCCCAGCGTCTGGGCGCGGGACTCCTCCGCGGCGGACTGCATCGCCCGGGTCAGGTCCAGCACGAACTTCGTCGGCTTCCTGGGCACGGGGGCCACGCTCGCCACCGGGGACGGTGCGGACTCGGCGGTTGCGGTGGAATCCACGGAGGTTTCCTTCAGGCTCGAATCTGATGCGGTGGGCTGATCGATCTCGGTGGTCCCGGTGGCCAGGGCCTGTTCGCCCGAACTGTTGCTGTCGGTTGCCTCGGCGTCGGCCGGTGGGGCCTGATCGACCACCTCCGGTTCGGCGCTGGTTGCCTGGGTCATCGCGTCCGTTGCCTCATCCGTGCTGGGTGCCTCGGTGGTCCGGTCAACGGGCGCCTTGTCACTCCGCTCCTCCGAGCTCCAGGGGAGTCGGAAGCCGGTGCGTGATTCGGTCGTTGCCATGGATCGTGCGGTTCCCTCCAGGTGAGGACGTTGAGTGCAGACTCTTTGGACGTGTGGGCATCGTATGGGCGCGTTGCGGTCCGGTGGAGTGCGCTAGTGGTACCAATCGGTCGATCCGGTGGTACCGGAGGTCCCGCGCGACGAGGGCCTCGGTGTCCGCCGTCACCGGGTCCTTTCGAGCTCCGTTGTCGTCATGCACCGGCGCCGTCCCGGTGCCCGACCGGGATTCGCGCTGAGCGGGCGTACCATGGCGCGATGTCTCCAGAGTTCGATCCAGCTGCGCCTCCATCAGCCGTGGTGGATCGCCTGGGCCGGCGCCTCCATGACCTGCGGATCTCGGTGACGGATCGCTGCAACTTCCGGTGCACGTACTGCATGCCGCGCGAGATCTACGGCCGGGACTTCGCGTTCCTGCCCCGCTCCGAGGTGCTGACCTTCGAGGAGATCGCCCGGCTGGCCCGGGTATTCGTTGCCGAGGGCGTCGAGAAGCTCCGCGTCACCGGGGGCGAACCACTCGTCCGGCGCAACCTGCCCGACCTGATCGCGATGCTGGCGGCCCTCCGCCGGCCGGACGGCGGACCCCTCGACCTGACCCTGACCACGAACGGCTCCGCCCTGCACCAGCTGGCGGGGACGCTCCGGGCAGCCGGCCTGGGCCGGATCACGGTCAGCCTGGATTCGCTCGACGATTCCACCTTCCGGGCGATGAACGGGGTCGACTACCCGGTGGCCAAGGTCCTTGACGGGATCGCGGCTGCCCGCCAGGCAGGCTTCGGTCCGCTCAAGATCAACATGGTCGTGCGCCGCGGGATCAACGAGACGAGCATCCTGCCGATGGCCCGCTGGGCGCGGCAGGATGGCCACATCCTGCGGTTCATCGAATACATGGACGTCGGCCACTCGAACGGCTGGCGCCTTGACGAGGTGGTTCCTGCCGCCGAGATCGTGGCCATCATCGATGCCCAGATGGGCCTGGAGTCCGAGCCGCCCAACTATCCGGGCGAGGTGGCCGACCGCTGGCGGTACCGCGACGGCGACGGGGAAGTGGGCGTGATCGCCTCGGTCTCCCAGCCGTTCTGCAGCACCTGCACCCGCGCCCGGCTGTCGGCCGAGGGCAAGCTGTACACCTGCCTCTTCGCCCTGGACGGGACCGACTTGCGCGGGATCCTGCGCGGCGGGGCCTCGGACCACGAGCTCGTCGCGGCAATCCAGGCGGTCTGGCGGGTGCGTGCCGACCGCTACTCCGAGCTGCGCTCCGAGGCCACGGCCAACCGGCCCCGGATCGAGATGTTCGCGATGGGCGGCTGACCGCCAAGCGGTTGTCCACCGGCTGTCCACAGCGAACGTGGATTGGTGGAAACGGATCGCGCATTCCCCGATAACTGGTGGATAACGCCGTTGCCATCCAGCGTTGATCCGGCGATGATTCGTCTTGCCCGAAGGGGCCATCGGAAAACGGAAGCTCGAGATCACATCAAGGGCCTTCGCGGAACGACCGGTCGCTTCGGGCGCTTCTCTACCCGCCACGCGGCCTTCGGGCCCGCGCTCGACGGGGATCGCCCGAATGGACGTGATCGGCATCCCGG
>JANYKV010000186.1 GCA_025358055.1 Gemmatimonadota bacterium
GGGAGCGCCGGCGTGACCTCCCACCGGCCCCGAGTAAAATCAGGAATGTTGACCGGTCGGCTCCGGTTCGCCACCGACAGCTCCGTGAGCGGTGAAATGGCGCTCCACGCCAGGCCGTCGTAAATCGAATAGTCCGTGGCCCGGCCGGCGCGAAGCGCCTGGACCAGGCGAAGATCCTCGAGGAAGTCCATCCCGCCGTGGCCATTCGTTTCATTCCGTATGGCCTCGCTTTTCCAGAGTGGGTGCTCGAATTCCGGAAAGTACTTCTCGATCGGCTCCCACTGACCCTCAGGGCTTCGCCCCTCGATGTGAATTCGATTCGGATATCCGGAGAAGAGTCCTTTGGTTCCCTGCACCAAGTTCACTCGGCTGTACGGCCGGGGGTTGTCGCAGTTGTGTCCCAGGGTGATGGTCTTGCCTTTCATCGTACGAATCAAAGTGGTGTTCACGTCGCCGAGGGCGAAGAACTCCTTGCGCTTTGGGTGGTCGGCGGGGAAGTGTTCAGCGGCATAGAGCCTCAAGCCCCTCGCATTGGTACTCATCGACACGAGGTAGTCGAACCGGTCGCCCCGATTAATATCCATGCATTGGGCAATCGGCCCCAGCCCATGAGTGGGGTAGAGGTTGCCGTTGCGGCGCACCGCATGCGCCCGGCGCCAAAGTCCCTCTCCTTCGTCGGCGAATTTGATGCCGCGTAAATCGTGTAGATACCCGCATTCCCCATGTTGGATTTCACCAAAAAGGCCTTTCCGCACCATTTGCAGACAGAGCATTTCGGGGCGATCGTACACACAGTTTTCCATCATCAGACAGAGGCGGCCGGTCTTTTCAGCCGTCTCCAACAGCTGCCAGCATTCCTCCATGGTGACCGCCATTGGAACCTCGGTGAGGGCATGCTTGCCCGCATTCATCGCCGCGAGCAGGACCGGCACATGCCACTCCCAGGGAGTGGCCGTGTACACGAGGTCGATATCGGCCTGCTGGCAAAGCCGTTCGAAATCGTGAGGGCCACGAGAGTATCCGATCGGCCGCTTGAATCCCTTCTTCTCCACTAGGTCCTGTGCTCGGCGCACCTTGTCCTCGACGATGTCGCACACCGCGACGATCTCCGCACCTTCGATGTTGAGTAGGTTTTGGACGTGGGTCGTACCCTGGCCACCAACGCCAACGTAGCCGATGCGCACCCGTTCCATCGGCGCGAGGATTGGAATCGCCGACGGAGTCGCTTCGACGATGGTGGTGGTTGGTGGGGCCGAGGCGGAACGGGGGTCCCACGCCAGGCCTAGCCCGGCGAGCGCGGAGACCTTGAGGAAATCGCGCCGGGAATCTCCTGACGCAGGGCCGGGCTTGAGGTCGTGGGCCATAGGATCGTTGCTCCTGGAGGAGACCACCAAAGACCAGATTAAACTTACTCCTGCACCGGTGACTCGTGGAGGGGATCTGACGCTCACACTCGTCGTGATGGCTGCGGGGCTTGGCTCCCGGTATGGTGGCGCCAAACAACTCGAGGCCGTTGGGCCCGACGGGGCCACGCTCATTGACTATGCCGTCTTTGACGCGCTCCGGTCCGGGTTTGACGACGTCGTTCTGGTCGTGCGGCGTGAAATGGAGCCCCCACTGCGCGAGACGGTCGGGCGACGATTTGGTGCGCACGCCACGGTTCGGTTTGCTTTTCAAGAGATCACGGGTGTTCCCGCAGGATTCACGGTGCCCAGGGACCGCGTCAAGCCGTGGGGCACCGGGCAAGCAGTCTTGGCATGCGCATCTCTCGTACACGCACCCTTTGCCGTCATCAACGCCGACGATTTCTACGGCAAAGCCGCGTTCGACGTACTTGCGACATTTCTCCGGACTACGTCGCCAACTGAATCCGAGTACGCCGTGGTCGGCTTCTCGCTCCGGGAGACCCTCTCCGACACCGGGGGGGTGAATCGGGCTGTCTGCCGAGTGACCGGAGACGGCTGGCTCCAAGGCATTGAGGAAACCCTGGACATCGTTCGAGAGGGTGACGGGGGACGGTACCACGGTTCCTCGGGGGAAGTTGGGATACTTGCAGGCGAGACACCGGTTTCGATGAACTGCTGGGCGTTCACCCCGACCGTGTTTCCACTGCTGGAAAGTGGCTTCGTCGAATTCATGCAGACGTGGGGAGAGGGCCAGGATCTCAAAGCGGAGTACTTACTTCCGAATCGCGTGGAGGAGCTCATCCGATGCGGTGCCGCGCGCGTGAAGGTCCTCACGAGTTCGACGCGCTGGTTCGGTGTAACCCATCGAGGCGACAAAACTACGGTCGAGGCACGAATTGCCGAACTGATCGCGTCTGGTGAATACCCCGCCCGGTTGGGTCCCTTCACCTCATGAACGATGCGAGGCTTGCCGAGGCCCGCGTAGTCGTGGAGGCGTTTGCGATTGACGGCCCGCTGCTCGAGATCGCTCGATATGGCGCCGGTCTCATCAACGATACGTTTCGAGTCGTCACCGGCCCTTTCCCTGGCCCGGTCTCAAGGTTACTCCAACGCATCAATCCGATCGTTTTTCCTGACGGTGCCGCGGTCATGGAAAACATGACCCACGTCACGCAGCACGTAGCCAAAACACTCAAACGGCAAGGAGTACTGGATCTGGAGCGACGGCTTTTGAGCCTGGTGCCCACTCGGTCCGGAACGCCGTGGTTCCAGCATGAGGATGGCTCGGCTTGGAGGGTGGTTCGCTTCATCGACGGAGCCCGGATGCATGAGCGGGCGGAATCGCCGGAACACGCCTACCGCGCCGCCTCGGCGTTCGGCCGTTTTCAGGCGCTGCTCCTCGAATACGCCGGCCCGCGGTTGCACGAAACGATACCACGGTTTCATGACACACCATTTCGCTTTCAACAATTCGACCAAGCGGTTACTCAAGACCGCGCCGGGCGCCTGGCGGAGGTGGAGCCTGAGGTTGCTTTCGCGCTGGAACAGCGTCCGCTTGGCGGCGCGCTGCTCGCGCTCCAAGCCTCGGGCGACATACCCGAGCGGATCGCTCATAACGACGCCAAAATCGCCAACGTCCTATTCGATACGGTGTCCGGAGAGGAACTCTGCGTGGTCGATCTGGACACCGTGATGCCGGGTCTCTCTCTGTTCGACTTCGGCGACATGGTGCGATCGATGGCGAATAGTGGCAACGAAGACGGACTGGATCCGTCCGAAGCAAGAGTGAGTCTCCGGATGTTCGAGGCGATCACGCGAGGATACTTGGGTTCCGTGGGACCCCGGCTTTGCACCGCGGAGCGGGAGCACTTGGTGACTGCGGCCCAAGTAATCGTGCTGGAGCAAGGCGTCAGATTTTTGACGGACTATCTGAACGGGGATGTGTACTACCGCACCGGGCGCCCGGGGCAGAACCGTGATCGGAGTCGGATGCACCTTGGCCTGCTGCGCTCGCTCACGCGGGAGCAGAGGGAGCTGGAGCGCTTGACCCGTTAGCGGCCCTTCGCTTGGTCCCCACGTAACGTGAGGCAGGTGCTCGTTGCCTTGGCGATCAGCCTTCGATTCGGGTCATAGACCGAACATTCCGTCATTCCCACCGTCTTGCCGCGTTGGACCACCGTGCCTTCCGCGGTGAGCGTCGTTTGCCACACCGGCCGGAGGAAATTGATCTTGAGCTCCAGCGTCGTGAACGACTCCCCTTCCGCAAGGGTCGTGACGTACGACAAGCCCATCGCGGCATCCGCCAAATCACAGATGATGCCTCCATGTACGGTTCCGAGGGGGCTCGCGTGCCGTTCGAGGGCAGTCTCCATTTGCAGGGTGACCTTGCCGACTTCGGCTGCGATCGGGCGGAAGCCGATCAGCCGGGCGACGGGAGGAAGGGGGAGATCGCCACTGATCATTTTGAGGAGAGTGTCAAGCATTTGGAATAATAAGCTCGGCACCAACGTACCAAAAATTGCTCTTGCCTAGGTAAGCACTGAGTTGTACCGGAGTTGAGGTGAGAAAGACGGCGCTTCGGATTCCCGGCTAATACAGGGTAGTCGAGCCCTACGCTACGCTGGGCCGAAACATGGCGCTCATCACACGATACAATACTATTCCGCTTCCGAGGAACAACAGGCCACAAAGGTACGCTACCGTGGTCCGGCCATAGAGCGCGCTCCCGAACCCGAACAGTGCGGAGTAGACAAACAGGCACCCCGCGGTCCAGGCCAAGAGCATTTGGGGCATGCTATCCGGCGAAGCGGGCAAGCCCGCCCTCTTGCGGATGGTGGCCCATCCCGGACCCGCGGGACGGGTGAGCGCGTAGAACTTCTCGAGCGTGGGGGTGTCGACCGGTTCCGTGAGAAGCGTAACGGTGACCCAGATGACCGTCGTGACCAGGACGGTGGTGATCAGCGCGATGTGGTCCGGAATGCCCACTCCATTCTTTCGCGCGATGAAAATGCCGAACGACAACACAAACGACGACGCCATCGCGGAAATCTCACTCCAAGCGTTGATCCGCCACCAAAACCACCGCAGGAGGTAAATCAGTCCGGTGCCGGCCCCGATCGTGAGCAGCAACTGGAACGCTTCACTCGCCGTGGAAAGAAAGAGGGTGAACGTACCACACGCGATCATGAGGCAAGCCGTGAGCCCACGGGAGACCCAGAGATAGTGTCGCTGGCTCTTACCCGGCGCTAAGAAGCGCTGGTAGAAATCGATGACGAGATACGAGGAGCCCCAATTGAGGTGGGTTTCCATGGTGGATCGATACGCGGCAAACAACGACGCAATGAGCAATCCCTTCATCCCGCTCGGCAACAACGTCAACATGGCCGGATATGCCAGGTCATTGCCGATGAGGGCCGGATTCACGTGCGGCAAAGCCTTTTGGATGTCCGCGAGGGTCGGGAAGACTTGCATCGAGCACAGCGCCACGATGATCCAGGGCCATGGGCGGAGGGCGTAATGCGCGACGTTGAACCAGAGGGTTCCCAGCAACGCATGCTTTTCATTCTTCGAGGCCAAAATCCGCTGTGCGATATAACTGCCTCCGCCGGGTTCCGCGCCGGGGTACCACACCGACCACCATTGTACCGTGAGGGGAATGATCAGGACCGTCAGCGTGAGCGATGTGTTGTTGAAATCGGGGAGGAGCGAGAGAACATTCGGGCTGGTTTTGTGCAACAGATTGGCGAGTCCGCCGACGGCGGGGTGCTGGAGGGAAACATAGGCGGCTCCGATCACGCCGATCATTGCGAGAATGAACTGGAGCACGTCCGTAGTCATCACTCCCCAAAGGCCTGACACCGACGCGAATATGATGCAGGTGATGCCGCCGACCAGGATCGTCTCCACCCGCCCCCAGCCCAGCATGACGTTAGCGATCTTGATCGCCGCGAGCGTAACCGTGGACATGATCATCAGATTGAAAAACAGCCCGAGATATACGGCCCGAAACCCGCGGACAAACGCGGCCGGCCGGCCCGTATAGCGCAACTCGTAGAATTGCAGATCCGTGAGCACGCCCGATCGGCGCCACAGCTGCGCATAGAAAAACACCGTCGCCATGCCGGTGAGCAGGAACGACCACCACACCCAATTGTACGAGACGCCGCGCGAACGGACGAAGTCGGTGACCAGGTTCGGCGTATCCGTGCTGAACGTGGTCGCCACCATCGAGGTGCCGACCAGCCACCAGGGGACGGCCTGTCCGGACGTGAAAAACTCCGCGGTGCCGCGCCCGGATCGACGCGCGAAATAGAGGGCCGGGCTGAAGCACACCACCACGGAGACGAATAGGATGATGAGGTCGAGTGTCGTCAGTTGCATGCGCGGCCCTTTAGGTGGCCTGAAGGAGATCGGCGGGGATCGCTTGTTCCGTACCTGAGGCGATGGCTCGATGCGTGAGAACGCTCACCACTGTGGCTCGCATGCCTTCGGCGAGGCTCGTGATCGGCGGCTTGAGGTCTTCGATACTCTTCACGAAATCGGCGAGCGCGTAGTACAGCGAGGTATAGGGCAGACCCAACCCTTCTTTGAGCTTGCCTTGCGCTGCCAGCTTCGTGGCGTCCACAATCAGGGTGATGCCCTCCTCGTTGCCGATCTGCTGACGATTCGCATAGACCTCCCACCCTTGGGTAGGTGCGTCGGCCTCTTTGAACATCCAGCCATGCGTCCACGTGAGCTTGATGGCCGCGTTGGATCCATGCATGAGTTCGTACTGGCCGCCGTAGGAGTTGCCAAGGGTTGCGGAGTAGCCCAGCTCGACGCGATCCGGCCAGGTCAACGTGGCGTGAATAGTATCGGCGACAGTGCGTCCGTCGGTGTGCACGCGCACCCCGCCACTGCCACGCACCCGCGTCGGATACGACCCGCGAAACCAATGAAACAGATCAAACTGGCCGGTGCCGACTTCGCCCGCCAGCCCGAGCGACACGGCCGGGTCGAGCCGCCAATTGGCCTCACGTTCTTTGCCCAGGTCGGCCGCGGGAAAGCGCCAGCTTGTCTTGCGGTGGAACTGCGCATACATCGAGACCAATTCGCGAACCGCATCGGACTTGAAAAAGGCGTGGGCGAGCTGGTAGATCGGGTTCGAACGGGCATACAATCCTGCCTGGTGCACCCGCCCCCGAACTCCCTCCGCGGCGCGCACGATGGCTCGGCAGTCGTCGATCGTGGTCGCGAGCGGAGCTTCGCAATACACGTGACGATTCGCGTCGATTGCATCCACCGCGATGGCTCGGTGAAGATGGGATGGTGTGGCCACCACGATGGCGGGGATATCCTTCCGCTTCTCAAGGAGGGCTCGATGGTCCGCAAAGCCTTCGACGCCAGGAGTCTTCGACGCCACGTTCACTAAGTGCGTCGGACTCGTGTCACACACCGCGGCAACCTCAACGCCCTCCATCTTCTGGAGTTCGCTGATGATGGCCCGGCCGTGTCGCCCCACTCCGACGACGCCGACCTTCAACGCCAGGCCCGGTCGGACCCGTCGCAACGGCTCCAACTCCGGGATCAGCGCGATCGCCGCCATGGTTCCCGCCGTATGGACCAAGAAGGCCCGACGATCCGTGTCCGTCATGAGTTCGTCTTTGGTTGAATCGATCCGTAAGAGTACGGAATCAAACCCGCCCGGTCAAAGGACCGCCCTCCCGCGTTTCTGGCGTAAGCGGCACTTGAGGTCCCTCAATGCTTTCGCGATGACACTGGTGTGCTTGCCGTCCTGTTCTTGCCGTCGTGTATTTGCCGTCCTGTTCTTGCCGTCCCACCTTCCCGCCCTCCGCCTAGATGAGTACGACCTCGTACTCAGCTGGGAAACCCGGGGGTACTCCGTCCAGAACCAAGAGCGCGGTCGACCACGCATCACAAAGCCGGGCCGAGGGCCCGATGACCGCAACCGATCGGGTCGTGCCGACCGGCGCCTGGTCTCTCGGATCAATGATGTGGCTCACGGTACGATCCGCTATCACTACGGTCCGGCCCGACGTACGCGACACCGACAGGCAATTATCGTGGAGCGTCGCGGTCCGCACCGGCCTCTCACCTCCGAGCGCGACGCGCCAGCCTTCACTACCAGGAGGACGGCCGATAGCCGCGGCACTGCTGGTGCCGCCATGGAGCAAGGCCGTGTTCACACCCCCGCCCCGGAGCACCCCAACCGCACAATCAACGGCGTGCCCTTTACCGACAGCACCCAGGTCGAGGGAAAGCCCGTCGCGACAAAATCGGATCGTAACGTCGTCCGGATCGAGCTCGACATGTGCCATGCCGACGGTCCCTAGTTCACTCGCATCGCCCCGATCGTGAAATCCCAACCGCTCCATTGCGGACCCGATCGTGATGTCGAATGCTCCCTCGGAGGCGCGCCACACCTCTTGGCAGCACGCGAACAAGTCGTACGTTTCGCGATCCAAGGGAATGGGACGGGTCGCGGCCGTGCGGTTGATGAAAGAGACCAGGCTGCCCGGCTCGAAACGGGTGAGCCGCTGATGCCAGACCTCGATCTCATCCAGTGCGGCTTCGGCAACCGGACGAAAGCGTTCCGGCTCTTCCGCCACGAGCACCAATTCGAATCGCGTGCCCATGGCGGCGACGGCTAGCACCAGGGTCGTTGGAGCACTCAGAGTTTCGTGACCCGCATGCTCTTGGAGTCGAACCCGAAGGCGCTTCCTTCCCAGAGGGAACGGGTCGCTAAATCCACGATCACCATGATTTTGGTGCCGAGCTCAACCGGACTCGCCGGTTTTTCCCGGGTCCGAATTGAACTCAGCCAATTGAGTCGCAGCTGGTCCTGGTCATCACCGTGGTCCGGGCCCTCGATAATCTTCTCCTCGATCTCATCGGCGAAAAGGCGCTCCGGGCGCACCGTGGTGTTGCGACCCCCCAAATAAATGTTCCCTTTGTGCCCCCGTATCAGGGTCTCCAACCCAACCTCGTTGTCGGTGGACCCCGCGATGATCATCGTGTGCTCATCCTCAAATTCCACGTTGATGTTGATTTGATCGTGGTTCTCCATCACCTTGTCGATATAGTGGCCTCCGGATGCGACGACGCGGGTCGGCCAACCTAGTCCCAAGGCCATCACTAGCGGCGTAATGCGGTGTACCAACAGGTCGCCGATGATCCCGGTGCTGAATTTCCGATAACGGCGCCACCGGGCGTACACTTGCGGATCCCACGGCTGTTCGCCCATCGGCCCACACCACGTCTTCCAATCCAAATTGACGCCCGGCTGCCAAGCGGGATCGATTTCGTAATACAGCCACTCCCCATCCTTCGAGTTTCGGCAATAGCTCGTTTGGCTCGAGACCGCCTTACCAATCGCCCCCTGTTGAATCAGCCGCTTCGCCTCGATGTAGCTCGGAATCAGTACGAACTGAGTGCCGACCTGGACGTTGATTCTCGGGTTTGCCTCCGTCACCCGCTTGAGCCGAAACGCCTGCTCCAACCGGAGCGTCATCGGCTTTTCCAAATACACATCCTTGCCCCTGAGAATGGCATCTTCAGCCAGCTGTTGGTGCCAATGCTCTGGCGCCGCGATGAGAACACCATGGAGATCCTTCTGGGCGAGCAGTTCCTTTGAGTTGGTGTACGTCGCCACCGACCCGCCCTGGCTGTCGTCGCACATTTTCTTCGCCTTCTCGAGCCGCGGTTGGCACACGTCGCAGAGCCCGACAATTTCCAAGTTCTCCTTCCCGTCTTTCTTGAATTTCAGAAACGCCTCCAAGTGCCCGCTGCCCATACCTCCGGTGCCGATGATGGCCATTTTGATTGGTTCGTCCGGCGCGGGGACCACGGGTTCGATACCCGGGGAGACCTCGGGCCCTGGTGCCTCGGCGCCGAGCGGGTCCGGCGCTCCTCCGAGAAGGGCGCTGGTGCCGGCCGCAATCGCTGCCGATTGCAGGAGAAAATCTCGGCGCGAGGGAATATCGGGCTGGGACATGGCTGATCTCACCGTTAGAGGTCCTGAGAACGCGTGGGGAAAAATCGTGTCTACGCAAGTTCCGCTTGAATCCGCTTGAGCAACGCGAGGGTGCCGGCGACGCCGTCCATTTCGCTCAGCCGATCCCCCTCGTATTCAATACCAACCCAGGAATGGAAACCGGCGTCCACAACGGTTTTCATCAATCGGTGATAGTCCTTGGTCGTCTCTTCACCGCGGGCATCAAAGTCGTGCGATTTTGCGCTCACCGCTTTCGCGAACGGCATCATCTCCGCAACGCCCAGATAGCGGTCATACTCATAGAAGTTGCCGAAGTCGGGCAGGGTTCCGCAGCGCGGATGGTCGACCATCCGCATCACCTTCGTGAGCCATTGGCCATTGGATGAGAGACCTCCGTGGTTTTCCACGATTACGTTGATGTCATGGCCCGCCCCGTATTCGGTAAGGTGACGGAGTCCGTCCGCGGCCAGCTTAGCTTGTTCGTCATAGCTGCCTTCACTCGCCGCGTTCACCCGGATGGTGATACATCCGAGCACCTTTGCGGCATCCACCCACTTGAAGTGATTTTCGACAGCCTCACTTCGCTTGGCGGTATCCGGGTCGCCGAGGCGGCCTTCTCCGTCGCACATGATCAGGTGCTGAAATACGCCATGATCCGCCGCGCGGCGGTTCATTTCCGCGAGGTACGTCTGGTCCTTCGCCTTGTCCTTGAAAAAGGAATTCACATATTCGATGGCGTCTATGTTGAAATCCTTACGGGCCACCTTGGCAAAGTCCAAGTGATCGAGTCGTTTTTCCGCCAACGCGCGATGAAACGACCATTGCGCCAAGGAGATTCGAAAGGTTTCCTTCCGGCCGCTGCCGGCGGCCAACGCGGGTCGCACCCACGCGGCCCCGGCCACGGCGGCCAGCGCGCTATGGAGTAGAAAATGACGCCGATCGAGGCCACGAGACATTGGGAAATCCCTTCCACCCGGAGTGGTTGGTGATGCGGAACGCTTCTCCATGACAATACTCGCCATTGACGTGCGCCGGGAGGGTGCGTGACCCGACCGATTGGGGTGTGCTCGTGGTCCCTGCAGCCCCGGAGCTCTGAACAGCTGGTGGAGCGGGTGGAAGCTACAGGACTCCGGGCCGTCCAACTCGCCCTTGAGCCCATCCGACAAGGTCTTCTGGATCTCGACACTCTGCGGGGCCTGCTGGCCGGCGCTGGGATTACGGTCCTTTCGGGCATGATGGAGACCAAAGATGAGGACTACTCCACCCTAGAGTCGATTCGCCGGACCGGCGGCATTGTCCCGGACCATACTTGGAAAGACAACGTAGGTCGGGCCCGGCAAGTGGCGGACTTGGCCCATCGGCTGGAGATTTCCCTCGTTACCTTTCACGCCGGATTCATCCCGCACGATCCGGGTGATGCGAGCGGCCCAAAACTGATCGGGCGGGTGCAGCTGCTGGCGGACCTGTTTGCGGCCGAAGGAATCCAACTCGGTTTGGAAACCGGACAAGAAACCGCTACGACGCTGCTTGCTACGCTCGTCGCCATTGACCGAGCTAACGTCGTCGTCAACTTCGACCCCGCCAACCTGATTCTGTATGGGAAGGGCGACCCGGTGGCCGCCTTGCCCGTTCTGGTGCCGTTCATCCACCAGGTGCACGTCAAGGACGCGAGGCCGGCGATGATCGAAGGGGCCTGGGGTACCGAGGTAATTGTGGGCGAAGGGGCAGTGGAGTGGGACCGGTTGTTTGACGTGCTAAATCATCATTTGCCGGATGTGCCACTGGTGTTCGAGCGCGAGGCGGGGGTGGCCCGAGTACAGGACATTCAACATGGTTTTGAGTTCGTCCGTCCCTTTCTGCCCAACGCTGACTCGGTGAGACCGTGATGTCCGAGACGCAGGAAATCGGAGTCGGAATCATCGGCTTTGGGGTCATGGGCCGTACCCATGCAGCGGCGTATGAGGCCGCCCGGAAGACCGGGGTTCCGGTCCGCCTTCGCGCGATTTGTAGCCGCGGCGCCGCGGCGCCCGGAACGGTGGCCGGCAACCTGAACCCGCAGAGCCACGATTCGCCGCTCGATCTTGCTTCGGTGGACCGCGTCCAGGACCCCAGCCACATCTTCAATCGATCGGACATCACTGCCGTCAGCATTTGTACGTATACCGACACGCACATCGACCTGAGCCGACGTGCCCTTCACGCGGGGAAGCACGTGCTAGTCGAGAAGCCGGTTGCCCTCACCAGTCAGGCGGTGCATGCGCTCGACCTGATTGCCCGCCAGGCCGATCGAGTCTGTATGCCTGCGATGTGTATGCGATTTTGGCCGGGCTGGAGTTGGCTGCGCGACCGGATCCTCGACCAGAGCTTCGGCTCGCTGCGAAGTCTCGTCCTTCGACGGCTCGGGGCCAAGCCGACGTGGGCGATCGATTTCTATGGCGATCTCTCTCGGTCGGGAGGGGCGTTGGTCGATCTGCACGTGCACGACGTAGACTTCGTGTCCTGGTGCCTCGGCGCGCCGATCGCGGTGTCAAGCCATGGCAGCATCGAACGGGTGTCAACCTCCTATCGGTTTGCCGCCGGGCCCCCTCACGTCGTCGCCGAAGGCGGCTACGTTTCGGTGCCTGGATTTGAATTCCAAATGCGCTACCAGGCCGTCTTTGACGAGGCCGTCGCCGAATTCGACCTCGCGGCCGCGAATCCTCTCACCCTGGTACGGGGTGGCGTTTCCACCACGGTTGATGTGCCGGTCGAAAGCGCGTACGAGGCCGAGGTGCGACATTTCCTGGAAGTCGTCCGTGGACGCAGACAGAAACTGGCAGCGACGCTGGAAGATGCCGAAAGCGTGACCCGGGTCCTTGAAGCGGAAGCGGAGAGTCTCGACCGCGGACAATGGGTGGCGGTCGGCCCGCGCCCTCCGGCTGGGCACTTGTAGCTGCTGAATCCACAATGGTGTCATTCCGAGGTCGCACCGCGACCGAGGAATCTCAAGATCTACGGGACAACTGTTCCTTTTCAGCCGACCGATAAGTGATCTCTCGAGTGGAGTGCGGACCACAATGAAATACGCCCGCTCATCGCGACCCATCGGGATCGGTCTCATCGGTCAGAAATTCATGGGCCGAGCGCACAGCAACGCCTGGGGACAAGTGCCGAAGTTCTTTGATCTCCTCCGACCGCCTCGTCTCGTGGTTATCAGTGCTCGTGATCGGACAGAACTTGCGACGTTCGCGGAGCGTTGGGGATGGGCGCGATGGACGACCCGGTGGCGCGAACTGGCCGAGGCGCCCGATATCGATTTGGTGGACGTCGGGACCCCGAACGCGCTCCATGCGGAGCAATCGATCGCCATGCTCGAGGCGGGCAAACATGTCGCCTGCGAAAAGCCCCTGGCGGGAACCCTCGCCGAGGCGCGCGCGATGCGTGATGCGGCGCGGAAGAGTCGGCGGAAGACCTTCGTCTGGTTCAACTATCGGCGCTGTCCCGCCGTCGGCCTCGCCTGGCATCTGATGCGCGAAGGCGCCCTCGGCCGGATCTATCATCTGCGCGCGACCTATCTGCAGGATTGGGGCGGTCCTGCGACGCCCCTGTCCTGGCGCTTTCGGAAAAAGGAGGCGGGTTCCGGAGCGCACGGTGATCTCAATGCCCACATCGTGGACTTGGCTCGCTTCCTCCTGGCCGACGAGGTGGACGCCGTCCATGGTGCTCTCGCCCGGACCTTCATTGCCGAGCGCGTGTTGCCCGGTGCGAGCAAGAAGCGGGGGCGAAGCGACGTCGACGATTGCCTCTTGTTTCTCGCGAGTTTTCGCCGGGGCACGGTCGCGAGTTTCGAAGCCACTCGTTTGGCGACTGGCGATCAGAACGCAAATCGGGTCGAGATCAATGGTGAGCACGGCAGCCTCCGGTTCGATTTCGAAGACATGAACCTGCTGCATTACTTCGACGCACGACAAGGCAAGCGAACCGCAGGATGGCGGCGAATCATGTGTACCGGAGCCGGGGTTCATCCGTACGCTGGCCACTGGTGGCCCGATGCACATCTCCTCGGCTACGAACACGGGTTCGTCAACATGGCGGCCGATATCCTGCGCGTCCTCGGAGGAGAGGCACCCGAGCTGCCCCTGCCCGATTTCGCGGACGCCTACGAAACCCAGCGGGTTCTCGAGGCGGCACTTCTCGCGTCCGACGAGCGCTGTGCGGTTCCGCTCAAGGAGGTTCGGTAAAGATGACCCATCTCCTCACCTTATTCACGGGCCAATGGGCTGACCTTCCGCTCAGCGTGCTATGTCAAAAGGTTCAGCCCCTCGGATACGATGGGCTCGAACTGGCGTGTTGGGGCGATCACTTTGACGTTGTACGCGCCCTGTCCGAGGCGGATTACTGTCGGCAGCGCTGGCAGCTGTTGCAGGACCATGGCTTGGCATGCTACGCCATCAGCAATCACCTCGTTGGGCAAGCGGTGTGCGATCTCATCGATGCCCGGCATCAGGCGATTGTGCCGCCGCGAGTGTGGGGCGACGGCGATCCTGAAGGGGTGCGTCGGCGCGCCGCGGAGGAATTGAAGACGACGGCTCGCGCAGCCCGGCGCTTTTTTGACGCGGCGCCGACCGCGGTCAAAACCCGACTCGCCGAGCAGCGCCGGACCGTGGTCAATGGATTCACCGGGAGCAGCATCTGGGCTTACCATTACTCGTTCCCTCCCACCCTTCCCGGCCAAGTCGAAGCGGGGTTCCAAGACTTCGCTACACGGTGGAAGCCGATTCTGGACGTGTTCGCGGCTGAGAACGTGCATTTCGCGTTGGAGGTACATCCGGCGGAGATCGCGTTTGACATCAGCTCGGCGCGGCGAGCGCTCAATGCCGTCGGTCATCATCCTCACTTTGGTTTCAACTTCGATCCCTCCCATTTCGGGTACCAGGGTGTGGACTACATTCGGTTCATTCGTGAATTCAGTGCCCGTATTTTCCACACGCATGTGAAGGATGTGTGGTGGTCCCCCACGCCCACCGAAGCCGGGACGTTCGGCGGCCACACCGAATTCGGCTCGGGTGAGCGGAACTGGAATTTCCGCTCGCCGGGGCGAGGCCGAATCGATTTCGAAAGCGTCATACGGGCTCTCGATCAGGCCGGCTATACCGGTCCGCTCTCGGTGGAGTGGGAAGATTCTCTGATGGATCGGGAGCATGGCGCCGCGGAAGCAGCCCGGTTTGTTCGATCGCTGGATTTCCCCCCCTCCAGAGTCGCATTCGACGCCGCGTTCGCCCGTCACGAAGATTGACCGATACTACTTTTTACCCCTGACCCGGGAGCCCGCGGTGCGCCGACTCTCCTTCATGATGTTTCTGCAATACGCCGTATGGGGCGCGTGGCTTCCCCTGGCGGGCCGCTACCTTTCCGCCAGTACGGCGGAAGGAGGGCTTGGGTTCACCGGCGGACAGATCGGCCTCATCCTCGGATTGGCCGGGTCGATTGGAGCGATTGCCTCGCCATTCATCGCGGGACAGGTTGCTGATCGATACTTCAGCACCGAACGATTCCTGGCTTCCCTGCTGGTCGTTGGCGGGGTCATCAAGTGGTACACCGCCTCCCAAACGAGTTATCAGGCCTGGCTCTGGCTTTCCATCGCGTATGGTGTGGTTTACATGCCCACGCTGGCGTTGTCGAATTCCATGGCGTTCGCCAATCTGAACCACCCCGGCCAGCAATTCCCCAAGATTCGCGTCTGGGGAACCATTGGCTGGATCGCCGCGAGTTGGATCTTCCCAATGCTCTACCTTCAGACTGGACTCCATGTTCAATGGATGCCGCCCTTTTTGGTGGGTCCTGAATTGCCGAACGTGACGGCCCGCTTGGCGACCTCACTTCACTTCTCGGCGCTCATCTCTTGGGGCTATGCGATCTTTTGTCTGTTCCTGCCTCACACCCCCCCCAAGCCCAACGCGGTGGAGCCACTCGCTTTTGCAAAGGCCTTCCGGTTGCTGCGCGAGCCTTCGTTCGCCGTGCTCGTCGCGGTCAGCCTGCCGATCAGCGTCATTCACCAGATCTACTTTATCCAAACGCCGCCGTTCCTCTCGCATCTGGGCCTGCTGGACTCCCAAATTGGTCCCACGATGACCATCGGCCAATTCAGTGAGATTGCGGTCATGGCCGGTCTGGGATGGGGGCTCTCCCGGTATGGATTTCGCTCGGTGATCTCGGTGGGGGCCTTCGCCTACTTCCTACGGTATATGATTTGGAGCATCCCAACCCTTCCCGTGTCAGTCTTGGTGGCGAGCCAAGCGCTGCACGGAGTGTGTTACGCCTGCTTCTTCGCCGCCGGGTTCATCTACGCGGACCGTGTGGCCCCGGACGATGCCCGCCATTCGGTTCAGACCGTCTTTGGGATTTTGATTTTGGGCGGCGGCCCGGTCGTGGGTGGCATCCTCTCTGGCTGGTTGGCGGAGCACTACAAGGTGGTTGGAGGCGGAGTAGATTTCGCCGCGCTGTGGCGAGTGGTCGCCCTGATCGGTCTCGGCGCTGCCGTTGGTTTTGCGGCCTTCTTTCGTGCCAAGCCGGTGTCCCTGAGCGTGCCCTCGAAAGCGTGAGTTGCGCCGCCGCGTCCTCCACTGAGAGGTTGGTTTCTCGTTCCTGACTCGGCGATGCGACTCCTGGATATTCTGCGCCGGTTTCGGCGGGGGATCTTCGTTGCCCTCGTCCTGGTGGTGATCGAGCACGTCGCGTGGATCGCCGAGCCCGCCGCGTTCGGGCCGGTAATCGACGCGTGGCTCGAAAAAGATGTCCAGCCGCACGCGCACCTCCTCGTGCCTCTCGGCATTTGGATCGGATTGTTCGCGGTGAACTCCATCGTCGGCTCCCTCCGGCGGTCGATCGACCAGCGAATTTATCTCCGAATGTACGCCGATATCGCCGCGATCGTGGCGCGCACCGCCCAAGAGCAGAAACTATCCATGTCGCAAACAGCGGCTCGAGCTGACCTCTCCCGCCAGTTCATCACCTTTTTTCAATACCGGGTTCCCGAAGTACTCGAGCAGGTTATTGCCATCGGTGGTGCCCTCGTGAGCCTCGCGTTCTTCGACTGGAGGATCTCGCTCGCGTGCTTTTTCGTGACCGTGCCCATCGTAATTACGATCCAAGTGTATCGCACCAAGGTCACCAAGCTTCAATCCTCGGTGCACGACACGATGGAACACTCCTACGAGATGTTCGCGACCCAGGACCCCGAACGGGTCCGGGCGTATTATCTCGAGCTCGCGAAACCCCAGCAAAAAATCGCGAACTGGGGTGCAGGGGCATTTGGAATGGTCCGCTTCTTTCTACTGCTCATCTTCCTCGTGGTTCTGTACGTCGCGATCGACCTGGACAATTTCAGTACCGGCAATATTTATTCAATCGTTGCTTACATTTGGACCTTTATCACCTCCTCCGAATACCTACCCGAGCTACTGGAGAGTTGGACCGCGTTGCGCGACATCTCCGCTCGGCTGCGGGCCGAAGAGGACTGAATCAAACCTTCTTGGCCTGATCGGCATCATATTGTCGTGTCCTCACTGGTGTTGGGCCTATCTCATTCCTCCATCACGCGTCCGAGCGCGGGCTCCCTGCGCCATGATGTTCCGGTGACCAACGCCGCCACCCTTGTTCGACGGGCCCAGGTCGGAGACGAGCACGCGTTCCGTACGCTGTATCAACAGCATGCCGGCGCCGTCTTTGCTGTTTGTGTTCGGCTTTCTGCCGACGGAGTGTTGGCCGCGGAACTCACCCAGGACGTCTTTGTTCGCGCTTGGGAGGGTCTGGCCTCATTTCGGGGGGAAAGCGCATTTTCGACTTGGCTGCATCGGATTGCGGTCAACGTTGTGCTCGCGCACCAGCGAACCGCAGAACGGCGTGAGCGTCGCGTGAGTCTCCCGGGCGACCTCGAACTGGAATCTCACGGAGTGGATGGTCCATCCGCCGCCGAGTCAATCGATCTGGAGCGCGCCATCGCCAAACTGCCGACGGGCGCCCGAACCGTGTTCGTCCTCTATGATATTGAAGGCTACAGCCACGCCGATATCGCTTCCCTAACCGGGATTGCGGAGGGCACCTCGAAAGCGCAGCTGTTTCGAGCCAGGAGGCTCTTACGCGAGGCCTTGAAATGATGACCTGCGCCGACGTCCGCGATCGGCTCGATGCGCTATTGGAGGGTCGCCTCGCACCCGAGGATGCTGCCAGCATCCTCGGTCATGTGGCCACCTGCGCGGAATGCCGTGAGGACCTGAGCGCGGCCGAGGAATTGCGCCCGCTGGTGGCCTCGCTCTCCCGGCACATCGAGCCTCCTCCGGAGCTATGGGGTGCGATCCGCAGGAACCTGCGCTCTCCCGAACGTCCCGACGCCACGCGCTGGTCTCGGCGATCCGTGGTCTTCGTCCTTGCCACGGCCGCAATCGTGCTCATCGCGCTGTCTTCGCTCATCACGCTGGAGGTGGTGCGGCGAACTGGTCGTTCCACCCGACCAGCAATTGCCGTTGTCGCTTGGGAAGCGGATTATCGTGCCGCGGCGGCGGATCTTCACACCGAGTTACAGCGCCGCCGGTCGCAGCTCCCCACCTCCACGATTCTGGCTGTCGAACGAGATCTGGCGGTGATCGACAGTGCGATATCCGAGGCCGGCCGGGCCCTCTCAGGTGAACCCAACGACACCACCTTACGACGCCTTCTCCGGTCGAGCCATGAACAGAAACTGGCCCTCTTGCGGCGCGCCGTTTTCCTCGGGCCCGAGACTTGATCTATGACGCTCCTCGCTTCAGCGCCGCTTCCTCTCAGTCTCCTCCTGGTTCTGACGGCCGGTTTGACGGCGCAAGAACGCATTGAGCGAACGATCCCAGTGGCCGGTGACGCGTCGATTCGAATCACCAATCTCGCGGGGACAATTCGCGTAAGAGGATGGAACCGGGACTCGATTTCTGTAACCGCCACCATACCTCCCGGTGGTGGATCGTTCTTTCTCGGCGGGCGAGACCGCATCGCCAAGCTGGGCGTCTACACTGCTGGCGATACCCTGGGTGCTCCGGGCTCCTCTCTCGACGTCCGAGTTCCCCGGGGGGCGAAAGTCTGGGTCAAGAGCATCTCGGCCCCAGTCGAGGTCAGCGAATTTGTGGGGGAGCTCGACTTTCTCTCGGGCAGCGGATCCCTCCGGGTCGAAGGCACCCCCCTTCGCGGAATCACCGCGGAGTCGCTCGAAGGAGACATCGTCGTGATCGGCTCCGCCGGCTATACTCGGATTCGCTCCGGCACGGGTCGGGTCACGCTTACCCACGCGCGAAACGACGTCAGCGTCATCACGGTCGAAGGGGCCGTGGTGCTGGAGGATGCCAACCTGGCCCATGCCCACTTGGAGACGGTCTCGGGACCGGTGACTTGCGAAGGGAAGGTTGAGGCGGCAGGTACTCTGGACGTCCAGACCCATAGCGGAGATGTCGATCTCAGCCTTCCCAGTGATTTCCGGGCCGAATTCAGCCTCCAGTCGCTCGCGGGGACGGTCGCCAGTGCGATCGGCCCCAAGACCGCTCTTCCCCCAAAAGGGCGGCCCCTCCAGTTCCAGGTCGGCGGAGGGGGTAGCCAGATCACCGTTCGATCTTTCAAGGGTCGGATTCGAGTTCTCACGCACTGATCGCGGGGCCCCGCCTCAGCCAGGTCACCCGAAAAGACTCAGCTCATGTGGCCGGGCTCCGTGGCCGATACTGTAGCTTGAGAATTCCGTTTTGCCCGATTGGGGGCCCCAGGTGAGTTCGGTGAAGCAGGCTACCATCCGTCAAGAGTCCATTCACGATTCACTGGCTGGACGGAGGATCATCCTTCGGCCTACCTCGCCGGAGGACCGCGCGGATCTTATGGATGAGACCTCCTGGGCCCAGCGATTCACCTGGAGTGAAATCAAGGACCTCGCCAAATACGTTCGCCTCTACGATGTGCCCGAAGGGGGCATCCTGTTCACCGAAGGCGAGCAGGACACTTGGTTTGGTCTCATTGCGTCCGGACACGTGGAAATCGGGAAAGAGGATCTGGGGAAGGAACGACGCGTTCTGGCGACGCTTGGCGTGGGCAAACCAGTAGGTGAAATGTCCCTCTTGGATGGGCAGCCCCGTTCCGCTACGGCGATCGCCACGGAGCCGACCAGCATTCTGCTGCTTTCGCGAGAAGAATTTGGAACCCTATCGGAGGAGCATCCGAAAACAGCACTGGCGCTTGTGCTGGCGATCGCGGCGGCGATCAGTCAGCGCCTCCGCCAAACGACCGGGACTCTGGTGGAGTGCCTGCCGGACCCGG
Source organism: Gemmatimonadota bacterium (assembly GCA_025358055.1). Lineage (GTDB taxonomy): Bacteria > Gemmatimonadota > Gemmatimonadetes > Gemmatimonadales > GWC2-71-9 > JANYKV01. The sequence goes on from JANYKV010000186.1 coordinate 19,702, forward strand.
GCTCCGACCGGTCATGAGTGCGGGATCGGTTCGGTCTCGGCTGCCTGGAGAGTGGCCCGAAGGGTGTCGAGGCTGAATGGCTTTTGCACGAAGCCAGCAAGGCCTTGGCCTACAAATCGTTGCACCGCTTCGTGCTCGGAGTAGCCACTCATCAGAATGACTTTGATGGCCGGGTCGGTTTGGCGTAGTGCACGGAAGGTCTCTTCACCATTCCAATGCGGCATCGTAAGATCAAGCAGCACGATCCGGATTGAGCCCGCCTGGCCGCGAAATACATCCATGGCCGCCCGCCCGTCCTCCGCGGTGAGGACATCGTACCCCAATGCCTCCAGCATCCGATTCGCTACGGTGCGCACCGTTGCTTCGTCATCCACCACTAACACTTTCCCGGATCCGCGCCACGTCTCGCTGGCGCCTCGGCCACTGTTCCAATGCTCCGCCGCACCTTCAGCGCAGGGCAGAAGGAGCCGGAATGTGCTGCCCCGTGATGGTGTACTTTCGACCTTGAGTGCTCCGCGGTGGCCCCGGACGATGCCGAGCACGGCGGCCAGGCCGAGTCCTCGTCCGGTAAATTTTGTGGTGAAGAATGGATCGAAGATCCGGTTGAGAGTCTCCACGCTCATCCCGCATCCGGTGTCGGTCACCTCGAGGAAAACATATTCCCCCTCCGGCAAGTCCGGCGCCAGATGCGTGTGCTTCAGAAACTCGCGATTGGCCTGCATGACCCCGGTCGAAATGGTGATCAACCCGCTTCGTTCCCCGATCGCATCGGAGGCGTTCATCACCAGATTCATGATGATTTGCCGAATTTGAGTGCCGTCGGCTAGGACCGGGGGGAGTCCTTGCGTCAACTGGAACTTAAGCACCGCGTGTTTGGAAATCGACAACTGGAGAAGGTGGGTCGTGTCCGTGACGAGGGCCGAAAGATCTAGGCGCTGCACCACGAATCGTCCCTTGCCGGAATACGCGAGCATCTGGCGGCAGAGATCGGCCGCGCGCTGCGCAGCCTGCTCGATCTGTTGGACCGCCGTGTCGATTCCGGTGCCGGGGATGGCGTCCATCTTGGCGAGGGAAGCGTTGCCCAGGATGCCGGTCAAGAGATTGTTGAAATCGTGCGCGATACCGCCAGCCAAGACGCCGAGTGACTCGAGTTTTTGGGTTTCTTGGAGCCGGCGCTCCATCGATTCTCGCTCGACCTCGGCCCGCTTCCGGTCGGTGATGTCGAGATCCGCCGCGAGTACGTACGCGATATGGCCATCGAGATCGCGGATCGGTACGAAGGTGCAGGCCCAGGTTCGCATTTCCCCCTGGATCGGGTAGGTGGTTTCAAACTGGATTGGCTCTCCCGCCGCGATTGCTTGAGACAAACGCAGGTCGATTTCGCGTCCGCGCTCGGAAGGAAAGCTCGGAATCTCATGCCAATACTTCCCCACCACATCGGCGAGATGGCGCCGGCATGCTTCGAGGGCGGGGCGATTCACATAGAGATGACGGCCCTGAGCGTCGTACAGCACGATGTGCCCAGGAGTGTTGGAGACGATTTCGTCCAGAAGTTTGCGTTGCTCCTCGAGCTGCCGTCCAGTTTGGATCAGGGCCGCTTGGGCTTGACGCGTCTTGGAGACATCGGCGAAAGTCGCGATCGAAAAGGCGACATTACCGGCATCGTCCCGGACCGGCGACGCCGAGACATGAAGGGGGATTTCCACTCCCAATCGGCGCACCACCATGTCTTCGACCGAGGAGCTTTCGCCGGCGAGTGCTCGAACTATAGGCATTCGCGACGGAGGGTACTGCTCCTCCGTTCCTTCCAGGTAGACCTGATACGTCTCCGCCAATGATTCGGGGCTCGCTCCGAGCACCAAACCTCGTCCCAAGATGTGCGCGGCCTCGCGATTTAAGTACTGTGGGTGTCCATCCGCATCCGTGACGAACACACCCACGGGCACACCGTCCAGGAAATCGAATGCCCGCCGCTCGGATCGTCGTAAGGCTTCCTCGGCCTGCTTGCGCTCCGTGATGTCTTCGAACGAGAGCACGACCTGGCGTTTGCCGGTGTCCTCTCCACTGCACATGATGCGTGAATTGACCGCGATCCAAGTCGTCGGTCCCTCGGGCCGCTCAATGCCCATGACGAGGTTGGTTTGGGGCTCGCCCGTCCGTAGGGTCATCCGGCCGGGCATGTCATCGTCGCTGATCGGACTGCCGTCCTCGCGGGTGATCAGCCACTTGGAGGCATAAGCCGGGTGTCCGAGCAGCTCTTCCGACGTTTGCATCAGGATGCGCTCGGCGCTGGGGTTCACGGCACGAATGATCCCCTCGTCGTCCAAGAGGAGTACGCCTTCCGCCAACGTATCGATCACGGAACGATGGCGCTCCTCGGATTCTCGGAGCGAGCGTTCGGCCTCCTTTTTCGCGGTCATGTCCACCATAACGCCATTCAGTCGTTCCGGAATGCCATCCTTACCCTCCACACTCACGATGTTCCGTACCCAAATGACCCGCCCGTCGGCGGCAATCATCCGGTACTCGAACTCATGGGAGCGCACCCCCGCAGTCTCCGCTTCACTAAAAGCGACGGCAGCCGCGCGATCTTCGGGGTGGATATGTTGCTCGAAGAATCCGGGCTCGTCGATCCAACGCTGTTGCGGATATCCAAGGAATCGTTCCCCTTGTTCGCTCACGAACGTGAATCGCAGCGGGTTCGCCTGAGCTTCCCACACGATGCTGTCTACCGAGTTAATGATTGTGGCAAAATGCTCCGACGTTCGACGGAGGTCCTGCGCCATTCGTCGCCGGTCTGTCACGTCTCGGGTTAAGACCAAGACCCGGTCAGGACCAAACGCGACCAGCTTCGCTTCGAAGGACCGCTCGCTGCCGTCCACCGGCATTACGTAGTCGAATACCTGTGGATCACCGGTCTCGAGGGCCCGGGCTACGGCGGCTCGGACGTCCCGTGCAACACCTAGGTCGTGCACTTCGTCGATGCTTCTTCCCAAGAACCGCTCCGGTGTCCCACCGAGTCGGGCCGGATCGGGTGTGCTGTAGTCGCGATAGATACACTCTCCGTCGAGGACGAAGATCACATCCGGGATGGCACTAAGGATTGCTCGATTCCGGGCATCCCCGACCCGTAAGGCTTCCTCGGCGTCCTTCCGCTCAGTGATGTCCAAGATGGAGCCCGCAATTCGGATGGGCCGACCCTCGGCGTTCCAAATCGCTTGGCCCCTCGACTCGAACCATCGATACGTCCCGTCGGCATGACGCAGCCGATACTCGACCTGCAACGGAACGTGGTGGTTGAGGTGCTCCTGCAGCGCGCGGTCGCGGATCGGCCGATCGTCCGGATGAAGCCTCCGCAAGAACGCGTCGATGCCAGTACTCAAGTCCTCCGGGGCACACCCGAGGAGTTCGAGATAACGTGGCGAGTAGTACACCTCCCCAGTCAGCAGATTCCAGTCCCAAAGTCCGGCACTGGAGCCTCGCACGGCGAACGCGTAGCGCTCCTCGCTTTCGCGAAGGGCCTGCTCAAGGCGCTTCGCGGAGGTGACATCCCGCAAGTAGGTGAGAAAATGCACCGGCCGCTCCGCCGAGTCGGTGACCAGTGCCATGTTCACGGAAAGCCAGACGATTCCCCCGTCGCGTTTGAGATAGCGCGTCTCGAAATCGATAGCCTTCAACTCGCCGCGAATGACCTGGTCGCGAGCCGCGGCAGAGGTGTCCGAATCCTCCGGGTGAGTGAAGTCCTCAAATCGTCGACCCTTGAGTTCATGTTCGGAGTATCCGAGTAGCTGAGAGAGCGAAGACGGGACCTTGAGCCACTGACCCTCGAGCCCGACGTGAGTAACGATGATGGAGGAGAACGCCTCGGTCCGAGCGAGTCGAGTGCTACTCTCTTTGAGCGCGTCCTCCGCCTTGCCGCGCTCACGAATGCGGAGGACCTGGCGCTCGGCGATCATGAGCCGAAGCCGAAGGATCGCGGGGTCGATTGGTTTGGAGACGTAGTCGTCGGCCCCGACTTCCAAAGCGGCCAGGGCATCGGCCGGGGTATCGCGGGCGGTCACGACCATGATGAAAACGCGGTCGCCCCCCGGTTGGGCCCGGAGAAGGCTGCAGAACGTCAGGCCATCCATGCCCGGAAGGCCGAGATCGAGGAGGATGAGGGAGAACGCTTCTCGCGTGCAGCGCTCGAGGGCTTCCTCCGCGCTGGAAGCGAGCACGGCCTCATGGCGGCGTTCACGGACAAACGCGCCCAGGAGTTTTCGAGTGTCTGGATCGTCCTCGATGATGAGCGCCTTCATCGGCCTCGCTCGGACTGGGACACTCGAAGAGGTGGTGGAGTGCGGCTCCGCCAGCGAAACCTTTTCCGCACCATCACCTTACGATCAGCTCGGGATCCCCACAATCTCGCCATAACGGGGGCCGGAAACAACCATCTCCGTCGGAACGGGTCCGCGCCGATCGCGGGGGGCTCAATCGGCGTTCCAATGAGGGCTCGAGGTCTTACGCGTTTCTCAATGCCTGGAGCATCTCGTCGGCCGATCCCCAGCGCTCTTCCCGCTGCTTCGCCAATGCCTTCATGATCACCATGGCCATGCTGGGCGGCGTGCTCGGCGCGAGTCGGAGCAAATCGGGAGGTGGCTCCGACTGTTGCATGCGCAGGACCACCACTTCGTTACGGTGATGAAATGGTGGGCGACCCGCAAGGCACTCGTAGAGGACGCAACCGACCGAATAGAGGTCACTCCGAGGATCGATCTCCTCGAGCCCCAGGACTTGCTCGGGGCTCATGTAACTCGAAGTCCCCACTGCCACCCCCGAGCGAGTGAGGCGATCGGTGCCGGACAGGGCTACCGCCCGCGCGATGCCAAAATCGAGAAGCACCGCTCCAGGCCTCGCGAGGATGATATTGTCTGGTTTGACATCTCGATGCACCACCTGATGCGCATGGGCGTGGCTCAGGGCATCCAAGAGGTCGCCGCCGATTCTGAGGGCGTCTTCGGGCGGCAAGAAGCGGCGGAGATCCAGGGCCTGTTTGAGGGTAGGGCCTTCGAGGTACGGCATGACATAATACACCAGCCAGTCCTGCTCTCCGGAATCGATCAGGCGGCCAACCTTCGGGTGGTCCAAGCGGGCGATGAGACGGATCTCGCGAAGAAACCGGTCGGCGGAGACCGTGGCGCAGAGTTCCGGACGGAGGATTTTGAGGGCGACATCCTGGCCCGCCGAATCTTGGGCAAGGTAGACTACCGACGTTCCGCCCCGACCGAGTTCCCGGTCCACGGAGTACCGGCCGGCGAGCGCTTTGCGGACGATGGGCAGTAGGTCGCGAATGAGTTTAGCTCCCGGCCGGAACCTGAGGCCCCAAGGAGACTCAAGAACCCTGGGATCATAGGCGCGTGGTGAGGTTTCCGCCAGCAGAGTTGGAGCCAAGAAAAGCCCGGGGGGCGCGTTTGAGCGCCCCCCGGGGAACAACCGAGTGACGGCTCGAGTTAGTTCTTCTTCACGGAATCAGCGGCAGCCTTCTTACCCTTTTTCCATGCCTTCTTGCTCTTCTTGCTCATCTTCTTCATGCCAGTGTCGGTCTTAGCTTCCGCCTTTGCCATCGCCGGGGCTGTGGTCGCGGCCTTCGCAACCTTCGCAGCCTTCTTGCCAGTGTCGGCCTTCGCGGCCGGCTGCTGGGCCGCCACGACGCCCGCGAACAACACGGACAGGATCGCGGCGCTGAACAGGGACTTACGGATCATGCGTCTCTCCAGGAAGTGAGCCCACCGAGATCTCGGACTTGTCGCGTGCTGTCGGGCCCGACAAACAGCATCGGGAACCCATCAGGCAAGCGGTGGGCCAAACGGTGGAAGCTGGCAAACTGAACCGGAGCGGCGAATCGCGAGGAAAAACAGATCAGTTTGCCCCGGAAACGGCTGCCCGGAGGAGTTCCCAGACGAAACCGGGACACCCGTGCGTGACACCTTGACCTCGACTGGACAAACTGTCGCGGGTTTATGCTTTGGTCATCCCCCAGCGCTGGAGCATCCGGCTGAGGGTGCGGCGAGAGATCCCGAGGATTTGTGAGGCGCGATCCCGGTTCCCGCCGGTCTCCTGAAGCACCCTCAAAACATGCAGCCGTTCAACGTCAGCCAACGAGGCGAACGACGTGGGCGCATCCCCGGTTCCGCTGCCCGCAGCTGAGATCTGGGCCGGAATGACCGCGGACGTCCCTCCCCGGCGAAGGTCCGCTGGGAGGTGTTCGGGGCCGATCACGTCTTGGGCGGCCAAGACGAGGGCCCGTTCCAGCACGTTGTGGAGTTCGCGGACATTTCCCGGCCAATCGTAGATCAACAACTGATGTAGGGCTTCGGGATCTACCGCGACCGGCCCCCGGTTGTGATGCGCGCCAAGACGAACCAGAAAGAAATTGATCAACAAGGGGAGGTCTTGCCGTCTGGTCCGAAGCGGCGGCAGTTCAAGCGTCACCACGTTCAGACGGTAGTAGAGATCGGCCCGGAACCGGTTCTCCCGCACCAAGGTCTCAAGATTGTTGTGCGTCGCGGCGATGACGCGGACATCCACGGGAATGGTGGCTTCTGCGCCGACGGGTTGGATCTCGTGCTCTTGGAGTACCCGGAGGAGTCGAGATTGGAGGGCTGGGCTGATATCACCAATCTCATCGAGAAAAATGGTCCCTTTGTCCGCCTCCCGAAATAGGCCCGGGCGAGCTCCGGCCGCACCGGTGAACGCGCCCTTCACATGGCCAAAGAGTTCGCTTTCCAAAAGTCCCTCTGCCAATGCGGAACAATTGACCGCCACGAATCGCCGGTTGGCCCGATCGGAGTATTTGTGAATAATTCGCGCGATGAGCTCTTTCCCGGTCCCGGTCTCACCGGTGATCAGGACCGTGGCCTGACTCGGAGCGACTCGCGCCACCGTCTTCATGACTTCAATGATGGCGGGGCTATGGCCGACCAGAGCGAGACTTCCCGCCGTGGTGAGCTCATCGCCCAGCGGGGTCCCGGCCAACGGCATTTTCTCCAGCGGAACCGCCACCCGACGGCGCTCGAGCGCTCTCCCGATGGCGATGCGGAGGGTGTTGATGTCGTACGGTTTGCTGATGAAATCGTATGCCCCGGCCCGGATCGCCTCGCCCGCCGTCGTCGCATCGCCGAACGCGGTCAGGACGAAGACAAGGGCCTCTGGGTCTCGTTCCCGGATGGTTCGGAGCAGGCCGAGGCCACTAGTTCCCGGCATTCGGAGGTCGGTGAGGACCGCATCGTACCGCCCCTCACGGTCGATCGCCTGGATGGCCTCCTCGGCCGAGAGCGCCCGGGTTACCGTGTATGACTCGCGCTCGAGCACTTCGCCCAGCAACCGACATGCGTCCTCGTCGTCATCGACCAGGAGTAGCCGGGGTCGAGGCGTGCCGATCGATGGACTAGACATGAGCTCCTTCCAGCGCGCCCCGAAGGGTAAGTCGCCACGCCGTGCCGCGCTCACTCGGTTCATAGGTGAGATCTCCTCCCATCGTCCGCGCCAGTCGGCGGCTCACCGTAAGTCCCAAGCCCGTGCCCCCCGGCCCCTTGGTCGTCGCGAAGGGGTTGAACAGGTGGGCCTTGGCTTCCTCGGCCAGGCCCGGCCCATTGTCCGCGACGACGATCCACGCCGAGCCGTCTCGGTGCCCCGCCGCGACCGTGATCTGGCCGCCGGGGCGAAGGGCTTCGATGGCGTTCTTGAGTAGGTTGAGCAAAATCTGCTCGACCAGTGCCGGATCACACTCGGCCATAACTGCTGCTGCCGCATCGTTCTCGGCCCCGGGGATGAGCCGGGTGGCCACTCCGGCATCCTCACAGGAGGGTTCCATGAAGTCGAGAATGCGTCGAATGATCGAAAGTAGGTCGACCGCCTCCGCCGTCGGCTGAGGCCAAGCCCCACGACGTAGCCAGGCGCGGACGATTCCGGCCACTCGCTCCACCTGGCCGAGTAGGAGGTTCACCCGCCGGACCGCGTCCGGGGCTTTATTGGGCTCCAAATCGTCGCGCAGCAACTGGAAATGCCCACTCATCGTGTTGAGGGGGGTCCCGATCTCATGGGCGAACGTCGCGGTGGTTTCTTCCATCAGAGCCAACCGGTCGAACGACCGGGCCCGCTCTTCGAGAGCCTGCAGGGCGGCTCGGGCCTCACTCTCTCGCTCCCGATCGGCGAGTGCGGTCCGGAGCTCGTTGTAGCGCCGGGCCAATTGACGAAACTCCGGAGGGCCCAGTTCCGTGGCAGGGGGCCCGAATTGGGCGCCCGCGTGCGCCCCGGCAAACGCCTGCCCCAGCGCCGCGAGCGGCCGACCCACCCAGCGGGAGGTCAAGAGGGCGATCCCGCCCGCCAGGAGCAATGCTGCCGTGAGCGCGAGGATGTACGCCCGCTGGCGCTCCCGGCTGGCCCAGTCGTGAAACCGGGCCGTCGACACCGACAGTTGAAGCACAGCTACGGGTCTGCGGGTCCCGATCGGGGTCGCGACATTCCAGCCTTGGGCCTCACCCGACGTCAGCCACACGACTGAGGTCCGTGTTTCCAACGCCTTCAGGTCCCCACCGCGGGGCCGCATCGGAACAGTACTATCTGTGGCCGCAACCAGCACGATGCCATGGGGTTCCTTCGATTTGACAAAAACGGCGGCCGTGGTGCCGGCCAGCCGCTTTCCACTCCACGCTGCCAAACCGGACGCAAGGCTCTGGGGGTCCCCGTTGGGGGCCAACCGGGTGAGATAACTCGCGAGCGTGTTCGCGAGGACGATCGCCTCTTGGCGCACATCGTCGAGATTCGACCGCTCCGTCCAGTACAGTGAGATCTCGGTTGCGCTGAAGATCAGCGTACCTGCGCTGAGAGCCGCGATGATGGCCAACCGCTGAGAAAGGCCCATTGCCATGGACTCAAAATACCTGGAGTGGGCGAAAGACGAAGGTGCGAGCGGGACAGTCTGTCTGACCAGGGACAAACTGTCATGGTCAGAGCGACGGTGTAGAGGGCGAAGCGCAAATGGCCATTGGACTTGAGGATGCGTGGTCGGCGGCACAGCGCTTGCCTTGGATGCTCAGCATCACCGCGGTCACCGAACTACGAAGGGGAGTTTCTGTTGCTGACCAAGAAAGCCTTGGGCATCCTCTTCGATTTTGGCGGCACCCTCGACGCGGATGGAGAGCCTTGGGGGCTTCGATTCCACCGCTCGTACGCCCGGGAAGGTGGTCGTCTTCCCCTAGATGCTTTCTTGGTTTTGTTCGAGGAATCCGATCGGCGCTTGGAACGTTGGAGCGGCATCGAGACCCTTGGCCTCCGAGATACCGCCTACGTGCAGGCTAAACTCCTTGCCGAACTGCTCCCCGCCGACTCCGCCGTGACGGTGGATCGCATGGCCGAGGGGTTCGTCAGCGACGCCCAGCGAATTGCTGACCGCAACCTTCCCATTCTCCACGCACTCTCGGCCCAATTTCGCCTCGGCGTCATTTCCAATTACACTGGCAATCTCCGACCCTGCCTTGCTGAGCTTGGCTTGGCCGATTGCTTTGAGGTGACCATCGATTCCGCCTTGGTCGGGGTGCGGAAGCCCGATCCACGCATCTTTCAAACGACGCTGGAGGCTCTGGGGCTCGACGCCCATGAATGCTGGATGGTCGGTGACAATCCGTTTGCGGATATCCGTGCGGCCGCGTCGATGGGGTTCCTCACTTGTTGGATTGCTCCGGCCACCCGGGTGGTCCCAGACGATGTCCGCCCGAGCCAGCGCATTTCTGAACTCCCTCAGCTCCCTGCCGTGGTGAACTGACGATGCATGGTTTGATTCTCGCCGGGGGTGAAGGCTCACGTCTGTCCGCGGATGGGATCACCATTCCGAAGGCCCTGGTGCCGCTAGCGGGACAACCGCTTATCGGTCGACTGGTGGATACGTTCAAAACAATCGGGTGCGAGACCGTGACCTGTGCGGTGCGGCGGCCGGTGGCGAACGCCGTGAATCAAATGGTCTTGGCCGGCGCCTTGCCGGGCGCGACGATTCTCTCCTGCGAAACCTCATCCTCCCTTCACACCCTTGCTGCTGGGCTCGAGGTAATGCCGCCAGGCCCCGCCTTCTGTTCGATGGTGGACACCATTATGCCTCTCGAGGACTGGCACCGGGTTTTCCAGTCGGCCACCCGGGCGCTCGCCGAGGGGGCAGATGCCGTGGTCGCGGTGACCCCCTTCGTGGATGACGAGAAACCACTGTATGTTGCACGCCGTCCGGACGGTTGGATTGGCGCTTTCAGCGGTCAGGAAACGACCCCCCCGCTGGTAACCGGCGGCGTCTATCTCTTGAGCTCCCGAACCCGGGATCTAGTTCCCCGGGTTGTTGGTCTTGGGTTGGGCCGGATGCGTGGGTTCCTGGCGTGGCTCGTGGAGCATGGCTACCGGGTTGGATCCGCTGAGGTGGAGCGTATCGTAGATGTGGACCGGCGTTGGGACCTCGAATTGGCGACTGCGTGGTTGGGAGGAGTTGAATGACCAGATCCTACGATAGCCCGACGCCGCATGGAGGTGGGAGCCATCCCAGGCTCGTCGCGATCTATCGGAGTCCCACGTACTCTCCGCTCCAGCACGCCAGTAACGACACCGCGATTCTCGACGAGACGACGCGGTGGTTCGAGGAATGGGGCTATGACGTCCACCGGGTGGGCGAGCGCGACGTTGTTGGGGGGGCCATTCCGCACGCCGATCTGTACCTGAACATGTGCCAAGGAGCCGCTGCCTCAGAAGTCCTGGTGCCGCTTGAATCCACCGGCGCCCCGGTATTCAACCGACCGACCAGCGTCCTGAATTGTCATCGACACCGACTAGTGCGATTGCTCGACCAGAGCGGGCTTGCGTTCCCGACCACCAAGTTGGTTCCGACCTCCGGGCCGGTCGACGAGCATCAACGGGAGGAAGTGGAACGGCTGCGCGAACGAGCGGTGTGGATCAAGCGGGGAGATGTTCATGCCGAACGCCCCGAAGACGTCGTGGCCGTGCTGAACGGAGGGTTTTCTCGAGCGATGGCCACTTTTGCCGAACGAGGCATTCCGTGGGTGGCGCTCCAAGAGCATGTCCCGGGGCCGGTGCTCAAGTTCTATGGCGTGGCCTCGGGCGGCTTGTTCCACGCCTACGTTGCCGAAACCAAGGCCGAACCCACTCCTGATATCGTTGATCTTGCGGTGCTCCGGCGACTGGCGTTCGCCGCCGCCGCACAGGTAGGTCTCGATGTTTTTGGCGGCGATGTCGCAGTCCCTGAGCCGAGTCACCCCGTCCTCATCGATCTCAACGACTGGCCAAGCTTCGCGCCGATTCGAACTCGCGCGGCCCGTGCCATTGCAGATCATATTCATGCGAAGTTTCAGCAAGGAGTTGCGTCATGACCCAGGTGTCTCCGGTGGTGACCCTGCCAGGCCCGAAATCGGTGGCGATCTTCGAGAGCGAATCGAAATACGCCGCCCCGGGGACGCAGTCCGTCGCCCTGTTTAGCAAGATCTCTTTCGAGCGGGGCGAAGGGGCCATTCTCTACGACGCGGACGGCAACGCATTCATCGACCTGCTGGCCGGGGTGGGGGTCGCCAGCCTAGGCTATGCGCACCCGCGGTACGTCGACGCGATGCAGAAACAGATTGCCAAGCTGCACGTAGGGAGTTTCACGACCCCCCATCGGGCCGAACTCGTCAAGCTCCTGGCGGACATCACCCCCGGCGATCTAAGTCGGACCCAGTTCTATTCGAGCGGAGCCGAGGCGGTCGAAGCGGCGTTTCGGTTGGCCAAGGCCGCGACAAAAAAGCAGGACGTCATCGGGTTCTGGGGTGGGTTCCACGGCAAGACCGCGGGCGTGTTGCCGCTGTTGGGCGGCAACTTCAAGCACGGTCTCGGCCCGTTGATGCCGGGCGCCTACGCTTCGCCATACGCGAATTGTGCCCGGTGCGAGTTCAACCTGAGGTTCGACAGCTGCCACTGGCACTGTGTGGAGTTCCTCAAACGGAAGATCGAGCACGAAACGGCCAACAATGTGGCCGCTATCATCGTGGAGCCCATTCAAGGGACCGCTGGCAATATCGTTCCCCCGCCCGGATACCTTAAGTTGCTTCGCGACGTGGCTGATCAGATCGGCGCGCTCCTGATCTGCGATGAGATGATCACCGGCTTCGGTCGGACCGGACGGATGTTCGCGATCGAGCACGACAATGTGCTCCCGGATATCATCACGGTGGGCAAGGGGTTTGGCGGCGGCTTCCCGATGAGCGGGGTCATCGCGAGAGAGGGGATCGCGTTCTCGAAGCCGTGGGCGAATCCGAGTGGAAGCTCGTCGAGCTATGGCGGAAACCCGTTAGCCTCTATGGCGGCGCTCACCGCAATCCGGATTACGCGAGACGAGGGGTTGGTGGAGCACTCGCGTCGGCTCGGCGAGAAAATGTTGATGGAAATGCGTCGCTGGGAACGGGAGATCCCGATCGTGAGCGACGTCCGGGGCCGCGGCCTGATGATCGGGATGGATCTCGTGAAACCGGGGACGCGAACCCTGTTAGACAAAACCACCACGCGGGAGATCTTCGATGCACTCCTCTCCCGCGGCGTACTGGCCATGATCTACAATCCCGAAGTGCGGATCAACCCGCCCTTGGTCATCCGGGAAAGCGACGCGATGGAAGCTCTGTCCCGCATGGAGGAGGTCTTGCGTGACGCTGCCGACAGACTCGGCGCATAAGGGAGCGGAGATCGAAGAGTGGATTGATCTCCACTTCTTCCGGCCGATAGGCATACGCATTGCGCGCGTGCTGTACCCAACGCGGATTTCACCGGATCAGGTGACGCTGATCGCGCTCGTGATTGGGCTCGCGGCCGGGCATCTGATGTTTTATCGATCCGCCTGGCTCAACGCCGCGGGTGTTGGCCTCTTCATCATTTCCGATTTCTTCGATAGTGCGGACGGGCAACTCGCGCGATTGCGAGGCACCTCGACCCGGTTCGGCCGCATGCTGGACGGAATTTCTGATAACGCGCGGTTTGTGAATCTCTACCTCCATTTGGCCGCGCGCATCTTGCTGACCCGAGCGACCCCGTTGGGGATGCTCGAAACGGTTGCTCTGGTCCTTCTGGCTGGGCTGAGCCATTCCATGCAAAGCACGATCGCGGATTTCATCCGCCAGGTGTACCTCTTTGTGGCCGATGGTGGGGAAGGGGAATTGGACCTTCCGGAAGACGTTGCCGTCACGTCTGGCCCGGGCCTGTTCGACCGCCTCCAGATCGGCATTTACCGTGGGTACGTCGAGCGCCAAGCCACTGCGTGTCCTCGGTCGATCGCCGTGGTGCGTCGGATCCGGCAGGGTGGCTCCAGCGAAGAAGTGGCTGCGCGCTGGGGCCACGTCCAACTTGGGACGGTCCGTGCCTGCGCTTTGATCGGGCAAAACATTCGTTTTCTGCTGCTCGCCCTGACTGTGGTGCCGGGGTGGCCCGAAGGTTTTCTGTGGATCACGCTCGTCCCGCTCAACCTAGTGTTGCTGGTGCTCCTCCGCCGCCACGAAAGCCGAGTCACGGAGTTGGCCCGGACCGGCGACCTCCCGTCGATTCCGCTCGCCGGCGTCGCGTAGATGCCCCCGCGGCGCGGGGTGCTCTTCGGACTGGGCGGCATCGCTCGACAATCGCACCTTCCCGCGTTTCTTAGGGAGGACGGTGTTCGCGACCGGCTCGAGATCGTCGCGGCGGTGGACCTCGGTGGCCCTGGAGTGTTACCCGTTGCTGGAATCCCCCTGCTGCGTGACATCAGTGAAGTGGCATCACTCGGTCCCATCGACTTCATCGATATCTGTACCCCCACCTCGAGTCACCTCGACTTGACCCTCTGGGGGCTGAGCCAGGGGTATCACGTGCTGTGCGAAAAACCCGTGGCCCTGACACGGGGAGAAGTGGGACGGATATCCGACATCGCCAACTCTCGGGGACGGGTTGTTATGGCGTGCCACCAGTACCGCTTCAATCCCGCCTGGCGGAAGGTTCGGGAGTGGTTGGAGGCCGGATTCGTTGGACGCTGGCACCTGGCGGAGTTTCAAGTGTATCGGATGGCCGCGGATGCCGGCACCGCCGTGAATGACGCGCCATGGCGGGGAAGTAGGGATGTCAGCCGGGGTGGTGTGCTTCTCGATCATGGTACCCATCTGATCTACCAACTTCTCGATGTGGCCGGGATGCCCTCCGGCGTCCGCGGCTGGACCGGGCGGCTTCGCCACCATTACGATGTTGAGGACACCGCGCAAGTTCTGCTTGAATTCGAAGGGCGACTCGGCAGTTTTTTTCTCACCTGGGCCGCGGACCGCCGAGAAACCACGATACGATTCACCGGTGACCAAGGAAGCATCGAGTGGCGCGGCGGTCTCTTGCGTCGTTCGGGACGCCACGGAGACGAAACCCTCGACTTCTCGGCTGAACTCGACAAAGCGTCCTACTATCGATGGTTTGTGTCGTTGTTTCACCGCTTTGCCGATCAGATTGATCAACAGGACGGCCACACCTCCCTCGAAGACATCTCGCGCGTTACTCGAGTCCTGGAAGCCGCCTACGAATCGGCGAATTCCGGTGTGCGAGTGACGGTATAGGTGAGTCGCACCGCACGCCTTCTCGCCTTTCTGCTTGGCGTGGCGGTCTTCGCCGCCTTCGTTCTCCTCAACGATCCCAAGACACTACTCGCGGGTCTCCGCTCCGCCGGATGGGTTCTCGCCATCCTGGTACCGCTGTGGGGAGTTACCTACATCTGCAACGCGATCGCCTGGCAATTGCTGACCTCCAAAGGGGGCGAGCGGCTCCCGTTTTTCCGGGCCTATACCATCACTATCCTGTCCTTCGCCATCAACTACGCTACCCCCTTGTTCAGCCTGGGTGGTGAGCCCCTCAAAATCGCCCTGGCCGCGAACTGGCTCGGCCAGCGACGGGCGGCGGGCTCGGTCGTGGCGTTTCGCCTCCTGCATGGCCTGAGTCACATCCTGGTATTCACTCTCGCCCTTATTCCCGCAGCGATCGTCCTGCCGCATACTCCGGCCATCATGATCGGGATCGGTTGCGCCTTTGTGGGTTTTGTGGCGGCAGCCGCGTTCCTGCTCTCTCGTCATCGGGAAGGCCTATTTGTCCATCTGTTGGGATTGCTAGGACGGATCCCACTTCTCCGCCGGTTGGCCGTAAAGCTCGAGCCGAAACGGGAAAGCCTGCATGAAATGGACGCCCACCTCACCGCGATCATCACGTCGTCACCCAAGCGCTTCTACCTGGCCCTCGCGGTGGAAATGGTGGGACGAATCATCTCGATGATGGAATTCGTGGTCATCCTGCATGGGATGCATCTTGGCGCGGACCCGATCAGAGCATTCGTGGTGGGGAATTTTTCGTCCCTCGTCTCAAATTTGATGATTTTCATACCCTACGAACTGGGCTCCAAAGAAGGAAGCCTCTACTTGGTATTCAAGTGGCTCGGTTTCGAGCCGGCTTTGGGAATTCAGGCGTCGCTGTTGAGTCGGATGCGTGAAGTCGTGTGGGTAGGGATCGGTATTGTCCTTATTTGGGCCATGGGTGGACGGCCCAGGGTCCGGTCTGCCTAGGCACCCCGTTTCGAGATTTCCTTTTGAGCGTCCTGGTGGCCCTGGCTGGCCGCCCGCTTGAGCCAGACCAATCCAAGCGAATCGGACTTGGCCACACCCTTCCCCTTGATGTAGCCCATGCCAAGCTGGTACGCCGATTCGGCATCTCCTTCGGTCGCAGCCTTGGTGTACCACCGAATCGCCTCCGCCTCGTCGCGATCGACTCCACGGCCCTTCGCATACAAAAGGCCGAGCTGAGCAGCCGCCCGTACATCGCCCTTTTCCGCCGCCTTCCGATAGAGGATGGCCGCTTCGACCTGATTGCGTTTCGTTCCTTCCCCGGTCTCATACAGACCAGCAAGAGGAACCCATGCGCCTTCCGCCCCCTGGTCTGCCGCCTGTTTCAGGAAGATGAAAGCGATCTCTTTGTCGACCGCCATGCCCCTTCCGTTCAGGTAGAACTCTCCGATCCGGACCTGGGCGCCCGCGTCACCCGCTTTCGCTGCCATGGAGTACCAAGTGGCCGCGACCACATCACTGAGTTTCACACCCTGTCCTCGCTCGTACATGACCCCGAGGGTTTTCTCGGCGCTCACCACTCCAGCCGATGCCTCCCTGGTGCAGAGATCGAGGGCGCTGACAAAGTCCGCGGCTTTGTATGCGGTCGCACAGGTGGCAGCTGCGGCAGGGCTGGCCGGTTTGTTCGTTGCGGTCACCGTTGGGGACAGTTTGGTCGCGGTACTCAGACTTGGTTTGGGCGGACCTGGCGGTGCGGATTTCCCGGCAGCCGTCGGAGCCGCTTTGTTCGGCGGCGGCGGAATTGGAATCACTGCCGGCGGATTGGTTGCCCCCACGAGTGAATCGGTCCGAACCGGCGGAGCAACGGGCGCAGGAACGACGACGGGCGGGTTAGGCGCTACCGCGACCACCGGGGCGGGGCGTAAACGCATCCACCACACGACGCCGAAAACCAACCCACCAACGACGAGTGTGCCTCCAAGCAAGATCCTCCGGAGCCGTGGTCCGGAGCGAACCCGAATGGCGGGTGGTACCTCGACGGTGGGCAGAGAGGAAACTCCCGGGGGCAGACTGGTCGCCGTCCCGGCCACCGCCTGGGCGAACGCCTCCGTAGATGGAAAGCGATCCTTGGGTTCCTTCGACATGGCCCGCTCGATCGCAGCCGCAAGATCCGCGGGCACGTCGGGGGCGACTTCGCGGAGCGGCCTCGCGTCTTCGACCATCTGTTTGTACAGCATGGCACGCGTGCTGGAGGCTTCGAAGGGCAATGCGCCGGAGAGCATTTGATAACCTACCACCGCGAGCGAATATTGATCCGCGCGGTGGTCCAACTGATGATCTCCGCTGGCCTGCTCCGGACTCATGTACTGCGGAGTGCCGACCGTCATCCCGGTGCCGGTCAGCGTGAGGTTGCCTCCCCCGGCTTCGTCCGACGCGGTATCGACCGCTTTGGCGATGCCGAAGTCCATCAGAAGCACTCGGAGCGCTTTCCCCTCGAGCATGATATTTTCGGGCTTGATATCGCGGTGCACCATGCCGGCGTCATGAGCCGCCGCGAGTCCGCCGGCCGCCTCGACCAGAATTCGGCGCGCGGCCGGAGGCGGGAGCGGGCCATCGCGGTCGAGCAGGGCCTTGAGACTCTCGCCCTGAATTAACGGCATCAGGATGTAGGCGATACCTTCTGCTTCGCCGACAGCATAGATCGGTACGATGTTC
Organism: Gemmatimonadota bacterium; assembly: GCA_025358055.1. Lineage (GTDB taxonomy): Bacteria > Gemmatimonadota > Gemmatimonadetes > Gemmatimonadales > GWC2-71-9 > JANYKV01. The sequence goes on from JANYKV010000186.1 coordinate 37,023, forward strand.
GGGTGCCGAAGGGCTGCGGCCGATTCAGCCTCACGAGTAAAGCGTGATCGCAGCACGTCCGAGGTCAACAAGTCGGGCCGGAGCACCTTGAGGGCGAGATCGCGTTTGAGCCGAATGTCTCGGACCCGATAGACCTCGGCGAACCCGCCCCGGCCGACGAGGGTGCCCAGCTCGTAGTCCCGGCCCAGCGCTTTGCGGAGGCGGTATAGGTTCGTCTGATGGCTGGAGGTGGTCGCGGGGACCGCGGTACCCGTGGCTCGGTCGATTTCGGTTGGTGTAGCCGTGCCGCACTTGTAGCAGAAAGCCGCCTCATCGGGGAGCGGCGTCTCACAAATGGGACAAGAACGGGCGATAACGCTCAAAACTGCCTCACGTGCTAGGGCGTAGAGACCGCAATTTCATGGTAGGAAGGTCCCATTTAGCAAATCCGGTACCGTGGCCCCGAGGGGCGAAGGATACGAAGACGGCAGATGGTCGGGAAGGGGATCGAACGGTGATCCGAGTGCTGCTCGTCGTCGACGAAAGCCCGGCCAACACTAAGGTGCGCAGGTTGCTCGACTCCGCGTCCGATTTCGAAATCATCGGCGAGACGGATGACGGCTACCAGGCGGTGGCACTCATTGGCTCGCTTCGTCCGGAAGTCGTCTTCCTCGACGTTCAAATGCCCGGGCTCGACGGGTTTGGTGTGCTCGCCAATCTCGAACCGGACCAGATGCCCCACATCGTCTTCATCACCGCCTACGACGAGTATGCGGTTCACGCCTTCGAACTTCACGCCCTCGACTATCTCCTGAAGCCAGTAGGCCCCGAGCGATTTGAAGCAGTCCTCGCTCGAGTGCGAGGCCAGGTAGGAAAATCAGCCTCGCCGCTGGCTTTGGATCGGGTCGAGGAACTCCTTCGGCACGTGATCCGGGAGCCGAGGTATCTCGAGCGGGTGTTGGTGTCGCGGGAGGAGCGATCATTCTTCGTCCGCCTGGAGAATGTCTCCCGGGTTGAGGCCGCCAAGAATACCCTGGTGTTCCACAGCGCCAAGGGTCCCTACTACATGCGAGGCACCCTCGGCACCATCGAGGACAAGCTCGACCCGGACCGCTGGGTTCGCATCAACCGATCCGAGATCGTGCAGATCGACGCCATAGCCGAACTCGAACCGTGGTTTCGTGGTGAGTACCGGGTCGCCTTGCGTGACGGAACCAAAACCGTGTGGGGTCGCCGGTATCTCGACCGAGTCGACGAAGTCCTCGGCCGGAAGTTCTGAAGATGGACGGGACGGACGGGACGGACAGACGGACAAACGGACGATGCGGACGGGAGAGACCGGGCAACAGGACGAATCATTTCACGATGTGTCAGGGACGTACAGATCGGTAGAGAGACCAAAGGGTTTTCGATGCGGATTCTCGCAGCACCTCAACTCGATTCCATTCCGCCGGCTTGATCCATCCCCAGGGCCCGAGCGAACTTGAGGGCATAGGTCAGTTCGGCCAGCGACCCAAGGGAAATATCGAGGTACCGACCAAACTCATGTCTTCCGCGTTTGCTCGCACCTTCACAAATATTGGCTGGCACGGAGAAGGCCGCCCGGCGAGTTTGAGATGTGAGCCCAAATCGCTCTTCAGTGGGCCACGATTGGGTCACATCATAAACCGCGTGCACGAGTTGGTCGGCATACTGCCAAGCCGTGAGTCGTTCGCAGGGTAGCATCCCGAAGAATGGCTCAGCGGGAAGCAAAGCAGTTAACCGTAAGTACGTGACACGAGCACCGAAAAACGCCCATTCGTCCGGCGACCACGCTGTACCCGTCTACCTCTTGTCCGTCCGTCCGTCTGTCCGTCTCGTCCGTCCGTCTGTCCGACTGTCCGTCCGTCTCCTGTCCCCTACCACCCTACCGCTTTGCCGTCAAAAGCCCGTGTATCCGCAGCCCCGTAGAACAGGTGTTTGTTCCAATCGATCCAAATTCCCATCGTGCTGCCCTGACCTCCCTCCACGTAGATGCGATGACCCATTCCTTCATAGAGTCGGCGCGTGTCGATCGAGAACAGATTGCGCTCCATCATCGTCACATCGGGGAGCCATTGATGATGAATCCGCCCGGCTTCGATCGCTTGCCCGATCGTCATCCCGTGATCGACGACATTCAGCACCACTTGGAGCACGGTGTTGATGATGGTTCGACCACCCGGGCTCCCGACGACAAGGACCGGCTTCCCATCCTTGGCTAGGATGGTCGGGGTCATACTTGAAAGCATTTGCTTGCCCGGCGCCACGAGATTCGGGGCGGTTCCAATCAGACCGGTAGAATCGGTCCGGCCGGGAATGGGATTAAAGTCACCCATCTCATTGTTCAGGAGAAACCCGGCCCCATCCACCGTGATCCGCGAACCGTAGCCGTACTCCAGCGTATACGTCATGGAGACCGCATTTCCCGCGGCGTCTACGACAGAAAAGTGAGTGGTCTCATCGCTCTCGTAGGCATCATTAAACTTGGCCGGGTTGCTGGGCGATGCATGGGCGAGGTCGATTTTGGTCCGCAAGGAATTGGCATATTCCTTGGAAGCAAGGCGCTCCACCGGAAGGTCGGGGTTGAACGCAGGATCACCGACGTAGCGCGCCCGATCGGCGAAGGCCCGCCGCATGGCTTCCGTGAGAACATGCAGATAGGCGGCCGAGTTGTGGCCCATTGCCTTGAGATCGTAGCCCTCGAGGATATTCAGCATCTCGATAAGGGCGATGCCCCCGGAACTCGGCGGTCCCATGCCGTAGACATCGTATCCTCGGTACGTACCGTGGACCGCCGGTTGCTCCGTCGCTTCATACGAGGCCAAATCAGCTTCCGTGATCAACCCGCTGTTCTTTCGCATGAAGTCGGCGACGAGTTGTGCGGTCTTTCCCTTGTAGAATCCGTCTCGGCCGTTTTGTTGAATTCGACGCAGGGTAGCCGCCAACTCCGGCTGCTTCCACATTTCGCCTGGCTTGTAGAGCTCCTTGCCGGGTTTGAGGAACACTTTGGCGCTCGACGGGAATTGGCCGGCGTTGGCTTTGAAGTACTCCTGAATGTCCTGCATGTCCCAGGTCGACGGCCAGCCCACTTCTGCCAATTTGATCGCGGGTTGAAGGAGTTTGCCCCAGGGCAATTTGCCGAGTCGCTGATGAGCGAGCCATAGGCCGGCAACCGTTCCGGGAACACCGACCGAGAGAATTCCCTCGTGGTTCGAGTCGTTCTTTATCTCCCCGTCCGGTCCGAGATACATCGTTTGTTTTGCAGCCTTGGGAGCCCGTTCACGAAAGTTGAATGAGGTGGTCTTTCCGTTAGCACCCGCGTAGACCAGGAATCCCCCGCCGCCGATGTTGCCGGCGGAGGGCAGGGTGACGGCGAGGGCAAACGCCGTCGCGACGGCGGCATCGATCGCGTTTCCGCCGTGACGTAGAATGTCTCGGCCGGCCTGCGATGCCAGGTAGTGACTACTCACCACCATGCCGTTGCGTCCGCGGGCGGGTATACGACCGCTTTGTGCGCTGAGGCCGGGCGTGGCCAGCGTGAACATTGCGAGGCTGGAGAGAACCCAGGCGTGGGGGCGGGGAAGACGAATCATCGTCGGCACCTTCGAAGGAGATGGGTGATTTCCGGAAATGTCGCCCCAGGCGGGCGACCTCGCAAATCTGCTCCCCCTCCCCCCGAGTCCCCGGCTTCAAGGTGGCCGAGGTATTATCCGGGCATGACGCTCTCCGGTCCACATCAGGGGCTTCCGCCGCTCCGATCGGGAACCCCGCTCAACGATGCGCATGCTGGTGTGGTGTTGGTGCATGGCCGCGGTGGCTCGGCGGAAGACATACTGTCCCTCGCGGAACGCTTTCTCGTTCCCTCGATTGCCTACCTCGCCCCACAGGCCGCCAACCATACGTGGTACCCATACAGCTTTCTCGCCCCAATTCCCCAGAATGAACCTGGTCTCACGAGTGGCCTCACTGCCATCGGCCAGGCGCTTGATTCCTTGGGGGCCGCGGGCCTCGACGCAACGCGGTGTGTGCTTCTGGGGTTCTCTCAAGGAGCCTGTCTGGCGTTAGAGTTTTCTGCTCGCAACGCGAGGCGCTTCGGCGGGATCATGGGTTTGAGCGGCGGGTTGATTGGGCCGGAAGGGACCCCTCGGAACTATCCGGGGTCCCTCGCGGGCACCCCGATCTTTCTCGGCTGCAGCGACATTGATCCGCACATACCGGTCGGGCGAGTCCGTGAATCCGCTGCGGTGTTCCAAGGCCTCGGCGGCTCGGTTGACATGCGACTCTATCCCGGCATGGGGCACACCGTAAACGACGATGAGATCGAAGCGGTGCGCTCAGTGCTTGAGGCAATTGTGCTTCCCCCTTCGGCCTCCAAGGCGTGAGACACTCCTCGGATTCATTGCACCGGCAGGAGCTGTGGGGTACTGGGTACGCATTGCTGGCTGCCGCGGGTTTCGCGACCGTAAGTACGCTTACGATTTTGGTCGGCCGCACGGCGGTCGAGGGCGCGCCAATTGCACTTGCCACGATACAGTTTTGGCGATTTGCCGTCTCTGCCCTGATTTTGCTCCTCGTTCTCTGGCCCACCAAGAAACTCCATGTAAGAGGGGCGCAGTTTTGGCGCCTTACCCTAGCCGGCATGCTTCAAGCCGTCGTGATCTATCTGGCGCTTTCAAGTCTCCGGTTCATCACAGCGGCCACTCTGGCGTTCTTGTTCTACACCTATCCCGCATGGGTCGCGGTGTTACAAGCAGTGCGACGGGTTGAGCCGCTCACCATTCGGAGCGTGGTTGCTCTCGTCCTCGCGCTGGCTGGAATCGGCATTCTCGTGGGATTGCCCGGCGTTTCCGGAATGGACCTACGCGGCGTGATCTTGGCCCTCTGCAGTGCCATGTTGTACGCGATTTACGTTCCGCTTCTGCGCTACCTTCAGGGAGGCTTAGCCGCCGCGACGGCGACGGCCTACACGAAGGTGGGCGGGGCCGCCGTCTTTCTCGGGATCGCCCTGGCCCGACACGAGTTCCACGTTATTCTCCCAACCGAAGCGTGGCTTCCGCTCGGGGCGCTCGCGCTTTTCTCGACGGTTTTGCCTTCGGTGGCGTTTCTCCTGGCGCTCGGTCTGCTGGGTGCGGTGCGGACTACTATCGTTGCCACGGTGGAGCCTTTTCTGACGGCTCTGCTTGGGGTGGCCGTTCTTGGGCAGCTGTTGAGCTCGGGCCTTCTCGCCGGTGGGCTGCTCGTGGTTGGTGCCGTCCTGATCCTTCAAACCAGGCGACGAATGTCCTGACAACCATCGCTCTAGATTTCTGGTCCCCTTTGCCCCTTCCCCTTTCCCCAGTTTCTTTCTCCGTCCCACCCTACCACCTTGGGCTTTCCTGGGCTACTTTGCGCGCCCTAGCACGATGGCTGGACCGAACACAACCCGAACTTTTGTGACTCCGCATGGCTATCATGGCGACCGACCTTCGTAGAGGCATGGCGATCATTTTCCAGGGGGAACCCTGCCGAGTGATTGAGTTTCATCATCACACACCCGGTAACCTCCGCGCGATGGTTCAGGCCAAACTCAAGAAGCTCAAGACCGGCAACACTATCGAGCACCGCTTCCGCTCCACCGATTCCATCGACGTAGCCCAGATGGAGACGCACGAGCTTGAGTTCCTGTATCGTGCCGGGGACACCTACCATTTCATGAATTCCGAGAATTTCGACCAGCTCGAAATGGAAGACGAAGCCCTCGGTGACGCGGCGCAGTGGATGGCGGAAGGCATGAAGTTCCGGGCCGAGTTCTTCGAAGGCCGAGCTATCGGCATCGATCTTCCCAACACCCTCACCTTGGAGGTCGTGGATACGGCGCCGGTTATGAAGACCGCAACGAAGACCTCGTCCACGAAACCGGCCAAGATGAGCAATGGGGCGACGGTCAACGTGCCCGAGTTCATTCAGACCGGTGAGCGGATTCGAGTCAATCCTCAGACTGGGCAGTATCTCGACCGGGCCAAGGACTAGCCGTCCCCGCACTCTTCACCCCCTGGAACCTCGAAGTCTCCCTCCACGTAAGCTTACCTTGACATTCTAGGTATCAAGCGCCATTCATACCTAGTCACTCTTGGTAAGGGGCGCATGTCCAAAACCACCGCTGACCTGCTGCAGGGTACGCTGAGTGTCCTGATTCTCAAGACGCTCACCTGGGGCCCCCGACACGGGTATGCCATCGCCCGGATGATCGAGGACACCACCGACGACACCCTCTTGATCGAAGAAGGTTCGCTCTATCCTGCGCTTTACCGCATGGAACGCCGAGGATGGATCGAGGCGGAGTGGGGCACGTCGGAGCTCAATCGGAAGGCGAAGTTCTATCGCCTCACCTCGGCCGGTCGCGCCCAACTGCGAGCGGAGATCGCGCAGTGGCGGCGCTTTAGTGTTGCGGTCGAGAAGGTGTTGGCGACGGCCTAGCGCACATAGCGGTGTCAATCAACCGCAGCAGAAGGGATACTCCCGTGAGCCGTTTCGTGTTCTGGAAACCTAGAGTCGAGGAAGAGGTCGATCAGGAGCTGGCCTTTCACCTCGAGATGAAAACCCGGGAATACATGAGCAAAGGGCTGAGCCGCGAAGCCGCGCGCCAAGAAGCCGTGCGACGATTTGGCAATGTTCGGCAAGTCAGTGAGGAGTGTCGTGAGCTGGGCGCCCGCCGAGATCGCGCGATGGCCTGGACCGAGTGGCTCCACGAGGTGGGTCAGGACGCTCAGTTTGCTCTCCGTCACCTCGTCAAGAACGCCGGCTTCGCCGCAATCGCGATCGTGACGCTGGCCATCGGTATCGGTGCGACGACCGCGATCTTCAGCGTGGTGAACGCGGTGGTCCTGCGCCCGCTTCCGTTTCCGGCGCCGGACCGGGTGTTGCTGGCGTCCGAGACGTGGCGGGACATGCGCAACTCTGTGTCGGTCGGCAACTATAGCGATTGGAAGGCCCAGACCAAAAGTTTCTCCCGCTTTGGCGCGATCTCTTGGTCGAGCTTCAACCTGAGCGAGGGGGAAGCTCCCGAACGGGCACTCGGTGCGCGTGCCACGTGGGACTACTTCAGTGTCTTCGGTGTGAATCCGGAGATCGGACGCGTCTTTTCAGCCGAGGAGGACCAACCGGGGCGCAGTCAGGTGGTCGTGCTGAGCCATCGCCTCTGGGTGCGCCGGTTCGGCGCCCAGCCAACCGTGCTCCACCGTTCGATCCTCCTCAACAGTGAGCGCTATGAAATCATCGGCGTGATGCCTGCCGCCTTTGATTTGACGGCGGGGACGGAGGAGTTTTGGGTGCCGGCCGCATTCACCCCGGCTCAACTCGCGCTGCACGACGAGCACTTTCTCACCGTGTACGGTCGCCTCGCGTCCGGAGTCGATCGGGCGCTCGCTCAGAGCGACCTGAAGGCGATTGCGCGAAGACTCGAGCTCCAATACCCGCTGGATGACAAAGAGCGGAGCGTAGTCTTGACGCCGATGGCGGAGCAGTTCGTGGGCAGCGCGCGGGAACAGCTCCTCGTTCTGCTGGGGGCGGTGTCCTTCGTGATGCTGATCGGCTGCGCCAATGTCGCCAACCTGTTGTTGGCCCGCGGCGCCATCCGGGCCAAGGAATTGGCTATTCGCGCATCACTCGGCGCCGGCCGGGGCCGGATTGTCCGTCAGCTGTTAACGGAGACGCTCGTGCTCACGGGGCTCGCGCTCGGGTTGGGCCTGGTCCTCGCCTATCTCGGTATTCGGGCGCTCATCGTGGCCGCGGGCGCGGCCGGCGTTCCCCGGCTGGAGCAGGCCGGCATCGACCTCCCGACCCTCCTCTTCGCTCTCGGAGCGACGCTGCTCTGCACGCTGATGGCCGGGCTCCTTCCCGCGCTCCGGACCGCCGCGGGGAATCTGCAAAGCACGCTCCGTGAAGGCGGTCGGGGCTCGTCGTCGGCCGGTCAGCGCGACCTGCTTCGTCGCGGGTTGGTGATGAGCGAAGTGGCTCTGGCTCTGGTGCTATTGGTCGGAGCAGGCCTGCTGATCCGCACATCGATTCACCTACGCAAGGTCGACCCGGGATTCGATCCTACCGGAGTGCTGACCGCGCGGGTGACCCTGCCGAAATCGGAGTATCCCGATGTGGCGCGAGTGACCGCGACATTTGAACGTATTCTGGACGCGCTGCGGCACGCTCCCGGTGTGACCGAGGCGGCGCTCTCCTCGCAAGTGCCGCTTGGACGGGAGGGGGGCTCGAATGGGCTGGTGCCGGAAGGCCGACCGTTGGACCCCTCCAGCGTCATCGTATCGCAGTCGCGGATCGTCACCCCGGGCTACCTCGCCGCGATGAAAATCCCGCTTATCGTCGGCCGGGACTTTACGGACGCGGACCGGCAATCGGGGGTTCGGGTCATGATCGTCAGCAGCACGCTGGCCCAAAAAGCATGGCCCGGCGAGAATGCGATTGGGAAGCGCGTGGCCTGCTGTGAGGGAACACCAACAGAGCCGGTTTGGAAAGAGGTCATCGGAGTTGCGGGCGCCGTGCGATGGGGCGGGGTCGATCGCGACGCCGCTCCGGAGTTCTATCTCCCGGTCCAACAGGCCCCGGCCGTCGCGTGGGAGTGGCTGCAGCGGTCCATGACCTTGGTTGCCCGTGGAACCAAGGACCCGGCGCTTCTGACCCCGGTGATCCGAGCGGCGGTGCGATCGATAAACCCGGCTCTACCGCTCTACGACGTGCGTGGCATGGACGAGCGCCTCTCCCTGGCGCTCGCCCAGTCGAGACTCAACACTGTGCTGCTATCGCTCCTCGGCGCGATCGGCTTGCTGCTGGCGGCCGTAGGGATCTACGGTGTCATTGCGTATTTTGTCGCACGGCGCACCCAGGAGATCGGCGTTCGCATGGCCCTCGGTGCCTCAACGGGCGATGTCCTTCGACTTGTGGTCGGCCAGAGTCTGCGCCCGGTCCTGCTGGGGATTCTGGTTGGCGGCGCGGGAGCGCTAGCGGTCACCCGCCTGCTCGCGAGCCAGCTCCATGGAGTCCGGCCGACCGACCCGATTACCTTCGGGGTGGGTGCTTTGGCGTTGGTCGGAGTCGCGTTGTTGGCGAGCCTGCTCCCCGCACGGCGCGCCACGCTTGTCGATGCAACGATGGCGATGCGGGGCGACTAGCACGAAGATCACGACTGAGGAGAGGCGATGACTGCTCGAGTCCGGTTGGTGTTTGGGGCGCTCACAACGTTTGGGCTACTCACGAACGGCTTCGGTCGGATTGCGCTGGGTCAGGTCACAGATGAGCAGCTCATCCGGCAGGCACGAGCCGCATCGAACGCGGCGATCGCTCGGCACGATGCTGAAGCTGTCGCGGGCTTTCTGCTGGAGAATGCACAGGCCGTCTTTTCGACCAGTGCGATTCTATCGGGACGCGCCGCCAACCAGGCTAGCTATGCGTCCAGGTTTCAACAGACCCAGGACGTTCGCTGGGTGCGGACGCCGAGTACGGTCAAGGTGTGGAACGCATGGCAAGTGGCGGCGGAGGAAGGGGAGTGGACCGGGGAATGGACGCAGACCGACGGGAAGGTCCACATTCGCGGGAGTTACTTTGCGCAATGGCGCAAAATCGATGGGACCTGGCGAATCCAGGCAGAGGTATTCGTCCCTCTTGAGTGCTCCGGTAGCAGCTACTGCGCGGCGCGACCAGCGCCCTGACGCCTCCATCTGAGGATTTGCTCCTCATCCTTCCCCGCTCGGTACTCCGACTCTCGCTGTCCCTTTTCACACTTTCCAGACGAGCCCTTTTCTTCGCAGGGGTTCAAGGATTCCCCACCATACCGTCACGAACACCAAAGCAAATAGAAGGGAAGCGTTCTTCGGCGTCAGCCACGGCGCGAAGGCCGTCTCGAAAAGAACTCTCTGAATTGGGGCTTCGCCCCCGCGGAACGGAACCACCATGACCGTATAGATGAGCCGAGCCATCATTCCGGAGCCCACGAATACGATGAGAGGGTTCGTACCGAAAGCCAGAAACGGAGTGGCCCACCATCGACTCTTGCGCACATCGACTAGCCAGAGGCAGGTGGCCAACACTACACACGCCATCCCCGCCGTGAACAGCACGTACGAGCTAGTCCAGAGATTCTTATTGATCGGAAATACCCAGTCCCAGATTGATCCGAGGAGAAGGCCAAGGGACCCAACAGCGAACAACCCATTGATGCGGCTCTCCAAAGGCATTTTCTGCTTGATCCACTGCCCAGCAATCATGCCAAGAATACAGGTGCCGATGGCGGGAATGGTGGACAGGGGGCCTTCGGGGTCCCAGGTTTTCGAGCTCTTCCAGAGGTGACCGTCGAGCAGCAACCGATCCACGTACGCCGCCAGTGTGTCGGACGGACGATCCAGCGTTGGCAGCTGTTGCCCAGGGGGCGCAATCACGGTCATCACCGCCCAGTATCCCAGAAGAAGGACGGTCACAATGCCGATGCGTCCTATCAGGGAGCGGTTGCGGGCCAGAAGCGCAGCGGCGATGTAACAGACGCCGATTCGCTGGAGCACTCCCGGAATCCGGATCTCCGTAATGCGGGTTAGCGGCGTGAATGGGAACGCATTGAGCAGGAGACCGACCAACACGATCAACCCACCGCGGCGAAGGATCCGGCCGACGATCGCGCGCTCTGACGCTCCGGATTCGGCTCGTCGCGTGAGGGACAAGTGCGTGGTGATTCCGACGATAAACAAGAAGAAAGGGAAGATCAGATCGGTCGGGGTCCACCCATGCCACGCTGCGTGTTCGAGCGGCGGGTAAATTGCGCTCCAGCTTCCGGGGTTATTGACCAGAAGCATGGACGCCACGGTCATCCCTCGAAAGACGTCGAGAGCCACGAGGCGTTCGTGGGGCGGAGACACCTCTTCGATCATCGCGCGACCTTTAAAGGCTTCCCATCCGAGACAAACCCCGTCTGCTCCCGTTCCAGGCGGGCCAACAAGGTTGCGAGATAGTTCCCGAGGATCTCGACGCGCGGCAGGCGATGCGGATCGAAGCTTGGAGACTTTGGCGAAGGTGCCGGTCCTCCGGTCGCCTCCAAGACCACATCAAACTTGTAGCTCACTATTTGGCCGCCTTTGGGGTTCCGCCACGAACCCGCTTGCGTCAAAGCCCGATTCTTGGGCCAGGCACCGTAGGGCAAAGCCAGCGATCGCACTCGATACCCCGGCACGGCGGAATCGATCGCCAGCGCCCCGCGCGCAATCTGCTCCTGCACCACCGCTTCGGGATACTTCCGGAGATCGGCATGCCACAACGTATGATCGCAAAGCTCGAAGCCCAGATCAACCAATTGCTTCAGTTTCGGGAATCGCCACTCGGTCTTCTGGCCTTCGATTCCGTGATCACCAAAAAAAGCGTGTCCAGCCTTTGCTGCTGGTAACATGCAGAAGGCGCCGCGGTTCGTCCACCCGGGATGGGATTTCCCAAACGCGAGCCAGATTCCGAGCGCGGACAGCGAGTCGATCTCGAGCTTGCCGTTACGTTCCACATAGCTAAACTGACTGGGCGATGCGTCATCGAACGTGAATACGACCGGTGCAATCCCCCGAGGCAGCTCAAAGGTTCCGTCCACGAACTCGGCGAGACCGATAGGACGGTAACCGCGATCGTACAACAGCTGGAGGTCGTGACGAAATCCCTCCCGCGACCGCCAATATTTCCCATCATGGTCGCCCACGATGTGGTACATGAGGATTGGAACTCTACCTGTCAGGTTCGGTGCCCGTGATGACTGTTGCGAAGGCGCATGGTGGGCCAGCCCAATGAGGCCGATGCTCACGAGGATGTTACCCATCCGCATCAGCGCCCTCCAGTCGGGAGATGGTCCTGGAGGTACCGGGTCAGCATTTCGAATAGATGCATGGTTGTGTTCTCTCCTTCGAAAATGCCGTGGGACCGATTCGGGTAGGACATCAATCGGAATTGTTTGTTCGCGGCGACGAGCGCGTTTACCAGCGCCTCGGTGCCCTGGTAGTGCACGTTGTCGTCACCGGTCCCATGTACGACCAACAGTTCACCCTTGAGCTGACCGGCGAACGTAATCGGAGACGCTTGCCGGTAGTCCTCAGAGTTTTCCTGGGGCAATCCCATGTATCGTTCCTGGTAGATCGTGTCGTAGAAATGGATGTCGGGAACCGGCGCCACCGCCATGCCGACCCGGTACAAATCTGGAGACCGGAACATCAGGTTGAGCGTCATGGAGCCTCCGCCACTCCAGCCCCACACTCCAAACCGGGTGGAATCAATGCCAGGCCACGTTCCGATGATCCGCGCGGCCGCGGCCTGCTCCTCCGAGGCGACCACCCCGATCTTTCGATAGATTGCCTTGCGCCACGCGCGTCCATGCAGCATTGGCGTGCCCCGGTTGTCGATACACACGACTGTGTAGCCGAGTTGTGTGAGCATCAGATGCCAGAGGTAGCCGCGCCCGGTCCATTCGTCGACCACCTCCGTACCCGCGGGCTCTCCGTAAACATAGAAGAGGACCGGATATCGCTTGGTGGAATCGTAGTCCGCCGGACGCATGATATAGCCGTCGACCGAGACCCCTTTGCCGATGTCGACGCGAAAGAACTTCATCGGACCGCGGTGAAGCGCGTTGACGGTCTCCCGGAGCGGCGCGTTCGCTATCAAGATCCGCTCGACATGGTGATCGGACAGCCGAAGCAGATTCACGGTGGTCGGGGTCCCGAAGGTCGAGCGCGAGTGGATGGCCCAACGACCGTCAGGCGAAACGTCGTACCGATGTACTCCGACCTCTTCGACCGGCGTGAGCCGCTCGGGAAGGCTTCGCCGCACGAGATGGACGCGGTAGAGGTACCGTTGGGTGGCATTCGAGGGCGAGGCGATGAAGTAGACCCAGCCCCGGCGCCGATCAATGCCGGCCACGCTTGCTACATCGAACGCTCCCGGCGTGAGCAGCAGCGAAGTTCGACCGTCTCGGCTCACGAGGTAGAGATGCCGCCACCCATCGCGCTCACTCTGCCATAGGAAGCGCTTCCCGCCGTCGAGCCATTCGAGGTCCTCGGCCAAATCCACCCAGGCACTGTCGCGTTCCACGAGCACGGCACGAACCGTCCCAGCTTGGGCGTCAGCCAGGTACACGGTGTTGACTTGTTGATGGCGATTGAGCTGTTGCAGCACAATTTCGCTCGGGCTCGCGGCCCACTCCATCCGCGCGATGTAGTGTTCGCGGGGGTCGCCCGGCACATTGAGCCACCGTGTTTCACCGCCGTCAACACTGACCACGCCGACCCGGCCCGCCGAATTCGTCGTGCCTGCCTTGGGGTAGGGAATCGCAATCACTCTCGAGTACAGAGAATCGGTATTGTTGATCAAGAAGAAGTCACGGACACCTCGGGTATCGAGCTGCCAGTATGCGATATGACGACTATCCGGGCTCCACCGGAAGCCATCGCGGAGATCCAGTTCCTCCTCGTACACCCAGTCGAAGGTGCCGTTGATGGTCGTGGGGCTACCATCGTTCGTGAGTTGTCGAATCGTTCCGCCGGCGAGTTCCTCGACATAGACGTTGTTCGCCCGGACGAACGCGACGTACCGGCCATCGGGAGAGAACTTCGCGAACATCAGAGAGGACGCCGCACCGCCACCACCAAGTTGGCGCAGGGTCTTCGCCGCTCGATCGAGCACCCAATAATCACCGCGGGTGTTCTGGCGCCAAACCCGCTGTGAATTGGTAAAGATCAAGACCAAGCGCTGGTCTTCAGAAAAATCGTAGGCCTCGACATCGAGTGGCTCCGCTCTTCCAGCCGGGGTCAAGTCGCGCGAGGAAACGAGTGGGCGTGGGGGGCCGACATTCGTTCCGTACCGAATGATGGCGCGATGCGTGGTTCCCGTTTCGGGCTCGAGCACCGTGTAAGCGCTGTCACCGCGCAACCATCGGATCTCCGAGAGCGGCTCGCCGCGGAATTCTCCCGATTGATAAATCCGTTGGAGCGTGAGCCGGGAGGGGTCGGATGATTGGGCGACGAGAGGAGAGAAGAGGAGGGCCGAGAGATTCACGGCCAACGACAGAGGCGTTCGCATCACGACCGTCCAGATTCGAGGGCAGTTTGATGGGGCGCAACGCTCTGCGCCCCAGAGCAAACTATCACACCTCTGGATCGATGGACTAGTAGCGATAGTGATCCGGCTTGTAGGGCCCCTGGAGAGGCACGCCGATGTACTTGGCCTGCTCCTCCGTCAGTTTCGTCAACCGCACGCCGAGCTTATCCAAGTGGAGATGAGCGACTTTCTCATCAAGATGCTTGGGCAGCGTATAAACCTTCCGTTCGTATTTCGAGGCGTTCAGGTGCAATTCAACTTGGGCGATGACTTGATTGCTAAAACTCGAGGACATGACGAAACTGGGATGACCCGTGGCACAGCCGAGATTGAGCAGCCGGCCCTCGGCGAGAATCATCACGCTGTGACCATCAGGGAAGACCCACTCGTCGTACTGCGGCTTAATATTGATCCGCTTGATCCCCTTGATGCGCTTGAGACCGGCCATATCAATCTCGTTATCGAAGTGGCCAATATTCCCGACGATGGCCTTGTCCTTCATGCGCGCCATGTGGTCGGCGGTGATGATGTTGAAGTTGCCGGTGGAGGTGATGAAAATATCGGCGGTGGAGATCACGTCTTCGACGGTGAGCACCTGGTAGCCTTCCATAGCAGCCTGCAACGCACAAATCGGATCGATTTCGGTGATGACGACTCGGGCGCCCTGACCCTTCAACGCCTGGGCGCACCCTTTCCCAACCTCACCGTAACCGGCGACGACCGCGAGCTTTCCGGCCAACATGACATCCGTCGCCCGATTGAGTCCGTCGATGACCGAGTGCCTGCAGCCATAGATATTGTCGAATTTGCTCTTCGTCACGGAGTCGTTCACGTTGATCGCGGGGAAGAGCAGGGTTCCCGCCTGCATCATCTCATAGAGGCGGTGCACGCCGGTTGTCGTCTCTTCGGAGACACCGCGAATCGCCGCCGCGACCTTGGTCCAGCGGCCCGGATTCTTCTCGGACTCCGCCTTGATGAGATCCAGAATGACGCCCCACTCCTCCGGGTCATTCTTCGGGTCGAAGTCGGGAATCTTGCCCGCCTTCTCAAACTGCGCGCCCTTGTGGATCAGCAACGTGGCATCGCCGCCGTCATCCAACAACAAATTGGGGCCGGAGCCGTCGGGCCACCTGAGCGCCTGCTCCGTGCACCACCAATACTCTTGGAGGCTTTCGCCTTTCCAGGCAAATACGGGTGTGCCCTGAGGATCGGCTTCGGTGCCGTTCTTGCCCACGACCGCGGCGGCGGCGGCATGGTCTTGGGTTGAGAAGATATTGCACGAGACCCATCGCACATCGGCGCCCAGTTCCGTGAGTGTCTCGATCAACACGGCGGTTTGCACCGTCATATGGAGAGAGCCCATGATCTTCGCGCCCGCGAGCGGGTTCCGGCCCCGATATTCCTCGCGGAGGGCCATCAGGCCCGGCATTTCCTGTTCGGCGAGACGAATTTCCTTCCGTCCGAATTCAGCCAGTGAAAGGTCGGCGACCTTAAAGAGCTCGCGACCAGCTTCACGGGCGGCGGCAAACGGATGCTGTGCTGCGGTGATGGTCCCCACGGTATCTCCTCTTGGTTTTGTCTTCTCAGGCACGGGGCGTTCGCTCTCCCCTAGTGAACTCGTATTTCGTTCCCGCTCTACGGTCCTACCACGCTGCCGCTCGCAGCGAACAACGCAGGCCCTTTCGCGTTCCGATCCGGCGGGAGCGGGTAGTAGCGAATGGCGCTGAGACCGGTTTCGGTGAGCCATCCCCGAATTTGGTCTTCATCGAACCCGAGCCAGAGATGCCCCATTTGCTGCCGATAGTCCGCGCGATCGTGCGTCTGCATATCGACGAGCAGCAGTCGGCCGCCGGGCGACAGAGCCCGAACCGCTTCGCGCAGTGCCCTGAAAGGCTCAGCCACGTGATGCAAGGCAAGGATCATCACGGCCGCATCAAGCTCTCCATCACGGATCGGCAGGGCTTCGAGTTCGCCCTCGCGGAACTCAATATTGGGCGCGCCTTCGAGTCGGGCTCGCGCGGCCTGAAGCATGGCGGGCGACCCGTCTACGGCGATCACCCGGTGTACAAAGGGCGCGAAGGTCTCAGCCACCTGGCCTGTCCCACAGCCGAGGTCGCCGACGGTCCACTGGGCGTTGAGCAAGCCAGGTAAGGCGAGCAGCGCCGCCCGATCTCCAAAGAGCTCCGAGCGGAGATGGTCCCACTCCTGCGCCGCGGTGGAGAAGAACTCCTTCGACTTGGTTCGTCGCTCCGCCAGCACGCTCCGCAGTCGCTCCCCGTCCTGGGCCGCCGTCGATGATTCACTCACCTCCGAGCGAACCACCGACCAGAGTTGACTCGCCTGCGGTTCCAGCCGCCGGGTGTCCAGCCGGTACCAACGGCTGGTGCCCTCCGCTCGAGATGTGATCCAATCCAAGTCCGCGAGTACCTTGAGGTGTCGGCTGACGGTGGATTGCGGGAGCTGGACCACCGCCTGCAACTCCGACACCGTCAACTCACTCCGCTCGAGGAGAAGAAGGAGTCGGCTCCGCGCGGGATCCGAGAGGGAGGTCAGTTGGTCGAATATGCCGGTTTCTGTCATATTAATCCATATTTCCGGATTAATAGATATAACAAGATGACAATTTTGTCAATAGTCACTAATGCATTGTAGCAAAGTGGCTTACGTTGCCGCCTCAGGTTGAATACAGCTGCGGTGTCAAGACCATCGGTGGGGCGGCGGCAGATTCTATTACGAGTTGGATTCTGCTCGTTGTCACGGGCGCAAATCGATGGAGCTTCTTGTATCCAATCGTAAAGCCGCTCCCGATCTCGCCCCACCCGCTGAAGGACTGGCTCAATATCCGGTATCGCGAGACGCGCTGGCCTAGGCGGATGTCCTCTTGCAGACCGAGGGTGTCGAACGTGGCCGGAGCCCCTAGCCTGAACTCGTAACGCACCTCTTTCCCGTGGCGTTGCGCCGCCCATTTCCCCGTGCCAGCCAGGTTTCGGGCGAAAATTTGATTCAGGTGCGCTCGAAACCCAGCTAGCCTCTCCGCGTCCACGGAATGAATGAGTCCTTCACGGGTGGGAGGGACGTTGAGAAGCAGCTTACTGTTCCGTCCGACCGACGAAAAATAAAGCTCGATGAGGTTTTCGACCGTCCGCACCTTCTCGTTTTCCTTCTCATGCCAGAACCAGCCGGGTCGGATTGAGACGTCCGTTTCGGCGGGTCGCCAAATTGTCCCTGCTGCGTCGCCATGCTTGAGCGCCTCTTCGACATCGGAACCAGTGGCGCCTGGATAGGGGACGCGATCGGGATTCACCGGCGACCAATTCGGGTCCGACGCGGTGCCGTCTTCGTTTCCAACCCATCGAACGTCAGGTCCGGCGTCCGAAAACATCACCGCCCGCGGCTGCAACCGCCGGACCAGGGCATGAATTCTGGGCCAATCATAGACTTGACGCTTGCCGTTGGGTCCTTCCCCGTTGGCGCCGTCGAACCACACCTCTTCAATTCTTCCGTATTGGCTCAGAAGCTCAGTGAGTTGGGAACAATAAAAATCGTTATAGCGCGGGGAGTCTCCGTACAAAGGTTCGTGCCGATCCCACGGTGAGAGGTACACTCCCAATCCCAAACTCTCCGCCTGGCATGCCTCGGCCACTTCGCGCACCACGTCACCTTGACCCTCCCGCCAGGGGGACGATCGCACCGAGTGGTCGGTATGCCGGCTGGGCCAGAGGCAGAACCCATCGTGATGTTTCGCGGTGAGAATGAGCGTGCGAAACCCGGCCGCGCGCGCGACGCGCGCCCATTGACGTGGATCAAGCGCCGAGGGGTTGAAGAGCGTAGGGCTTTCTTTGCCTTCGCCCCACTCGCGATCGGTGAAAGTGTTCATGCCGAAATGGAGGAACATCGCGAGCTCTTTTTGCTGCCAGGCGATCTGTGGTGCGCTGGGTCGAGCGAGGCTCCCGCGGAACGTCGGCGGTGCGGTAGTAGCTCCGAGCGCTCGGACGCCGAGCAGAGAACTGGCCGTTGCTTGAAAGAAGCCTCGCCGGTGCATGATTTTCTGAACCCCTTCCCCGTCCCTCGTAGTGTGGCCAAACGCGGACCGTCGGATAGCGGGGTCCGGAAAACTACGATACCTTAAGATCGTGCTTTCCGCTTGCTCCAGCCAACGGCTCTCGGCGTTTCTATTCCTTATTGTGCCCCTTCTCTCCCATCGAACAATTGCGCAGACGACGATCGACTCACCGGCTGGGGGTCCGTGTTCCTCTGCCGCTGGGCCCTCGGCTCCGGACCCGTCGCTCTATTGCATGGATCTCATCCCCATCCCGGACCTTCCCGGTGCGCACGTCGTCGTGGAATTGAGTCCAACGCCAACGCCCTTTGGAACCTCGGTGAGCGTTGATGGCTCGCCCCAGTACGACCTCACTTTTAGGATCCGAGGTCTGCCTCCCGTCGCCAGCTTCGGGCGGTACACTGCATATGTTGCCTGGGTCACCACGCCCAACCTGCGCCCGGAATACCGGCTTGGCGAGGTGAGGAACGGATTGAATCGGGTCGGCCGAGTGGCACTGAATAACTTTCTCATCGTGATTACAGCGGAGGTGTCCCTCGCTGTAAAAGAACGCCACGGGAAGATCGTCTTGCGCGGGCTCTCGCCGGCGACTTACGTGCATCCTCACGATGCCTCGCGGCTCCCCGCACAAGCACGTTCGAGCGAGCACACTCACCACGTTCCCGGTGAGTGGGTGATGCCCCCCATGCATCGACTCGTTCCGGCGATGATCCCCGGGCTCGAAGTGCTGCGGCCCAGCGTGGCCGCCATGCTCCCCGGCGAAGGGATCGATCCGGCGAGCTTACCTGAGGCCGTCCCACGCCAACCGATCGCGCTTCACAATGGGGACACGTTGGCCCTTGAAGCCGGACTGGTCCGTCGTCGCATCAGAGATCAGACGCTGGTGATGTACGCCTTCAATGGGCAATACCCCGGGCCGCTCATCCATGCGCCCCAAGGAGCGACCGTCACAGTCAACTTCGTCAATCGACTCGATCAACCAACGAGTGTGCACTGGCACGGTCTTCGGTTGGACAATCGCTTCGATGGAGTACCCGGGCTCACGCAGGACCTCATCCCGCCGGGTGGGCAGTTTTGGTATCAGCTCCATTTTCCCGATGTCGGAATCTATTGGTATCACCCGCATTTCCGAGCGGACATGCAACAGGATCTTGGCCTATACGGCAGCCTGCTCGTGCACTCGCCGCGCCGAGACTATTATGCCCCGGCCGATCACGAGGAGATCCTGATGCTCGACGACCTTCTGCTCGGGGAAGATGGTCTCGTCCCGTATGGCAGGGAGGCCGTGAGTCATGCTTTCATGGGCCGCTTTGGGAATGTTTTCCTGGTGAATGGGGAGACGGAGTATCGCCTGGCGGTGCGGCAGGGTGACGTCGTGCGGTTCTTTCTCACGAACACTTCCAACACCCGGGTATTCAATCTGTCGCTTCCGAGGGTGCGGCTCAAACTCGTCGCCTCCGATGTTGGCAAGTTCGAACGGGAGCGCTGGGTGGATAACGTCGTGATCGCTCCGGCGGAGCGCTACATCATCGAAGCTCGGTTTGCCGAGCCAGGTGAAGTGTGGTTGCTGAATCGGGTACAAGGCATCAACGGGGCGGCTGGGGCTTTTTTCTCCGAAGTCGACACGCTGGGCCGAATCGGGGTTGCGCCGTCATCGGTCGCCAATACTTCCACCAAGGGATTCGTGCACCTTCGCACTAACCCCGAGGTCATTCGGGACATCGGACGGTATCGAAAGTATTTCAACCGCCCGCCGGACCACGAACTATTCCTCACCGTTCGCACCTCCGGTTTGCCTTTTGCGCTCGAGCAGGTGCTCCGGCTGGATACATCGTACGTTGCGCCGGTTGAGATGAGTGGCGCAATGCCTATGATGGATTGGCTCAGTAGTGGTAAGGAGGTGCAATGGGTGCTGCGAGACCCGGCGACCGGCCGGGAGAACATGGCCATCGACTGGGCGTTTCGGGTCGGGGACGTCGTGAAACTCAGGCTTCGAAACGACCGGCACACCCTGCATCCGATGGCGCATCCGGTCCACCTCCACGGTCAGAGGTTCTTGGTCCTGGCGCGGAACGGGATTCGGAACGAGAATTTGGTCTGGAAGGACACCGTACTTGTCCCGGTCGGAGGCACCACCGACTTATTGTTGGATGTTACCAACCCGGGCGCGTGGATGCTCCATTGCCACATTGCAGAGCATCTCGAGGCGGGTATGCACACAGTGTTCAAGGTTCTGGGCCGCGGTCATCCAACCTCGGCGCACTCCCACTGAAGGATTGGTATCAATGCGCACATACTTCGCCGCCGCCATGGTCGCTCTCGGTCTCCCCTTGTTAGGGCTCGCCGCCCAATCCAGACCGGAGCTCGGAAGCAGAACAAAACGCTTTGTCACGGTCGAGGCGCCGGTCGTGGCCCTCCTGCATGTGCGGGTGGTCGACGGCACGGGGACCGCCCCGATGGAGGACCAAACCATAGTGATCGCGAATGGCAAGATCGGTGCGGTCGGGCGCACGGGCACCGTGACGGTCCCGGCCGGGGCAAAGGCAATCGATCTGACCGGCCACACGATCTTGCCGGGATTCGTCGGACTCCACGATCACACGTTTTATACCACGAGCAATCGGGCGGCTCAACTCGACAACAGCGCGCCCGTACTCTACCTCGCGAGCGGTGTCACCACCATTCGGACGACCGGAAGTTTTTCCCCCTACGCGGAAATCAACCTCAAGCGGGCGATCGACAATTGGCGGTATCCCGGTCCTCGGATGTACATCACCGGCCCGTATTTGACGGGAGAGACCGGCATGGGAGAGATGCAGCAACTCCTCACGCCTGAGGATGCGCGTCGGGTGGTAGCCTACTGGGCGAGCGAAGGGGCGACCTGGATCAAGTTCTACACTACGGTGAGCCGAGCCGTGATGGGGGCCGCGATCGACGAAGCCCACAAGCACGGCCTCAAGGTTACCGGGCATCTTTGTTCGGTGAGTTTCCGCGAGGCGGTTGGGTTGGGCATCGACAACCTCGAACACGGCCTTATCACGAACACGGACTATGACGCCGCCAAGACGCCCGATCTCTGCCCGCTCGGGTTCGAGGCCAAGCTGGCCAACCTCGACATCAACTCCGAAGGCGTGAAGTCGACCTATCGGGCGATGATCGACAAGAAGGTGGCGATGACATCCACCCTCGCGGTCTTCGAGCTTTTCGTCCCGAACCGCCCCCCGCTGGAGCAGCGCGTGTTGGATGCCATGTCTCCGGAGGTCAGAACCGAATATCTCACCTCGCGCGCGCGACTCAGCCAACCCGGGGCGTTCGCTATCCCGGAGGTGGTTTTCAAGAAAGCGTTGGAGTTCGAATACAATTTCGCCAAGGCCGGCGGTCTCCTCGCCGCCGGTGTCGACCCAACCGGAAATGGTGGTGCGCTGCCCGGGTTTGGGGATCAACGGAACTACGAGCTTTTGATCGAGGCCGGATTCACGCCGGTCGAGGCGATTCAAGTGATGAGTGCCAATGGCGCGAAGGTGCTCGGCACCTACGATCGTTATGGGTCAGTGTCGGTAGGCAAGTTCGCCGACCTCATCGTCATCAGAGGAAACCCCATTGCGACCCCGGCTGACATTCGAAACGTAGTGACGGTATTCAAAGAGGGCATTGGCTTCGATTCGCCAATGCTGATCGAATCGGTGAAGGGGGTCGTTGGCGTGCGATGATCTCAGGATCGGGGCCGGAAGTTTCCGGCCCCGATCGCTCCCTCAAGATCCATTCATCTTTTCTTACCGCCCCCTTCAATCATCCCTCTCGACCTAACGGTACCTTGCCCATACGAACCAAGATCGCACGCGCGGGCAAGAGGAGCGTTTAGCGAGGAGGTTGCGATGCTTCGACGGTCAGGGACGGCTCGGCGACGGTGGGCTCGGTTGGCGGTGCTGGTGGCAGCAGGCGGAAGCATCTTCATGGCACGCTCGGCGGCCGCGACGGTTCGACCGGGTTGGCATGCTACCGGACCGGATACCGTCAGGGTGACCGTGGGTGATTTCTATATCAAGGCTCCGGCCGCCATTCCATCGGGTCTCACGACCCTTCTGGTTAAATCGGAAAGCCAAAGCGACCACTCCGTACTGATTCTGCGACTCGCGGCCGGAAGGACCATTCGCCAATACGTGGCGGCCTACGGCGCGAACCGCGATCCGGGTTGGGCGACCCCGCTCGGCGGTGCGGTCACGGCTGGACCCGGTAGCGAAACGAACGTTACGTTGAACTTGAATCCCGGCTCCAACTATGCGATGGTGAGTTATTTCGTTGCGCCGGACGGGAAGACCCACGCTCAAAAGGGTGAAGTGCACGTCTTTCGGGTGACTCGGTCGACAAGGGCTCCAGGGCCGGAACCGAAGTCGGACATCACCCTCACGATGACCGACTATGCCTATCAGGTTGCGCCGCAGATTGCGGCGGGCCCGCACGTGATACGGGTCGAGAATCCGAGCGGCCAAGCGCACGAAGCGTTGATCGTCCGGCTCTTGCCGGGGAAGACGATGGCCGAGGCGGTGGCCTGGGATACGGCTCCCATCGGGCCGCCGCCGTATGAGTCCTTCTCCAGCGTCGCCCGCATGGCTCCCGGGCTACACCTATGGATGTCGGCCAACTTCAAGCCTGGGAAGTACGTGATCTCCTGCTACACGCCGGACAAGAAAACAGCCAGGCCGCACATCAAACTGGGGATGCTGACGCAGATCGAGGTTCGCTGATCGAAGCCGCCGCTTCCTCGGTCACCTTGCGTTTTCCATTGAGGTTGTCCTTCTCGACTGCGGCCAGACTCTCGCGCAGGATGGCGCCGATCTGTTCCCACTCGAGCAGGAACGCATCATGGCCATAGGCCGATTCAATCGTCTCGTATCGGACCCCCGCCAGTTGGGCCCACTGTTGGATTTCATCGGCGCCATAGAGGAGGTCGCCTGGAATCCCTACGGCGGTCACTGGCGCAGGAAGACCCCGCAGTACCACATCGGCTCGGCCTCGACCCCGTCCGATGTCATGTGAGTCCATCGCATCGAGCAGGACTCTGTAGGTCTCTGAGTCGAAGCGCGACACGAGTTTCCGTCCCTGATGGTCCAAGTACGCCTCGACTTCGAATTGACTCGCTCTCCGCTCCCGGCCAAATCGGGTGTTGAGTTCTCGTTCCGTACGGTACGTCATCATTCCGACCTTCCGGGCGAGAGCCAAGCCGGCTGGCCCACCGATGGCGATGGCCTCACGCATGATGTGATTCCACGCGATCCCGTACGCCGTATTTGCCGGAGGCGCGGCAAAAATCGTGGCCCCACGAGTCAACCCTGGAAAAGTGGCCAGCCATTCCAACGCGACCATGCCGCCGAGCGACCCGCCCGTGACGAGAGCCACGGAGCGGACTCGGAGGGCATCAAGGGCCAAGGCAGCGAAGCGCGCCTGGTCTCGCGTCGTGATAGCGGGGAAGGGTCCCTCCGCCCATGAGGACGGACCGGTCGATCCGTAACAGGACCCCAAGAGATTCGGCGCTAGGATCGCATACCGGTCGGTGTCCAGTGCTTTTCCAGACCCGATGAGGGGTGCCCACCAACCCCCCGCCGCGTCGGCTGAGCCGGTAAGGGAATGGAAAATGACGACCACGTTGTCTCGCGCGAGGTTGAGTTTGCCGTCGAGATGGTAGGCCAATCTCGCCTGGTTGAGGATCACGCCGGATTCCAGTGTGAAGCGCGGCACCACGATGGTGTCTAACGTGCGATCCGTCATGAGAGGATCCAGGTCTCGGCGCTGTCGCGCAACGCTTCATCGAGCGCGTCGATCAAGTCCGCTTTGTCCTCGATCCCGACGGAAAGCCGGACCAGATCTTCAGTAACCCCGGCATTGTGCCGCTCTTCCGCGGTGAGCTGTTCATGAGTCGTGGACCACGGGTGAATAATGAGGCTCTTGGCATCGCCGACATTCGCGAGTAAGGAAAAGAGTCGGATCTTCTTTATGAGCTCACGCGCCGCCGGCTCACCTCCCCGCACGCCGAACGTGAGCACTCCGCCGAAACCGCCCGAGAGGTAGCGTCGCGCGGTATCATGCGTAACATGAGAGGCGAGGCCAGGATAGCTGACCCACGAAACGGCGGGATGACTCTGGAGGAACTCGGCGAGCGCGAGCGCGTTTTCGCTGTGCCGGGCCAGGCGAAGATGCAACGTCTCGATGCCTTGGAGAAAGAGAAAGGCGTTGAAGGGTGAAAGCGCCGCACCAATGTCTCGGAGCAGCATGACCCGAAGGCGGACAGCGAACGCCACGTTTCCGAA
The DNA here is from genome assembly GCA_025358055.1 of Gemmatimonadota bacterium. Taxonomy (GTDB): domain Bacteria; phylum Gemmatimonadota; class Gemmatimonadetes; order Gemmatimonadales; family GWC2-71-9; genus JANYKV01. The sequence goes on from JANYKV010000186.1 coordinate 61,485, forward strand.
CGTCGGCCCGAATTGGAGTCCATGATACGCGGGTTCGGGGTCCACGTAGAAACTCTTAAAACGTTGGTTCGCGGACCAGTCAAACGATCCACCGTCGACGACGATGCCACCGATGGAGGTGCCGTGACCGCCGATCCATTTGGTGGCGGAGTGAAGCACAACGTCGGCGCCATGTTCGATCGGCCGACAGAGAATGGGCGTGGCGAAGGTGTTGTCGACGACCAACGGCACGCCGGCATTGTGAGCCACGTCCGCCAGCCGGCGGAAGTCGGGCACGTCCAGTCTAGGATTGCCGATGGTCTCGACATAGACGGCGCGAGTGGTCGGGTCGATTGCCCGCGCCACCTGATCCGGATCATTGGAGTCCACAAATTTCGTTTGAATACCCAGTCGGGGGAGGGTGGATTTGAACAGTGAAACGGTTCCCCCATAGAGCGACCTCGACGACACGATGGAATCACCCGCCTGGGCCAGATTCAGAATCGCGAGGGTTTGGGCCGCTTGGCCGCTGGCGGTTGCCACCGCCGCCACACCGCCCTCGAGCGCCGCGATGCGTCGTTCGAAGACATCATTCGTCGGATTCATGATCCGGGTGTAGATGTTGCCGAACTCCTTTAAACCAAACAGACTCGCCGCGTGGTCGGGGCTATCGAACACGTAGGAGGTCGTAGCGTAAATGGGGACGGCGCGCGACTTCGTGGTCGGGTCCGCGGTCTCCTGAGCCACATGGATCGCGCGGGTGCCGAGTCCGTACTGTGGTTCCTGGGCGAGCGTTGTCATGGTCGTGCCTTTCGGTGAAAGCCTAGAAACGAAAACCGGCCCTCTCTGGGGAGAGGGCCGGGGGTGGACGCTTGGTGCGTTCTGCTCAGGTCTTCGCTGTCACGAGTGACATGAGCTCCCCGTCCGTCTCTCCCCGTAGGAAGAGGCGTCCATACCACACATGCACATAGGGCATGCGGTGGACCGGAACGGCGCGCGAGCGATCATGACGACTCGGTGGTGAAGGGTCGAGCGGCTTCGTGGCTGGGGAACAAAAAAGCCCGGGCCAAAGAGCCGCGGGTCTTCGCTTTTTAGCATTTATTTAGCGTGGCTGCAATACGCGGCAAATGACCACGGTCTTCAATTGTGCCGGACACAATATCAGAATGGCGTTGGACTGTCAAGAGGACGGCGGGGAGGGTCCCGGCGACGGCACCTCATTTCTCACCTGGATGATAGGCCCGCTCCAGATGCTGCCGAATCTCCTCGAGGGTGAACCAGGCCGGGCGAAACTCTCCCCGGGTAAACCGCTGGCCCTGGTCGAAGAAGTGGGGAGAGCGGGGATCTCCGCTCGCGCCGAAAGTGTGGATCGCCACAGCCCTGACGGTGGGGCCGAATTCGACCACACTCACATAGCTCCCCCCCGCGACACCATACCACTGCCTCTGTCCCGACTGTGCTCCCGCGTAGGCGGTGAAGACCGCACCGTCCACGCCGCTCACGGCGGGGAGTGGGAGGCTTGGTCGGTCGTCCGCAAAGCCCTCCCCTTTGCTCTCATCAACGCGTTGCAAGCGGCTCACGTCGCCCCAAGCGGTTCTCCAGGTTCCAAAGCGCGATTCGAGACTTTCGAGCGCGTGAGCCAACGCGTGCGACCGCACCCCGGGCGATTCAGGGTCCCCTTCCGCTTGCCAAAGAGCTCGGCGCCACGAGACGAACAAGGTCATTGCAACGGATTCGTTGGTGCTCACGTGATTCCACTCCCGGAGCAGCGCAATAGGCTGCGCGAGTCGCCGAGCGAGGCTCGAGTCATCGAGCTTGGTCAGAGAGATCAGGAGATCGGGAAGCACACTGTCGGCTTCAATGACGTGCGTATCGAATGCGGCTCGTGCGAGGTCGTCGAACGTCCATCGGGCATTCGCCCCCATAATGCGACGCGAGATCTTCCCGCGAGGATTGTCTTGGTCGCCGACCATGTACGCGGGAAAACGCAAAGGATCGGGATTGCCGAGGTCGGTCAACACAAATGGCGAGGTATTGCAGTTTTGCATCCAGCCGCTGGTAGGGTCGAGCAGTTGGGGCAACTCATCGATGGAATGGTATCCGCGCCACTCAGTCTCCGGATTACTCCCGTCCACCGGTTTGGTCCAATCGAACCCGAGGGACCGCCTGGGGACCGCACCGTTGTAGATGTACCACGTGTGTCCCCCTCGGTCGGCTGCCATAACATTGCCGAAGTTCATGGCGAGCGATTTCATCGCTGAGCGCAGCTCGGTTACCGAACTGGCGCGGGTCATGTCATACCACTCGCGGAGCCAGCCGTCCGAATCGAACTTCGCCATGCGGACCGCCAACGGGTGCCCGTCGCGGGTCCCGATGATCGGGCCGTGATGCGTCCTTCGAAACCTGAACTGGCGCCATTCGATCCGTCCCCCGTTCAGTACCCCGATCGAATCGGTCCACTCCTCGGCCAAGCGGACACCGGTGCCGTAGTGATACGCCCGAGGATTAACGGGATCTTCGAACCGCTCGGCGTACAGATCGGCGAGATCCGCCGAGTTGTCGGTGCTGACCCAACCGAGCTGCTCATTGTGACCGACATAGGGAAAAGGGAATCCAAAGCGAGTGTACCCCGCGAAATTCCATCCCGTCTCACTGTGGAGGTGCCCCTCGTAGACCTGGCCGGGGCCAAACCAGGGCAGATGAGGGTTGATGAAGAGCAATGCGTGCCCGGACGCGGAATGGGACGGTGAGATGACCCACCCGTTGGACCCGCGGTTGAACTGTTCCTCCGCGCTCCCCGCGGCCGCCAGGTGCAGCTCATCCGGTCGGATGCCCGATGCCCAAATGAATCCGTTCTGATAGTAGTTGTACCGGATGAAGGCGAGAGGGTACCAGGGTTGAAATTGGGTGAGCAGGCGGGGGTGCGCGTTCGGGTGAGTGGCCACGAAGAATTCAATACCCGCGGCGAACCCCCGGAGAATTGCCTGCATGTGATGATCGAGGCGGCCGTACTCTTCCCGGGCGAGCCGAGCGATGCCCAACGTTCGGTTGAGGCGATCGTCAGGCAGCCTAGCCGCTCCGTCTACCTCCGCCGACCGGCCGAGGGCACGAATGAAATTGTCCTCGAGCCGGAAGAAATTATCCTCCGCCTGGGCATAGGCGAACCCGAACGCCACACTCTCATCGGTCCGGCCGTAGACATGCGGGATCCCCCAAGAGTCCCGGTAAATCGTGACCTCGCGAGCGAGGGTAGCCAGCTGCGCCCCGATCTGGGATGGCCAGGCCACGATGAGAAAAAGGAGGGAGGCGCGGGAAGAAAATGGCATCACAGGTTGTCCTTCAACTGGGAGGATTCAGTGTACGTAGCGGATCGGGCGGTTTCGTCAGGGAGCCCACACTAACAGGCCGCGTCGAGGACTGTCCTTAAGGTTGGGTAGGTTCTCGGGGTCCGTCAACAGAAACGTCCTTCCAAGCGTAAGATCCAAGGACCCAACAACATGTGGCTTCTGACTCTGCGGCGGGCACTCGTGTATTCATCCATTTCCTCTGCGGCTGCCTGGTCGGCGGGCCGGATCGTCGCGCTTGGCCTCGCCGTGTTGCTCGGCCTCTCGAGGCCCGGGACCGTGCAAGGGCAGGTCGGTTCGACCACCGATATCATCACCGGTACCATCACGAACGAGCAAGGCCAGCCCATGGCCGACGCGGTGGTGGAAGCGACCTCTCTGGACACTCGGGTGACTCGAACCGCCAAAACAGACGCCAAGGGGCGCTACCGGATCTTGTTCCCCGACGGCGGAGGCCAATACCGAGTTCTGGCGCGCGCGATCGGTGTTACCCCGATGCAACGAACCATTGCCCGACAGGCCGATGAAGATCGCCTCGTCATAAATTTCAAACTGTCAGCTGGCGCGGTGCAGCTACCAGAAATCGCGGTGCGAGGTCGGAACGGGCCCCCCAATGCTAACAACCAGGCGGGCCCGGGGGGAACTGAGCGGGTTCTCAGCGCGGAGCAGCTCGCCCGACTCCCGGTGGACGCTTCCGATTTCAATGCTATTGCAGCTCTCGCTCCCGGCGTGGTGCCGATTGAGGGCACCGATTCCACCGCTTCGGGGTTTTCGGTGGCCGGCCTCCGACCCACCAGCAACGTCATCACCCTCGACGGCCTCACCTTCGGGTCCGCCTCGGTGCCTCAGGATGCCATCCGGAGTACGCGGGTGATCACCAACAGCTACGATGCAGCTCGCGGACAGTTCAGTGGGGCCCAGATCGCGTCGACCACAAGGAGCGGCACGAATGTTCTCCAGGGCACCATGAACTACGGATACCGCGACCGGAGTTTGGAAATCGAGACCGGTGAAGCTAATGCCTTCGCTCTCGGCTATACGCAGAATCAACTTTCGTTCGGGCTCGGTGGCCCTCTGAAAAAAGACAAGCTGTTTGTGTTCGGGTCAGCGCAGGGTCGGCTCCGCTCCGACGGGCTCCAATCCCTTCTGGGTGCACCGAGCGGCACGCTCCAGCGCCTGGGTGCGAGTCCGGATTCCGTCGCACGGTTCTTGGGGTTGGTTCAGAACAGTGGTGTGGTCGACGAAGCACCCGGCTTCAACGGCGATCGATCCACCGACGATCTCTCGATGCTGTTCCGAATGGACTACCTCCTGTCTGAAACACATACGCTGATGGTGCGCGGCGACTTTCGGAGCAACAGCCAGGATCCGACGCGGATTGGCCCCCTCTCGCTTCCCGCGACCGGCGGTACTCAGAACAGTTCGAGCGGGGGCGGGATGATGACTCTCTCCTCGCGGTTCGGCGGGACGTTGATCAACGAAGCGCGAGCGTACGTCAGTGGTGGTGACCAGCGTTCGGACCCCTTCAGTCGTTTGCCGCAGGGACGGGTGCAAGTCGCGTCACAACTCGACGATGGGAGCCAAGGGGTTTCGACGCTCATTTTTGGCGGGAATTCCGGTTTACCGCAACGATCGAGCAACCGAAACGTCGAATTGAGTGAGGAGCTCTCTTGGTTGCCGGGGGATGGCTCTCACCGGATCAAAGTCGGCGGCCTCTACAATTCGAGTCGGTCGAACCAAGCGTTCACGCTGAACCAATACGGGACCTTCACATTCAACTCGCTCGATGCCCTCGAGACCGGGCAGCCGGCGTCCTTCACGCGCACTCTCACACCAACGGCACACAGCGGGAAGACGCTGAACGGGGCGATGTACCTTGCCGACACTTATCGCAATGAGAGCGGATTTCAGATGACCTATGGGGCCCGCCTCGAAACCTCCGCGTTCGATGGGGCGCCCGCGAACAATCAGCAAGTGCAGGCCTTCTTCGGCCGGCGCACCGACCAGTTCCCCTCGGAGTGGCACTTGAGTCCGCGGGTGGGCTTTTCCTGGACGTTGGGTGCGAACGAGCAGGGAGTCCCCAAGTTCATCCTGCGCGGGGGCGCCGGTGAATTTCGGAGCCCGACACCAGTAGCTCTCTTGGCGAGCGCACAGAGTGCCACGGGCCTGGCCGGCTCCGAGTCGCAGCTCATCTGCATTGGCCCGAGTACTCCGACACCGGAATGGAGCGCCTACACCGCCGACCCCTCGACCATTCCCACAACCTGCAACGGCACTCCCACCACGCTGCCGAGTCGCAATCCGTCGGTGACGGTGTTCGACCCCAATTTTACTTCGCCACGCGCCTGGCGGGGTTCACTCGGCCTCACCCGCCGGATCGGTTTGTACGCCCTGAGCGCGGAGGCGAGTTTTGCCCGTGGCGTCAGTCAGACGGGGTTTCGGGACTTGAATTTGAGCCCGGCGCCGCGGTTCGTGTTGGCTGGGGAGGGCAGCCGACCGGTGTTCGCCGCACTGAACGGCATCGATCCTGCCACAGGGTCTGTCAGCCTGTTTGGGTCCCGCCTCCATCCCGAACTCGGATCCGTGCTGTCGACTGACTCAGATTTGCAATCGAAATCGGAGCAGCTCGTGCTCTCCGCGAACGGGTTTACTTCGAAGGGCGTCATCTTTCAAGTCTCCTACACGTTCGCCCGGTCACGGGATCAGTCATCGTTCAGCGGGGGCTCGGCGAGTCGAGGATTCGGTGCGGCAACCACCGCCGGCGATCCCAATGTCCGTGAGTGGGGTACCAGCGACTTCGAGCGCCGCCATAGCTTTCTGGCCACCATGACCTATCCGGTCGGAGGGAGCTTCGAAATCACGACCATTGCCCGGCTCACCTCGGGCGCTCCCTATACTCCGATGGTGAATGCCGACATCAATGGCGATGGCCAACGCAACGATCGGGCCTTCATCGCGAATCCGGTCGTGGTGGCCGATTCGGCCCTCAGCAACGGGCTGCATCGGCTCTTGGCGGCCGGGTCGTCCGGCGCCGTGTCCTGCCTCACCGCGCAGTTCGGAACCGTGGCGGGTCGCAATAGCTGTTCGGGACCGTGGCAACCTTCCCTGGATCTCCAGTTCAATTACCGGCCCAATGTGCTGGGCCTCCAACGTCGGCTCATGGTGTCGTTGGTGACGTCCAATATGGTGGCCGGTCTCGATCAACTCTTTCATGGCGCCGGCAACCTGCACGGCTGGGGTCAATTCGTGCGCCCGGATCCCACGCTGCTATTCGTTCGCGGGTTCGATCCGGTAACCCAGCGATTTCTCTACACCGTCAACGAGCGGTTCGGCTCGGTTGGTGCCACCGCAAATGCGTATCGGGTGCCATTCCAGATTGCCCTCCAAGCGCGGTACACGATCGGCCCCGATCGACAACGCGAATTCCTCGATGGTCTGCGCCGGGGCGGAGGTGCCGGTGCGGCTGGTGGCGCGGGGCCGGCCGGCCAAGGCCAAGGAGGTCTGGCCAGCCGTTTCGAGTCGATGTTGCCGAACCCCGCCGCGAAGATTCTGGAGCTCAAGCTTGGCTTCCGGCTCGACGACAGTCAGGTCACCAAACTGACGGCGCTCTCCGATTCCTTTACCGCGCACGTAAAGGCGCTGGCGGAGCAGGTGCGGACGGAAATCGAACAAGCGGGTCCCAATCCCGACGGTCCGCGTCTCTTTGCGCGCATTCGTCCGCGACTCGAAGCGGGACGCGAGGAGTACCGCCGGGTTCTGAAAGTGTCCCAGGACATTCTTACCAAGGAGCAGTGGGGCCAGGTTCCGGAGAGCATCCGGACCCCGACCTTCCGCATTGGCGGCCCCGGCGGTGGAGGTCAGCGGCCGCCGGCCTAGCCACGGGACGACCATTCCGTCAGCTGCAGTGCGCCATGGACGAAGTTGCCGGGGTCGCAACTCCAATCGGCGACCCGGCCTCGCGACCCGCCAAGGTCCGCGTCTCGGGGTCGTCTCTGGCTATATTCCCCGACCCCGGTCGACCGACCTCCGCCCCGATTTCGATAGCCGATGGGGTTGGTCAAGTCCCTCACTTTCATGGACCATATGCTGCCGAGCGCCCTGTTCGTGCTGCACCTACTTGCGCCTGACACGCTCGTCTACCGAGGCGCCCGGCATGAACTGCGGGTCGAGCTGCCGCGGATCGATGCGGAGATCACCGTCGATGGGGCGCTCACCGAGCCGGTGTGGGCGCGCGCGGCGCGCCTCACCGAATTCACGCAGTACTCACCGGTGGATAACCGCCCCGCCGAGGACTCCACCGAGGTGTTGGTCTGGTATTCTCCGACGGCGATTCACTTCGGAGTCCGGGCTCACGCCCAACCCGGGACGGTCCGCGCCCATCTGACCGCGCGGGACGCGGGCATTCTCACCGACGACTACATCGAAATCCAACTCGGCACGTTCAAGGATGGACGTCAAATATTCATGTTCGCCTCGAATCCGCTGGGAGTCCAAGCGGATGGCGCGCTGGTCGAGGGCGCCCAAGCCAAGGCCACCTTTGGGACGCAGACAGTTGGCCGGGAGCAGGCGGACCTGAGTCCCGACTACGTCTTTGATTCCAAGGGGCGGCTGACCGAGGCCGGCTACGAGATTGAAATCCGGATTCCGTTCGCGAGCCTCAAATACCAGCGGGCCAACTTGCAGGATTGGTCGCTCCAGATCATTCGGAAGAGCGCATACTCGAACCGCGAAGACACGTGGGCCCCCGCGCAGCGCGCGGCGTCCTCGTTCATCGGCCAGGCTGGAAGTCTGGCCGGGTTGCAGGACATCCGGCGCGGGCTGGTGCTCGAGCTGAATCCTTCCGTCACATCGACGGTCGATGGCGCCCCGAACGATGCGGGGCGGTGGGAGTACACGGGGGGCCGGCCCCAAGTGGGTGGTGGCATCAAATGGGGATTGACCCCTGATCTGACGCTGAATGGTACGGTGAATCCCGATTTCTCTCAGGTGGAAGCCGACGTGGGCCAGATCGCGGCAGACCCACGGGTCGCCCTCTTCTTTCCTGAAAAGCGGCCGTTCTTTCTTGATGGCCTCGAGTATTTTACGACACCCACCCAACTGATCTACACCCGGCGTATCGCCTCGCCCGTCGCAGCCACCAAAGTTACGGGTTCGCTTTCAGGCACCAGTATCGCGTTTCTCTCGGCCGTGGACAGCAAAGAGACTTCGGCATCGGGCAATGACAATCCGGTGTATAACATCCTCCGGGTCCAGCGCGACATCGGGAGTCAGTCCCGCCTCGGGTTGGTGTATACCGACAAGATTGACGGCCACGACTACAACCGGGTGATCGCGGCCGATGCCCACTTGGTCACGGGGGGGATCAATTCATTCCTGGTGACAGCGGCCGTGAGCCGCACGCGCTCCGATTCCGGTACCCGGACCGGCCCCTCGTGGTTGGCAAGCTTCACACGGACTGGGCGGACGTTCGGACTGCAAGCCAGCGTGCGCGGCTTCTCGGAGGATTTTGAAGCGCAGAGCGGGTTCATCGGGCGAGGAGCGCTCGCCACGTTTTTCATGACCCCCTCCATCACGCTATATGGCAAGAAGGGAGGCATCTTCGAACGCTTCGTCGGATCGATGAACACCAATTTCTTTTGGGTGTACGATGATTTCGTGCATGGGCGGGCTTCGCAAGACCGACAGCTCCACTTTTTCACCACCTGGACGCTGCGGGGCGGTTGGACCCTCAACACCGGGCTCCTATTCGAATCGTTCGGTTTCGACAAAACCCTGTATGCGGACTATCGGCTTCAAGTGCCGACCAAGACCGGGTTCGACACCGTGGCCTTCACCGGCACCCCTCGACTCTACAACCGAGACTACAACATTTCGCTCACGACGCCGCAAATCAAAGGCTTTGCCCTCACCGGGTTCTACATTTGGGGGAAGGACGAGAATTTTCTCGAGTGGTCTTCCGGAAACATCGGGCTGGCCAATCTCGCGCTGACGTTCCGCCCCACCGAAAAACTTCGGTTCGAAAGCAGCTACGCGCTGCGGTTCTATAATCGGCGAAGCGACGGCACCAACGCCGGCCGAATCGACATTCCCCGGCTGAAGGTGGAGTATCAGGTGTCGCGTGCCGTTTTCCTGCGCCTGGTCGGCCAGTACACTTCCAACCGTCAAAGCGATCTGCGCGATGATTCCCGAACCAACTACCCCATCCTCATTCGGGATCCGACCGACGGTGTTTTCAAGCTGGCAACGGCCCGGGAGGACAACGTTCTCCGCGTGGATTGGCTGTTCTCCTACCAGCCTTCTCCGGGCACCGTTTTCTTCGCGGGGTACGGCAGCAGCTTGAGCGAACCGTTGGCCTTTCGATTTCGGCGGTTCGAGCGAACGAGCGACGGGTTTTTCCTGAAACTCAGCTACCTGTTCCACGCGTAGCGTCTCTCACTCACACTTCGATGTGGCACCTCAAACACACTTGGGTTGAGCGGCATCCAAGAAGTACCCCCTTCTTGCGAGATGCTCATGACTCCGCGCGCCACGTGGTTCCTTACTTGCCTCGTCCTGATTCGGGGCGCTGAAAACCCAAGCCCGCCCACGGCCTCGCCGGGCAGCGTAATTGTGACCGCGCCCATGCAGGCCAGCCGGGCCGCGCATAGCGCGACGCTGCTTCCCGGCGGGTTGGTGTTGGTCGTCGGCGGGATGGAGCACGACGGTCGCTACTTCGCATCCACAGAATTCTTCTCGTCAACCCCCGACCGCTGGTCCGCGGGGCCGGATCTTGCGACCGCCCGAGCCGGCCACCAAGCGATTCCGTTGGCGGGCGGGCGGGTTTTGATTCTCGGTGGTGACGGCTCGTCGGGGCCTCTAGCCAGTGCCGAGATGTATGATCCGGCCGCGAACCGCTTCGTTGCAGCCGGAGCCATGTTGGAGGCTCGCGATGACTTCACCGCCACCTTGCTGCCGAGTGGAAAGGTGCTGATCGTCGGCGGTGAGAATCGCGGCGCCCTCGCATCCGCCGAACTCTACGACCCCGTCGTGGGCCGATCTCGACGCACCGGTTCCATGCATGCCGCGCGCGGCCAACACACCGCGACGCTTCTCGCGGACGGCCGAGTGTTGATCGTTGGTGGCGGTGAATATCAACGCCCCTTGGCCAGCGCTGAAACCTTCGATCCCGCAACCGACCAATTCGAAGCAGCAGGTGATATGGCTTTCCCTCGATACAAGCACGCCGCGGTGCGCCTGGCGGACGGAACCGTACTGATCCTCGGCGGTTCGAGTGGGGGTGATTGGCGAGGGATCCTTACGGATGCGGTGCGGTACGATCCGATGAGGAAGGCATTCTCCCCAGCCGGACAGATGGACTTTCCTCGGTTCAAACTTGGCTCCGCTGTGGTGACGCTCTCGGATGGCCGCATCTTGGTCGCCGGGGGCGCAATGCAGGTCGAGGCTTATGATCCTCCATCAAGCTCGTTCCACCGGGTCGCTGGGCAATTGGACGGCGCCCGGTTCTTTTCAACCGCGACAGCCCTTCCGGACCGCCGGGCGCTGATTGTGGGCGGTTATGACGGCCAGGG